>SUYL01000057.1 GCA_015060445.1 Bacteroidales bacterium
ATTAGATATATACACTATTATAACAATGATAGGATCAAACTGAGGCTAAATGGAAAAAGCCCGGTGCAATACCGAGCTTTATTCCAATCTAAGAGCGCCTCTTAATAATGTTAAACCGTCCAACTTTTGGGGGTCACATCAATAGCCGTAGCCCCCATTTTTTAATTTCCTCAGTAAGAGGAAATTGTACAAAATTGCGACGTGATTTAAAAATTTGCTCAGGCAAAGAAGTTTTTGTAACTTAGTCAGTTGATAAAATGGGGGTTATGGACGATTTGTGGTGCAGAAACAGACAAGATTTGGGCAAAAGGGGAGAGGATGTGGCTCTGGAATACCTTTTGAGGAGGGGTATGAAGTTGTTGGCAAGGAATTGGCACAGGGGGCACAAGGAGTTGGACCTGGTAATGGAGGATGGAAATACAATCAGGATTGTGGAGGTGAGGAGCAGGAATTTCCCGTCGCAGACGGATCCTTTAGAGAGCATAGATGCAGCCAAAAGGAAAAATATAATTGCGGCGGCAAAGGGGTTTGTGGGGGAGAACCGGAAATTGTCGGGAGGAAAAGAGGTGTTTTTTGATGTGGTGTCAATCCTTTTCAACTCAGATGCGTTTAAGGTAGAGTATATACGGGATGCATTTGCTCCCGAATGGTAATATTGGTTATGGGTAGAGAAAACTATTATTGTATCATCATGGCCGGAGGGGTTGGAAGCCGCTTCTGGCCTGTAAGCAGAAATGACAAGCCTAAGCAGTTCCTGGATTTCTTTGGCACAGGAATTTCTTTCCTGCAGCAGACTTACAACAGGTTTGCCAAGATAATTCCAAATGAGAATATACTTGTTGTAACCAGCAGCCAGTACGAGGGGCTGGTGAAGGAGCAGTTGCCGCAGATGCTCCAGGAGAATATCCTTCTGGAACCGCACCGCAGGAACACTGCCCCATGCATTGCGTATGCTACATACAAACTTCAGAAAAAAGACCCCAACGCCACAGTTGTGGTAGCCCCTTCAGACCACCTTATAATTAATGAGGATGTGTTTTTGGGTACAGTGGAGTCTGCCTTGGAGCATGCTTCGGCAAATGATGAATTGCTTACCCTTGGAATTAAGCCAATAAGGCCTGAGACCGGCTACGGGTACATTCAGGTGAATACTGCACGGACCAAGGAGATAGGTGGTTCCAAAGTGTACAGTGTAAAGACATTTACCGAGAAACCGGATGCAGAACTGGCAAAGGTGTTTGTGGAGAGCGGCGAGTTCCTGTGGAATTCGGGAATTTTTGTGTGGAATGTAAAGACCATAGCACAGGAGTTGGAGAAGTATCTTCCCGACATTGCCAACCAGTTCAAGGATATTGTACCGTACTACTATACGGCAGAGGAGGAGGAGTATATAAAATCCATCTACGAGAGTTGCAACGGCATATCCATAGACTACGGAGTAATGGAGAAGACCTCATGCAGTTGGGTATTTGAGACCTCGTTCGGATGGAGTGACGTGGGGACCTGGGAGGCTTTGTACCACCTGGGGCAGAAGGACGGGAATGAAAACCTGCTGAGTGTGGGAGACAGCATGATAGACAAAGTGGAGGGATCCATAATTGTTTCCAGCGAGGAGGATAAACTGGTTGTGGTGAAAGGACTCAAGGATTATATGGTAATAAATACAGATGATGTGCTCCTGGTATGTCCGAGGGACAGCGTGAGGTTCAAGAATGTAATAACAGACCTTACAGTAAACGAATTTGACAAATATCAATAGTGGAACAGTTATGGCAGAGATACTCAATCTTAATATACAGAGCGAAATAGGGGAACTTGAGGGTGTTATTCTTCATACTCCCGGGGCAGAAGTAGAGAATATGACTCCGGGCACTGCCCAGAGGGCCCTGTACAGCGACATCCTTAACCTCTCCATAGCAAAAACGGAGTATGAGCAGTTGCAGGGGGTACTGGGGAAATACACCCGTACATTCCAGATATCGCAACTCCTTGAGGCTGTGCTGGAAAACTACGGCCAGAGGGAGACCCTCATAAAGAAGATATGCGAGGCGGAGGGGGCCATGGAGTATTATGAGGAACTTATGGCAATGCCGTCTGCAGAACTTGCAAAAGCCCTCATAGAGGGTGTTCCTGCCCGCAAGAATACCCTTACTGCATATTTGAGTGACGAGTATTATGCACTTTATCCCCTCTACAACTTCTACTTTACAAGGGATGCATCTGTAACCATTGGTAATAATGCCCTCATCTGCCGTATGGCAAACAAGGTGAGGATGAGGGAATCGCTCATAATGGAGGCAATCTTCAAGGGGAGCGGGGCATTCAGCGGAGGCATTATAAATGCACAAGAGTTCTCTCCAGGGAGCAATGATATATATATGGAGGGGGGAGACATCCTTGTTGCCAGGGAAGATATCCTCATTATAGGCAACGGATGCAGGACCAGCACAAGGGGAATAGATATGCTTATAGGGAGGCTCTGCAAGGAGCATACCAGAGGGACAAGACATATAATTGTACAGCAACTCCCTTCATCTCCTGAGTCATTCATACACCTGGATATGGTATTCACACTTTTGGACAGGGACAAATGCATGGTATATGAGCCGCTGGTGCTCAGGGACAACCAGTACCAGACCGTACACATAACAATAGAGAACGGGAAAGTTTCAAAAATAAGGAGTATCCCGACAATTCTCCATGCCCTGAGGGAACTGGGGATGGATCTTGAACCTGTAGCCTGCGGCGGCAGCACAGATGCATGGAACCAGGAGAGGGAGCAGTGGCACAGCGGGGCAAACTTCTTTGCCCTTGCACCGGGAAGGCTCCTCTCATATTCCAGAAATGTAAACACATTGGAAGAACTCTCCAAGCACGGATTTGAGATAATCCCTGCATGGGACATAATTAAAGGCATTAAGGATGCGGCAGATTATGCCAAGTGTGTAATAACCATTGAAGGAAGCGAACTCCCACGTGGTGGCGGCGGTGCCCGCTGCATGACAATGCCTGTAAGAAGAAAAGCATTGTAGGAAAAGATATTTTTCTGTAGATTTGCACCCTCAAATTGTTTGATATGAAGCAGAAAATTGAAGATTTGCTAGTTAAGATAGATTCCCTTACTGCTGCAAAGTTGCAGGAAGTGGAAGAAATAAGGGTAAAACTGTTGGGAAAGAAGGGTGAGATTACCGCTTTGTTTGACCAGTTCAGGAACGTTCCCCCTGAGCAGAAGAGGGAGTTTGGCCAGAAACTCAATGTTCTCAAGACCAAGGCTGCAGAGAAGATTGAGGAACTTAGGCAGAAAGTTGAGGAGATGGGCGGTTCCGATGCCCCGTCTTTTGACTGTACAAAACCTGGTGACAAGTTTGATCTTGGAACAAGACACCCTATATCAATTACAAGAGAGGAGATTATTTCAATTTTCAGCAAATTCGGCTATGCAGTGGCTGAGGGGCCGGAGATAGAGGATGACTGGCATGTATTTGGTGCCCTCAATTTCCCTCCTGAGCATCCTGCAAGGGATATGCAGGATACTTTCTTCATTTCTGCCGGTGGTGATAACCCCATTCTGTTGAGGACGCATACTTCATCTGTACAGGTTAGAAGTATGGAGAAGATGCCTCTCCCTATAAGGATTGTATGTCCTGGCCGTGTGTTCAGGAATGAGGCAATTTCTGCACGTGCCCATTGTATTTTCCACCAGGTGGAGGGTCTGTACATAGACAAGAATGTATCTTTTGCAGATTTGAAGCAGGCTGTATTGCTTTTTGCCAAAGAGATGTTTGGAGAGGAGACCCAGATAAGGCTCCGTCCTTCATACTTCCCGTTTACAGAGCCAAGTGCGGAGGTTGACGTAAGTTGCAACATCTGTAAGGGTAAAGGGTGCAACATCTGTAAGGGTACCGGTTGGCTTGAGATTATGGGTTGCGGTATGGTTGACCCTAATGTCCTTGAGGCTTCAGGAATAGATTCAAAGGAGTATTCGGGTTTTGCGTTCGGTATGGGTGTGGAGAGAATTGCAATGCTCAAGTGGCAGGTTAAGGATTTGCGCCACTACTTTGAGAACGATGTACGCTTCTTGAGGGAGTTTGAAACAGTAATTTAACCCACTTTTTAAGGGGGGAAAAGATAAAGAACTGCAAAAAAGTTTAAAAATTTTTAAGTTTTTTTTGGAACTTTAAAAAAAGTAACTACCTTTGCAATCCCAAACGGAAACAACGGGTTCTAAACGGGAAAGTTCTTTACTTAATGCGGAAATAGCTCAGTTGGTAGAGCACAACCTTGCCAAGGTTGGGGTCGCGAGTTCGAGCCTCGTTTTCCGCTCTAAAAGCCTCAGAGAAATCTGAGGCTTTTTTTTGTATATTTGCCGACAGTTATAAAATTTATTTGATATGAGATTGCTGATTTCAGTTACAATGATGCTCCTGATATGTTCTGCTTCATATGCACAGAAACAGGGTCAGGATAAGGATTGGGCTTTGTATAGCCGTTATGCAGAAGCCAATGATACAATAACAGTTGCCCCAAAGGCTGTTTTTATGGGCAACTCAATTACAGAGAACTGGTTGAAGTTTCATCCCGACTTCTTCCGCAGCCATGGATATGCTGCAAGGGGTATCAGCGGACAGACAACCTATCATATGCTGGCAAGGTTCCACAGTGATGTGGTGGCACTCAAGCCAAAGGCGGTTGTGATTTTGTCGGGAATAAATGACATTGCCCGCAACAGTGGTATCATTTCATTGGAGAACATTATGGGAAATATCATTTCCATGTGCGACATTGCCCGTGCAAACGGTATTGTTCCTATTTTGTGCTCGATTCTCCCTGCAGACCGTTTCTCATGGAGGCCAGACCTTAAACCGGCACCGCTTGTAGTGGAACTCAACGGGATGATAAAGGCTTATGCCCAGGAGGCAGGGCTGGAGTATGTAGATTACTATACTTCTCTTGCAGATGAGAACGGAGCCCTTAAGGAGGGTTTGTCTAAAGACCATTGCCATCCTTATCCTGAGGTTTATGTACCTATGGAAGAGACTATTGTAAAGGCTATAGAGAAAGTTACCGGTAAAAAGGGGTCCAAGAAGAGGAGAAAATGATTGAAGAGGGATTTTCCGGGTGTTGAGTTTAGGGGAATCCTCTTCTAAAGTGTATATTATAATGTTGTTAATATTTATAGTATAGATATGGTAAAAAAATTGTTTTTGGCCGTTTTGGCTGTGACTATGGCGTTTTCTGCCTTTGCCCAGATGGAGAATCCTGTCTCGTGGAGTGCAGAAGCCAATAAAGTGAGTGAAAATGTGTATGAGATTGTCCTCACAGGCGAGATAGAGGGCGACTGGCACATTTATGATTTGGGTCCGTATGAGAATGGCCCTATTCCTACATCCCTTGTTGTAAAGGGCAATGGTGTAAAGGTTGTTGGAAAACCTTATCTGAAGACCGAGGCCCACAAGGCATACGATGAGATGTTTGCAATGGAGATAGGTACCTGTGAGTCTGGTGTACAGATAGCACAGAAAGTTGAGGTTACATTGCCAAAGGCATCTGTGGCCAATGTTACAGTAGAATGGCAGACATGCAATAATGGAAGTTGCCTTCCTCCAGTAGATGAAGAGTTGAATGTAGATCTTCCTGCTGCTGTTGCTGCTCCTGCAGCCAAAACGGCATCAACTGCTTCAGCACCTGCTGCCCCTGCGGCATCTGCAGAAAAATCTGCTCCTGCTGCCAAAACTGAGCAGCAGCCGGCAAAAGCCGAGACAACTGCTGCAGTTCCTGCAGAAGTGCTTACCCCTGCAAAACAGGTTACAGAGAGTGCTGCACAGGAGGTTTCTGCCCCTGTTAAAGAGGGCGGAAAATCAATTTGGGCCGTAATCCTTGAGGCAATTGCATGGGGATTTGTAGCGTTGCTTACCCCTTGCGTATTCCCAATGGTTCCTATGACAGTTTCGTTCTTCCTCAAGAGCAAGGACGGCAAAGGTAAACTGTATGCATCATTGTACGGTTTCTTTATTGTAGCCCTATACACTGTTCCTATTGCAGTAATCATCCTCCTTACCTATGTATTGGGTGGTGATGCCGTAACAGCAGACATATTCAACTGGCTGGCTACACACTGGATTCCAAATATCCTCTTCTTTATCATCTTTATGGTATTTGCAGCAAGTTTCTTTGGTGCATTTGAGATTACAATGCCAAGTTGGATGGTAAACAAGACAGATGAGAAGAGTGACAAAGGCGGTCTTATTGGAGTATTCTTCATGGCCCTTACATTGGTGCTTGTATCATTCTCATGTACAGGTCCTATTGTAAGTTCTGTACTTATAAAGAGTACCCAGGGTGAGATTTGGGAGCCTATCATTACAATGTTTGCCTTCTCGGCTGCATTTGCACTTCCATTCACAGTATTTGCATTTGCCCCTTCATTGCTCAAGGACCTTCCAAAGAGCGGTGGTTGGCTCAATTCAGTTAAGGTAGTGCTTGGTTTCATTGAGGTTGCCCTTGGATTGAAATTCCTCAGCGTTGCAGACCAGGTTTACCAGTGGAACCTTCTGGACAGGGAGGTATATCTTGCAATCTGGATTGTAGTGTTCTTCCTGTTGGGAATGTATCTGTTGGGCAAGTTGAGGTTTGCACACGACACACCGGAAGACCATTTGTCGGTGAAGAGACTCTTCCTTGCAATAGTGGTATTCTCATTTGTAGTATATATGATTCCTGGTATGTGGGGTGCTCCTCTTAAGGCGTTGAGCGGATACCTTCCTCCAATTGAGAGTATAGACTTTAACCTCTCAAAACAGAATGTGGTAATGCAGAGTGCAACAGACCAGGGAGGTCATGCAAACCATTATCCTGCAAAGAAATTCACAGATATGGGATTGAAACACATAGACGGTATCCCGGGATTCTTTGACCTTCAGGAGGCTTTGGAATACTCAAAGGGTGCAGGCAAACCTGTATTCATAGACTACACCGGTGCTGCATGTGTAAACTGCAGGGAGATGGAGTCGAGAGTGTTCTCAGACCCTGCAATCAAGAACCTTCTGAACAACAAGTTCATCTTTGTATCAATCTACGGAGATGTTAAGACAGAGGTTCCGCAGGAGGATTGGGTAACCCTTCCAAACGGAAAGGTACTCAAGAGCCTTGGCAAGATAAACACCAACTTTATAATGGAGAAGTACAAAGTTAATGCAATGCCTTACTACATTATTGTAGATGCACAAGGAAACCAGATTGTAGAGCCAAGAGGCTATGATTTGGACAAGGATGCATTTGTACAGTTCCTCAATAATGCTGTAGAAGTTTACAACAAATAATATGAATCTTAATGGGGGTGCAGAGCCACAGAGGTGCTGCACCCTTTTTCTGTTCCAATGCACAACAAAATCTATAAAACCATAAAGGAATACACGGTAATGGCCTTTGCCCTTTCCCTGTATGTTTTTTCCTGGACAGCGTTCCTTATTCCCAATGAAATAACTGCAGGTGGCGTTACCGGTCTGTCATCTATCCTCAATTATGCGTTCGGCATTCCCATATCGTACTCATACCTTGTCCTTAACGTGGTGCTTCTGGTAGCGGGAACCATAATTATGGGTAAAGGATTTGGATTCAAAACAATATACTGTGTATTGGTAAGCACCCTCTATTTTGAATTTTTCCCCATGATACCTTGGGCTTCAAACATAGAGGATAACCTCATTAATTCAATAATAGGAGGAGCCATGAGTGGTGTGGGCATATCACTGGTCTTCACACAAGGAGGCAGCACCGGAGGAGTTGACATCATAGCACTGGTAATAAACAAATTCAAGGAAGTGCCACCTGGAAAGGTATTCATGATAGCAGACTTCCTCATCATCTCATCAATCCTGTTCCTCCCAGGCAAAACCCTTCAGGACCTCGTTTACGGATATGTGGTTACAGTTGCATTCTCGTACACCATAGACCAGATCCTTACCGGAAGCAAGCAATCTGTACAAATGCTCATAATAACCAGCAAATATGAAGAGATAGCCAACAAATTGTGCTTTGAACTCAACAAAGGCGTTACAGCCATAAACTCAATAGGATGGTATAAAAAATCCGAGAGCATGATAATAATGGTTGTAACCCGTAAGAATATGATGCATGAGGTTATGGCGGCTGTAAAGGAGATAGACCATCAGGCATTCCTTACTGTTTCAACCGTAATGGGAGTGTATGGCGAAGGCTTCGAGCAGGTGAAGGCCAGGAAACCGGCCAAAAAGAGATTGGGCTAGACATTTTTGCACACATTGGCTTGATACTTAAAAGCGCAAATCAAAACAGAAGAAGGCAGTTTTGATTTGCGCTTTAGTTTTAAAATAATAAATGGTGCAATTATTAAATGCGTTATTTAAATGTTCGTTTAATTTATACAGGGTCTTGCTAAATTAATAAAGTTTTTAACAAAGCCCTAATTTTTTTAAAATAATTGCAAATTTGAGGGGATATTTGTCGGGAAAAAGAATGAATTATAATAAGGTTTTCATTTCCTGCAAATTATTTCCGGCATTTAGCCATTGTGCGTAAAATGTCATTTTATGCGGAGGAAAGGTGGTGAGTGTAATTATTTTCTTCTTCCCGACAAGTATATTTTTCTACCGCATTATTCTTGGTTTCTTCCAGTAAATATGGAGTAAAAGGTGTAATTTCTAAGTGGAATCCCTCGCCATTGCGATGGAATAATTAACATTTAGAATTATGATTTACGGATACATTAGAGTGAGCTGCGATAAGCAGTCTGTTGAAAACCAGCGTTTTGAAATCAAAAATTTCTGTTGTAGGGAAAATCTCAAGATTGACGGGTGGATAGAGGAAACTATCAGTGGTACAAAGGCTTATAATAAAAGGCAACTGGGGACTCTCCTTAAGCGGATACGGAAGGATGATTTGATCATTTGTGCCGAACTGTCGCGCCTCGGCCGCAATCTGTTTATGATTATGGAAATTCTAAATATCTGTATGACAAAGGAGTGCAGGGTTTGGACAATAAAGGACAATTACAGGCTTGGGGAGGATATTCAGAGTAAAGTGCTTGCCTTTGCTTTTGGGCTGTCGGCAGAAATTGAACGCAATCTCATTTCCCAGAGGACAAAGGAGGCGTTGGCCCGCAAAAAGGCCGAAGGGATTACTCTCGGCCGCCCCAGAGGGAAGAAAAATTCCCCCAACAAATATAAATTGTCGGGGAAGGAAAAACTTATTGGAAAATTATTGCAGGCGGGTGTATCAAAACGCAGGATTGCCAGAATCTGCAAGGTGGAGAGGAATACTTTATACCGTTTTATAGACAGGATTGATGCTTGGGGCTATTCGTTGTAAGTGGTTGAATTTAAACGAACGTTATAATTACACAAATAACAATTTTGTACCACTTAATTAAAAAACAAACCGTTATGAAAAAACTACTTTCATTAGTTTTGATTTGCGTAATGGGATTTGGAATGATCTCATGCGTTGAGAGCGAAGAGTCTCAGTCGGTAACTGAACTTCGTAACGCTAAGGCAGAGCAATTGAAAGCTCTGGTTAATTTGTACAACGCCCAGGCTGAAGCTGCAAAAATCACAGCTCAGGCAGAGGCTGCCTTGAAGGCTGCTGAGGCTGCTTATCAGCAGGCTTTAGCCGATGGCAAAGAGCAGGAAAATCAGAGGGCTGCTGAACTATTTGCTTTGGAACTTGAGAAAATTAAAGCAAAATACGAGGCAGAGATTATGAAACAAAAAGGTCTGCTTGCTCAGTATGAGAAAACCTTGATGGATAATTTGGCTAAATTGGAGACATCTCTAGAGGCTCAGTTGATATCATTGTATAATACTTATTCAAGTTATGTTGCTACCTTGAATACTGCAAAAGGAAATCTTATTGACGCAAAAAGTCAGTTGGTTAAAGTTGAGAATGAGATTGTTTCTGTAAAAGAGGCTGCCGAGGCTGAGATTGCTAAGCAGGAAAAGATTATTGCTGAAAAAGAAGAGATTATTGCAACTGAGGAGGCAAAATTGGCTATCTATCAGAATCACGAGTACGCTGGCATGAACATTGACTCTCTTGAGATGGAACTTGTAAAAGCAAACATGGCTTGGAGAAATGCTAAGATTGCTTATGAAAATAATGAGCAAAAAGCAGAGGCTGATGCAAAAGAGGCTGCAATTGATGCAAATGTTAAGATGGCTGAATCCATTAACGAGATGAACTTTGATAAAAATGGAAATAGTGTTAATACTCAAAACAATGGTCTACCTTCAGCGGATGGTGTTATAGGTTACGTAAGCGCACAATATGATGATGAAACCAACTGGCTGTATAAAAACAACTATACGCACGGCTATATGATTTCTTATCATGTTAAAGAGTCAGTTCTTAACGACTTTAAGGACAAACTTGCAGGGGAGAATGATCCTGAAGAGGATGTAGAAAAAGCAGAGAAACAATTGGCAAAGGCAGAGGCTGCATTGGAGGCATTCCAGAGTTTCAAAGCAGATTTTGAGAAAGCATCAGAGGCTAGAAATGCTATTTATGCGTTTAAGAGGGCTCATGAGAATTATAATGAAGTCTACGAGACCGTAGAAGATAGAGAGTCATATCTTAACTGGAGAAAGGAACAGAAATTTGTTGAGAAATCTGAGGAACTTGTTAAAAAAGCAACGGCTCAGTTGGTTGACACTTTGAATAAAGTGGATCTTGCCAAATTTACTACTGAGGACTATGATGAGTGGAAATTTGATCCATATTGGGACAGGTCTAATGATATGATTAACTCAATGAATGCTTTCCGCTCAGCATTGGCAAACCAAGAGACTAAACTTGAGGACTTGGAGACTGCCAAAGAGGCTTTGGAGGCTGCTCAGGATGCAAAAGAGGCTCTAACAGAAGAGGCTACCGAGGCTGAGGTTGAGGCTGCAGATCTTACTATTGAGAATGCTGAAGAAGCAGTAGAAAATGCTGAAGAAGCAGTGAAGGCTGCCAAAGAGGCTGTAGAGAAAGCATATAATAAAGTGATTTTTGATGCTGAGGCTCAGTTAGAATTAAGGAAAAAAGAGCTTGATAATAATAAAAAATACCTAGCAGATGCAGAGAAGAACGTTGCAAAGGCTAAAGAGAACCAGGATGCATTGATAGAAGCATTTGCTACGGCTAAGAAAGGTATTGAGACACTAAATACTCTATTTAGCGAAGAGTCTGAGATTTATAAATTTATGCAAGAAAATGGTTACGGTTACAATAAGAAATTCAATTATGATAATAGTGAAATTACTAAATGGACTGTAATTGATAACTTCAGACTGACAGATTTCTTGGTTGATGCAAATAATGACAACATCCCTGATCAGAATTTGAATGCAGCAGGAGAACTTGTTAATAACGGCTTGTACGTTGTAAATAATACTTATATTTCATACCGTGATTTTGCCCCAGGAATGGACGCAACTGGAGAGCCTGAGTGGTGGATTAAAAAATATTATGAAGTTTATACTGAGGTTGAGGAAGGCAAATATGGATATCTTCCTGTCGCTGCTGAATATGAAGAGTTACTTGCTAAATATACTAAAGACGTAGTTACAGCTAAGGATAACTTATCAAGTAAAAAAGGTTCATTGGCAACTGCAAAAGAGTGGAAAACCAACTGGGATGCAAAAGAGAAAGAGTTGAGAGACTTTGTCGCTGCTAAGAATGCTGAGATTAAAGATGTACAGGCTTTGGTAGATGCTTACTACAAGGCTAAAGAGGCAGCAACAAAAGCTAGCGATGCAGTTACTGAGTTGCAGGGTAAATTAACAGCTATTGAAGATTTGTTAGATCTTGCAAAAGGTAATTATAAACCAGAAAATAGTGGTGAAAATGCTGTAACAATTGCCAGATTGATTCAAATTTCTGAGACTACCATTACTACAGCTGAGACTGCTATTGCTGCTGCTGAGGAAGCAATTAAGGCACAGGAGGCTGTTTTGGCCAACGATCAGATTGTTTGGAGGAACGTCGTTGAATATAAAGAGGCTCTAATTGCAGAACTTAAGGCTAACATTGAGAAATACACTGCACAGGTTGAGCTTTACACTAAACTTGTAGAGGATGCAAAAGCTGCTTTGGATGCAGCAATGTCAGCAGCAGACGCTGAGTAATTAACACAATACACAACAAAACAAAGACTGTTTAATTTAAAAACAGAAGAACAATGGTTAAAAGATTTATATTATTAACTTGTGCTGTAATGTTGTGCATCTGTGGTTTCGCTCAGGAGAATGGACCAAAGAAGGGTGACATTACCGTAGCCGCAACTCTTGGCGCCAACACTTTTGTTAGCCAGAATGCGCCTGTGGTAACTACCCAGCCCAACTATTACGTTCAGGCACTTTCTACCGATTGGTTTGACAGCAAACTGATGGTGGGTATAGACGGAAACTGGTTCTTCTCTGATAAATGGTCACTACGTTTCGGCGGTGGATTGGGATTCACATCATTCCCAGGCTATGCCGAGAAGATAGGAACATTTGACGAGGACAGTTTTGCAGGCGACGGCTCTGTACCAACTTACGAGGCGGTAGCAGAGGGTTATGCCTTCAGATACAATGTTTATGCAGGTTTCGACAGATATTTCGCCCATAACGAGGTTAAGAACCTGTACTTCCACGTTGGTGGTCATGTAGGCTTTGCATACAGCCTTAATGAGATGGATAGCGAGAAATATTCATCAACATCAATGGGTATTTCAGTTGGAGAGGCATTCAACATCAGGGCTGCAGTTAATGCAGGCGTTGATTATTATTTCCTTCCTGCAATGTTTGTAGGTTTGGAGGTAAATGCCCTACAGTACACTTACAACGTTACTACAATCAGACCTCAGTCTGGTTTGTCTAACTTGAGTGCAGACAGCCACAACTTCGGATTTCTGGCTGCTCCAACCCTAAAAATCGGTTTCAAATTCTAGAAATAGAATCTACAACCAATAAAAATTGTCCCGCTTCCCTACAATGACATGAACCCCAAAAGTTAGACAAAAACTTTTGGGGTTTTGTTATGTTAAAAAAGAGAAAGAAGCACGGCTATGCAGAACGATTGAAGTATATGCATATGCTTGAGAATGGTATTAGTAAAACGTTTATTGAACAGAAA
>SUYL01000058.1 GCA_015060445.1 Bacteroidales bacterium
CGGTGTAAGTTGGGGTTACCAGTGGATTCTTGGCAAACACTGGAATCTTGGCTTGAACCTGGGTTTGGGCTATGCCCACATAGACTGGGAGAAATATGAGTGTGAAGATTGTGGCGACAAACTGCCGGACGGCAAAGACAATTACTTTGGCCCTACAAAGGCTGCCCTTAATCTGATTTATGTATTCTAACCAAAAAACTGAAGTTATGAGATTACTTTACAATATAATATTGACAGCGGCAATTTGCCTTTCAGGTACTGCTGCCGCACAGACTGCAGAGGGCAAACTTCTTGTTGCCAACCAGTCTATACTTATAGATGACAACAGACAGGTAGTTGTTACAATGGATGTAACTGTACCTGCCAATATGGATATATCTACAAATAATGTGATGACCGTTACACCTGTATTGAAAGACAGCAACGGAAAAGAGGAGATTTCACTCCCTTCAATCTGGATTTACGGCAGAAACCGTTCTATAATACACAACCGTTCAAATGATATTCCAGAGGATGCGTATACTGTTGTGAGAAGAGAAAAAGGTGCAGACCAGACTATAAACTACACCACAAGAATAAATTATGAAAAGTGGATGCACAAGGCTGATCTTGAACTGCTGAGCGAAGTGAAAGGATGTGCCAACTGCAAGGAGGATGAGGGTTCGATGTATGTGACAAGTGCATATCTGGAAAGATATACAGTAAAACCGGTTGTAGTTTATGTTGAGCCAAAGGTGGAGCAGATAAAGAACCGCACTGAGCAAGGAAGGGCATATCTCGACTTCCCTGTAAACAAGACAACAATTTACCCTGATTACCGCCGCAACCCTGAAGAGCTTCAGGAGATCAAACGCACCATAGATGTGGTTAAAAATGATGCAAATGTACATATTACACAAATTGACATAGACGGCTACGCTTCTCCTGAAGGCGGCTATAAGAACAATGCCAGACTTGCACAGGGAAGGGCAGAAGCGCTTAAGGATTATGTAATGGGACAATATGAGTTTTCTGGAGACATATTTAGGGTAACCAGCACACCAGAAGACTGGGCTGGCCTGAAGAAATATGTAGAAGAGAACAACATTGAAAACAAAGATGAAATACTTGAAATCATTGCTGGAATAAACGGAAGCAATGAGGATGCTCAGGAGGCAAAAATCAAGACCCGCTTCCCTCAGACCTATGCACAATTATATAAAGATGTATACCCTGGACTCAGACATTCAGATTATGTTGTACACTATGTAGTACGTGCATTTGACATTGAGGAGGCAAAAAGGATAATAAAAGAGCGTCCTCAGCAATTGAGCCTGCAGGAAATGTATCTTGTGGCACAAACTTACGAAAGGGGAAGTGCGGAATTCAAGGAAGTATTTGATGTGGCAGTGAGAATGTTCCCTGCAGATCCTACAGCAAACATAAATGCCGCTGCAATTGAACTTGAGCAAGGCAATGTCAACGGCGCTATGCGTTTCTTGGAAAAAGCATCACAGAGTGATGGTGCAACTCTCAACAACTATGGAGTTCTCAAACTTCTACAGGGTGATTTGGATGCAGCAGAAGAGTTCTTCAAGAGAGCTCAGGCAGAGGGGATAGAAGAGGCTGCGGCCAACTTGGAGGAAGTTGCAAAGAAACGTAAAGACTTTGAGGTATTTGGCAAATAAAATACCATTTTTCACTTCAATCCCGGAGGCTGGTCTGTAAAGGCCGGTCTCCTTTTATATTATTGTAAAGTATTTTGTAAATTAGCAGACGAATCAAAAAATATTCCTATGCAAAAAAGACAGAAGGATTTCTACAGGATAATGTCACACCTTCTCCACTCAGAGAACCTCAATTTTGGGATAAATCAGATACTGCAGGAAGCAATGGAAAAACTTGGGGGAGACAGGGCATACATATTTTCATATGACCACGGACAGAAAGTACAGAATTGTATATATGAGGTGGTTTCAGAGTCAGGATTGGCAGAAATTGAGCAACTTCAGGGTGTCCCTTTTGATGCTACACCGTGGTGGAACAGGGAGATGATATCAGACAGGGCCATATACATGCACAAACTGGAAGAACTTCCGC
The DNA here is from genome assembly GCA_015060445.1 of Bacteroidales bacterium. Taxonomy (GTDB): domain Bacteria; phylum Bacteroidota; class Bacteroidia; order Bacteroidales; family UBA932; genus Egerieousia. The sequence continues at coordinate 2,080 of SUYL01000058.1, forward strand.
CCGAGGCCAAAAGCGAGTATGAAATCCTTGATGCCCAGAACATAAAATCCATTCTTGTTGAACCTCTTATCATAAACGGGAAAACTTGGGGTTACGTAGGTATAGATTTCGTAAAGGGCTATGATTTATTGGATAATATTGCAATTGAGTGGTTCACATCTGTTGCAGGTATGATGAGCCTGAGTATCCAACTCAGACAGAGTCAGGAATCAGAGAGGGTGGAAAGGGAACAACTCAAAGCGGCAAAAGAGAAGGCAGAAGAACTCAATATGCTGGTAAGTTCTTTCATAGCCAATGTAAACCACGAGATACGCACACCCCTCAATTCCATAATAAGTTTCTCTGAACTGCTCATTGAAACTGAAGATTATCAGGAACGTAAAGAATTCTATTCCATTGTAAAAAGGAATTCCGACTGGCTCACCAAAATTGTTTCGGATCTGCTCAATCTTTCTAAAATTGAATCCGGCGCAATGGAATACAAGGAATCCCCTACAGACATTAATGCCTTGTGCCAGGATATAGTATTCTTTTCAAAGCTCAAACATAAATCAGATGTAGAGATACTTTTTGAAAAAACTCTGGATACCTGTATCATAAATACAGATGTACAAAGGGTACAGCAAGTAATCTCAAACCTGATGAACAATGCAATGAAATTCACCAAAAGCGGAGAAATCCGCCTGGGATATGAGACTCTTCCAAGCAATCATTTGAGAATATATGTGAAGGACACCGGCATTGGAATTGAGGAAAAGGACAAGGAAAGAATCTTCAACAGACTGGTAAAACTCAACAACAATATAAGCGGATGGGGACTGGGCCTTCATATATGTAGAGGTATAGTTGAAGAACTGGGTGGAAAAATTGGAGTTGAATCTGAGTTTGGAAAAGGTTCCTGTTTCTGGTTCACATTGCCGTTGAAATAAAATTCGGGAATATGTTGCATAGATTGTGGGGCGAATCTTTCAAATTTGATGAAATATCATTCATCCCGCCCCGCAGAACATCTCTGTTTTAATCTTTTTTAGGGCATAACAAAACAACAATGTCTTTTGACAAAAATGCCAACTGACAAATAATTGGTATTGGGTTTCCTTTGCAGCAGAAAGTAAAGCA
>SUYL01000059.1 GCA_015060445.1 Bacteroidales bacterium
AGATACTATCAACCTTAAAGACCTCTTTGCAAAACCTAACTACAATATTGTCAATGAACTGGATGGTTCTACCGAACCAAGTTTGTTTTAATTATTAAACTTTATAATAATCGTCCGGAACTTTTACCGGACAGCAATGACTTGCAATATAAAGATTATTATGACGAACAATTATATGTAAGTTTAATCAAGCCACTACTAAAGACAATGGGCATAGAAGCCCTCTTCTTAGCTACAAGTTATATTCAATGGTGTTTTTATAATAAGCCCGAGATAGTCTCTGATTATATTGACCAAATAGAGTTAGACCCTCAAAGTCATAAAATTTTAGCTCAAATCTATTTCTATGGATTATATGATGATAAAGATGGGGATTGTAAAAATCGTCTGGAGAATCTTCTTACACTAAACAATCCGGATGTAGTTGCTGCTGTCGTAGAGGCTGCTATGAAATCCTACTCGAACGATAAGTACACCTCATTATCTCGAATCTATCTTGAAAGATATTCTTCAGATAGCAGAAGCGAAATAGTTCACGCATTCTGCATAAATTGTACATCATTGCCATCAGATGCCTTTATCTATTACTGTGATCTAACCCAAAATCTAACGAGCAACAAGCATCGTGAAATACATTGTCAGTTAGATTATATTAAACAATGTATTGAAAAATATCCTATAGATTGTTATAAGTACATTAAGCATCAGAATTTTGGAGAACTTGAGGACGGCTGGATTTATGACGAAGAAATTACCGATATTCTCTTGTTGATTTACAAAAAACTTAAGATAGATGAAGATGATGACGCTTTAAATGAGTTAATGGATATTTTTGATGACTATATATTTAGAGGAAACCGAAAAATCAATAATGCATTAAGAGAGTTCATCGGATAAAAAAACATATCCTTGAAGTCCAATATTACATCGGTAAGTTCTCGTTCCTCAATATATGCCTTCAAGCCCCGGGCACGAGACCTGCTGATAATATCTTGAGATAACACTTTTGCGACATCAATAACCATATCCGAATCTTTTGTGAGAAGATAACAACAAAAGTTTATATCTTTGCACTCCACAGTGCAAGTATAGGCTTCGTCCCTATGCCGTGCACTTTAAAACGGGCTAAAACCTCCCATATCGCTTCATCCGGTATGGGAGGTTTTTCTTATTTCAATTTCTTAACTACCTTATCAAAGTCAGACTCGATCTTCTGGGTCTTATTGAATTGTTCGTATTCTTTCCCTGCCTTACGTTCTGCTTGTATCCTTGACACTTTGCCTTTATCAACAAGAATCTGATATTTTCTAAATGACAAGAACTCATTTACACTCGCCGCAAACTCTTCCATAGTAAAGGTATTTTCTCTCTCAACCAAATCTTCTATGTAATCAAAATATCCCGTAACTGCACGTTCAAGACGCTTTATCTCTTGCTCTTGAAGGTAATTCTTTGCAATCATAACATCAGACTTCAAGATTCTGCCATCTGGAGAGTGCTTCCACGTAGTCAGTCCCATATTCTCTTTGGTACTATCAGCATTAGAGTATATAATTTCTGCAGCTGTATGTCCTGTTATAGCATAATGGAATTTATTCTGAACCATTGCATAAAATTCCTTTGTGATATCAGAGTCGCGATTATAATCAAGGCTACACTCTGCAAAAATATCTGTTATCTGTTGCCATATACGTCTCTCACTTGCACGAATTGAACGGATTCGCTCCAATAATTCACGGAAATAATCTTTCCCGAAAGTTTGTCCACCCTGCTTCAATCTCTCATCATCCAGCACAAAACCTTTAATCATGTACTCTTTTAGAACATTGGTAGCCCATATACGGAATTGAGTAGCTTTTGCAGAGTTAACACGATAACCCACAGAAATAATTGCATCAAGGTTATAAAAATCTACCATTTCCTCTACACCTCCCCTGAAGCCCCTTTGAACGACTGTTTCCATTTTGGAAATAGTCGTTGACTCCAACAATTCTCCTTCAGCATAAATATTCTTCAAATGCTTGCTAATCGCTGGAACCTGCACTCCAAACAACTGAGCCATAGCTTTTTGAGTAAGCCACAACGTCTCATCCCTTACAACAGCCTCCACATTCACATCTCCCTGCGGTGTGCTGTACATCAAAAACTTCATCTCTTTGTTCATATCAAGTATTATTTATCCTTGTAAATATAGTTATTATCCATCAATGTTCCATTACACCAACATCCCCACCAAATCCTTCTTCATCTGTTCGTCACTTTCCCTACAGCGCCCCCCCTCTTATCCTACCTCCTCACCATCCACACATAAACCAGCAAAACAATATTCATCAGGAGGGCATAGATGATTGCGGGGATGGCAATAACTTCGTTTGCGAATATGAAGGGGCTGCAGGCTACCGCTATTGCCTGGGCGGCGTTCTGCATTCCAACTTCTATTATGATTGTTTTTCTGTCGGGACCTGAGAGCCCTGCCAGGCGGGAAAGGATTCCTCCGGCCACTATTGCAATTATGATCATAAATCCTATACAGAGTCCCAGACGGGGAAATTCCCTTATTATGGTTTCCTTGTGCTGCAGGAAGAATATTGATGCAAGGAGTAAGAGTGCTGGGAAGGAGAGTTTCCCAAGCCATTTTTTCAGCACCACGGTTGCCTTTGCAAATTTCAGTTGCACGCCCCATCCCAGCAGGATCGGTACCAGCATCATTACTATGTTCTGGGCAAACAGTTTCCCCACCGGAAGGTGTATCTGGGTGGCAGATGTGGCGGAGGAGGCAAATGCAGCGGAGGAGACGGAAGAGTCATAGGTGGCAGCGGAGGCAGAAATCCCTGTTCCCGCATATTCCACTACCCAGTGCATTATGAGTGGTATTGTAAAGAGTGTAAGTATGCTGCTTACCGCAGTGAGGGTTACAGAGAGGGCTACATTTCCCCCTGCAAGGTATGAAAACACATTTGAGGAACTGCCTCCAGGAGAACATGCAATGAGCATTATTCCTATAAAAAAGAGGGGGTCAAGTCCAAAAAGTCTCCCGAGTATCCAGGCCACCATCGGTAACACTACAATTTGTCCCACAATTCCCACAACCAGCCCACCCGGTTTTGAGGCCACCTTCCTGAATGCTTCAAAATCCAATCCCAATCCCAACTGGAACATCAGCAGACACAGTATTGGCATAACTATAAAAACTGTATTCATCTCTTTTTATTCTATTTCCATTGCCATTATATAATCATTCATATAGTATCCGTTCCCAATATGAAAATCCCCTTGGGAAGCCTTGTGCATCCCCATTTTTTCATAGAATGCCACTGCAGGGTTGTTCCTGTTCACATTGAGTTCCATTGTTGCAGGGAGCACAGAGTTTTCCCGTATATACTCCACCGCCTTGAGAAACATCTGCTTCCCGACAGATTTACCCTGCATTCCGCTGCGCAGATATATTTTCTGAAGATGCCACAGCCTCTCCCCCTGCTGCTGCACAGAGAAATATCCAACAGCCTCCCTCCATAATACACTATATGATATATGTGCCCCTCTTCCCCTATCTGCCTTTTCAGGCTATCCTGTGAGTACATCCACTCCATCATATAGTCTGTCTGCTCCGGCGAGAGTATCTCCCTGTATGTATGACGGAATATTTCCTGGGCCAGTTCCTCAATAAGAGGGGTATCCTCCATACCTGCCTTTCTGAATGTTATCATATTGTAATTGTTTGTCGGGAGACAAATTTACGCATTTATCTCCGCTAAATGAAACATAAAAAAGGGAGCACAAAGGCTCCCTCCTGTTATCGGCATCAATGGTATTATCCCTGCATTTCCCTTTCAACATCTTCAGGGGTAATTGGGAGCCTCTTGCTTCCCAACATCCTGCATCCGTTATCTGTAATTACAATGTCATCCTCCAGTCTTATGCCGCCAAATGTGCGGTATCCCTTAAGGGCATCAAAATTGATGAACTCCTTGCATGTCCCCTCTGCCTCCCACTGGTCAATGAGGGCCGGTATGAAGTAGCATCCAGGTTCAACTGTAATAACATGACCAGGGCAAAGTCTCTTGCCCATACGGAGGCTTGCAAGCCCGAACTGGGTTGAAGGACGCACCTCATCATCATATCCCACATAAATCTGCCCAAGATCCTCCATATCGTGCACATCAAGTCCCATGTTATGACCAAGGCCATGAGGCATGAACAGAGCGTGTGCTCCCGCTGCTACTGCCTCTTCAACATTCCCTTTCATAAGGCCAAGTTCTGTAAGTCCTGCTGCGAGCACCTTACATGCCTCAAGATGCACCTCCTTGTAGGTAAGTCCCGGACGTGCTATACTCTGCGCCTTATTGTTGGCAGCTGCAACAATATTGTAGATCTCTTTCTGCTGCTGTGTAAACTTGCCGCTGCTTGGGATGGTACGGGTAAAGTCTGAACAATAGTTCATATTGTTCTCCGCACCTGCATCTATTACAATCAGCCTTCCCTCTGTAAGTATCTGATGGTGCGAGTGGTTATGAAGGGTTTCTCCATTCTGTGACAGAATTGTCGGGAAGGAGGTCATTGCACCCTGAGAGTGGGCAATTCCTTCCATTACACCTGCAAGCTCCTGCTCTACCATACCCAGTTTTGCAAGTTTCATTGCAGTAAAGTGCATTGCGTAACCAATGTCACATGCCTTATGTATCTCCTCCAATTCGCACTGCTCCTTAATGATTCTAAGGTCAACAACTGCCTTAATCAGTTCCAATGATGCATTCTCCTTAAGGGATGCAACAGGGAGCCCCAGCAGAGAATGAAGCAGAATCTTGTTATGGTTTCTGTACGGAGGGAGGAAATGTATCTTTCTCCCCCCCTTCTGTGCATTCTGCAGGAACTCTCCCAACTTCCCGAAAGGTTCTGTGTGTGAAATTCCCACCTTCTCCCCCTTTTCGGCAATTGTAGGCTGCGGACCCATCCAGATGATGTCATCCATATCCACATTGTTGCCAAAAAGTATCTGGTCGCCGCTCTGAGGGTCAAGTATTGCAGCCAGATCAGGCTCATTGAGGCCAAAGAAGTAGAGGAACGAACTGTCCTGCCTGAATTTATATGTATTTGCAGGGTAATTGCTGGAAGCCTCACTATTGCCCAACAACAGGATAAGGCCATTGTCAATCTTCTGCATCAGACGCTCGCGTCTGCTAATGTAAATCTCTTTTGCAAACATAGTTATTGATTTTTGTGTCCAATCAAAGATAACACTATTTTCCCAACCAACAAAAAAGGGAGTTGGATTACCAACTCCCTTCCACTGTTACAGTGCACTATTACCAACCTGGGTTCTGGCCAAGGGCTGGATGTAGAGTAATCTGAGTTGATGGAATAGGCTCAAGATAGTTCTTGTTCTCATCAAATTTTCTATTGTTGACTGAAATATTGAAACCAATCAGATATTCGTCATCAAAGAAGTTGTTCTCCTCAATTGTAGCCATGCTCTGGCCTTTATGAAGATCCTCACCTTTGTGAGCCTCTACATAAGCCTCCAAAGCAGCCTTGCTAATACCTCTGTAACCGTCAGGGTTCTTGCTGAAATCAAGAAGATAACCCTGTTTCCATCTTAGAAGGTCCTCGTAACGGAAACCGTCACACATAAGTTCGCTTCTTCTCTCACGTCTCAACTCCCATAGAAGGGTGCTGATACCCTCAGTATTTTTAGGGTCTGCAGTAATCTCAACCCCGTTAACAGAAACTTTACCTTTACCGGCATAAGTCAAAGCAGGAAGTTTAGCGTGGTTTGCACGGATAATGTTTACAGAAATGTCAAGGTCATTCTGGCTCATGGCTGCTGAGCCAAGATCTTCAAGTTCTGCACATGCCTCAGCATAGTTCAACATAACCTCAGAAAGGGTATAGATTGGAGCATCGGTAGTGTTATAAGGAGCAGACCATGTTGTAGTGCCATAATCATTCCAGTCAACAAATTTGTCTGTATAGTATCCAGTTGAAGAGTTTACACCTTGAGTGTAAGCAAAACCTACAGTACAAACAATCTCAGGATCGCAAATTAGAGAAAGACGTGCATCCCTGTTTGCAAAGATATCCTCAATTGTTGCATCACTGTACACACCCATATGGATAGGAAGACCGTCTGCAAATGTAAAGTTCTCAACTGCACTCTTTGTAAGACCCCATGCTTTAGAAGAAGAGTTGCTCCAGCCCTGCATAGCATGAGCCTGGGTAACTTTTGCTCCCTCAGAAGTGTGAGAGTAGATCTTATAAAGAATCATCTCTGAATTGCCTTTCAAATCTTTTGAAATGTAATTTGAGATATAGTCGTTATGAATTGAGTATTTGCCTGAACTGATAACTGCAGCAGCAGCCTTTTTGGCAACACCATAAAAATATGCAGCCTCTGCACTATTGTTTGCATGATATTTCTGCCAAGCAGCCTCAAACAAAGCAACTCTGGAAAGCAAAGCGTTTGCACACATGTTGTTAATGGTATTGTCTGTAGTGTAACGGCAGTTTGCAGCAGCAAATTCCAAGTCTGCGCAAACATTCTTCATTACAGTAACTCTGTCGGTCCTTGGCTGGTTCAAAGCCTCAGTGTCATCAATATCCACCTCTTTGTCAACCCATACACAATCACCGAATGTTGTAACAAGATCAAAATACTGCTGTGCACGGAAGAATCTTGCAACACCTCTCCAGTGGTTTGCAGCAGCATCTGAAAGATTAGGAACCACATCTACACGTGAAAGAAGGATATTTGCCCTTCTGATCTCAACATAAGGAGAACTCCATGCACTGTTTGAAGAAGGTGCAGACTCAGTAGGTTTTGAATATGAATCCTGGACATAATCATCAGACATGCTCTCGCTCAAATACTGGCCTCTGGTCCAACCTGAACCAAATGCATCAAAATTGTTGTAAAGAGACCAAGCATAAATCTCCAAAGCAGACTCTGAAGTCCAGTTTGTAGCATCTGAGTTGGAATCCATTGGTGTCCTGTCCAAGTAAGAATCACAACTTGCGAATGCAAATGCTACAAGGAATAATGCTATTATTTTATTTTTCATGTTATCTCAATTATAAGTTGTTAGAATGTTACTTGAACACCAAATGACAATGTTCTGCAGAATGGGGTTGATCTACCGGCCATAGCCACGTCAATACCGCTGGTTGTATTCCAGCCGCCCAATGCCTCAGGGTCCATTGCTTTATCCAAATGGTCAAATGTCAAGAGGTTCTCACCGCTGAAGTAGACTCTGGCCTTCTCAATATTGGCTTTCTGAGTAAGTTTAGCAGGGATGGTATAACCAATTGTCAAGTTCTTCAAACGCATATATGCCAAGTTTGACAAATATTTTGTCTGTGGATAGTAGTTGTTACCACCATAAGATTTTGTAAGACCGTTTGCCCTACCTGATGAGTGTCCAATGTAAGGACGAGGGAATTTGGCATTCTGGTTGTCTGAAGTATAGTAATCCAACTGGTCAGAGAAGATTGCCATCTGTGCACCCTCAAAGTGAGGAAGGATAACTGATGATCTGATCCATGCATCACGTTTGCCTACACCCTGGAACAGAATCTCAGCATCAAAGCCTTTCCATGCAGCACCAACGCGCAAACTGAACTCATATCTTGGAGTAGTGTTACCAATTCTAACAAGGTCACCATGATCGTCTATTGTACCCTCACCTGAGTCAACTTTACCGTTGCCGTCAAGATCCTGGTATTTTATATCACCTTCTCCATAAATGAAGTTGCCTGACTGAAGATGTCCCTGATAATCCTTGATTGAAACTTTACCTTTTGCAGTCTGCACACCATTGGCAACCTCATCAGCAGTGAAATAGCCGTTGGCAGTCTTGAAGCCCCACAACTCACCAAGTTCTTTACCCTCATAGTTTCCGGTAAGAAGACCTGTAGAAGTGTTCCACTCAGAAATCTTTGATTTTGCGTCTGCTATTGTAGCAGTAGCATAAATGCTCAAATCGTTGTCAAATATGTGGTTGTAGTCAATCTGCAACTCCCAACCGTTGGTAGTAAGGTTACCGCTGTTCTCCTGTGGAAGAGTTGATACACCTGCTATCTGAGAGATTGCATTTCTTGGAACCAACATACCCTCGTTCTTTCTCTGATACCAGTCAAATACTACATTCAAAGAACCGTTAAGGAATGACAAATCCAAGCCCAAGTCCAAAGTCTTGATTTTCTCCCAAGTCATTGAAGAACCCAATACGCCAGGCATACCTACTGTAGAAGCCTGTACACCACCTGCTGTAATCCAACTTGCAGTTGATGTTGAAAGGGTTGCAATGAACGGATACCAGCTTGAAGTACTGATGTCCTGGTTACCGATAGAACCGTAAGAAGCCCTGATCTTTGCATTTGAGATAACATCCTTCAAAGGCTCAAAGAAACTCTCCTCAGAGATTCTGTAACCTAGTGAAGCAGATGGGAAGAATGCCCATTTGTCACCCTCTTTGAACAATGAAGAACCGTCATAACGGCCGTTGATCTCCAACAGATATTTTCCTTTGTAATCATAGTTGATACGTGCAAAGAAACCTGCTGTTGCCCTGTCTTTCAATGTCTCACTTACAGAAGCACCTGCTTTGCCTGTAGTCTGGTTCATTGTAGGGATGTTAGGGTTGATAACGCCCAAAGATTTCAAGTAGTTGCTGTTGTATGTAAGATCCTCAGCATTCATACCTGCCTTGAAGTTGAATGTATGGTCCTCTTTCAATTTGTACTTGTAATCGAAATAGGCATTTACAGTGTTGGTCTCTTTCTTCAACCATGTATTCTCAAGATAATCACCGCTTGTATATGCAGCTTTTGGAGAATATGCACTCCACCAGTTTGCAACATACTGAGGCTGTGCTATACCCTTGCTTACATAATTGAGGACACCTCTTGTATAGTCTGCATAGAAACTGAAGTCCTTGGTAATGTTTGCCTTCATGTTAACACCCAAAGTCAGGTACTCGTCACTTGCCTGCTGAGTTGGAGCATAAGCAATAAAACCATTACCATGGCGGAAATACAAACCTTTTGAACCCTCTGTAGTTGCATTCAGGTAAGTACCGGTAGCCTCATTGTATGCACCGTCTGAAATACCGAATGGGAAGAAGGTAGGGAAACGCATGGTATAATAGATCAATCCACCTGATGAAGCTGAGTGGCTGTATCCGAACGGATACTCCTGCTCTTTCTCAGTGTAAAGGATTCTTGTACCAATATTCAACCATTTGTAAACCTGTGTGCTGGTTGAAATGTTGGTTGTAATACGCTGGATGTACTGAGACTTGGCCATCTTCATCATACCGTCGGTCTTGTTGTAACCTGCAGAGATGCTATATTTGGTCTTGCCTGAGTTACCTGAAATTGACAAGTTGTGCTGCTGCTGGAAAGAAGCCTTGTTGAACAACTCCTCATTAGGATCCCATACTCTGTAAGACTGTATTACACCTGAAGGAGAATAAGTATAGTCACGGCCATATACCATCACCTGACCAAGATCCTGTCCGTTGTATTTGTCCAACCAGTTCTTGATAGGAGCCTTAAGGTCTTTGTAATACATACCGAAAGCCTCAATATCGGTACCGTCTGTATTCTTCTGAGCCAACATACCCTCATCCAACATATCAAGCACCTCGTATCCTAAAGTATATTTAGGAAGATTGATTGGGCTCAACCATGAGAAGTTGTTTGAGTAAGAAACAGTAACTTTATCCTGAACGCCACTACCGTCTTTAGTGGTGATAAGTACAACACCGTATGCAGCACGGGCGCCATAGATAGATGATGAAGCTGCATCTTTCAATACAGAAATGTTTGCGATTGTGTTAGGGTTAACCAATGTAAGATCTTCAATCTCAACACCATCCAAAAGGATAAGAGGTTTACTGCTACCATTGATGGAACCTGTACCACGAATCTTGATAGTTGCTGCAGCACCCTGGTCGTTTGAGTTGTAAGTAATCTGGAGACCTGGAACAACACCCTGCAAACCTTTCTCAACATTTACAATAGGCTTGCTGTCAAATACCCTGTCAACATTTACAGAAGCAACAGCACCTGTAAGGTTTTCCTTTTTCTGGGTACCGAAACCTACCACTACTACGTCGTCAAGAAGTTCGGCATCCTCCTCAAGTACTACATTAATGACAGCCTTTCCATTTACTGGAACAACAGCGTCTTTCATACCTACTAGGGAGAATTCAAGAGTACCGTTGGCTGGCACGCTTATCTGATATTTACCATCAGAATCTGTAGCGGTACCGGTAGTTGTACCTTGCACCATTACATACGCACCAATAACTGGTTCTCCATTCACATCTGTAACAGTACCTGTAACAGATATGTTCTGTGCCCATGCGCTAACAGAAAACGCAACAGCCACAAGTGCCATCATTACAAAACGCAACGAACGGCCTAAATTTTTGTGAATGAACATCATTAGTGTCCGGTAAAAATTTATAAAAGTTCTTTGAAAATATTGAATGTTAGGTAGTTACAGAGGTTTTTGGAGCGCGCCGATTTGAAATTATCTTTGCCAGACTAACGTAGAATGGCATATGCATAAAGGAAAATA
>SUYL01000060.1 GCA_015060445.1 Bacteroidales bacterium
CGCCTAAGGGCGGCCTTGCCAAACAATCCTGCAAACGCTATTTGAGGCCTATCTGAGACAATCCACAGAACCTTAACAATACAAAATTATTAACTAACCAGTCTAATTATAGGCTGTCCAAAAAAGGGGAAGGCGACAATATAGCCCTAAAATAAACGCCACTGCTATTAAACAGCAGTGTTTGTTTTATTGCGACAATTACCATATTTCCCATAGAATAGACATATTAAAATTACTTGTAGCGGATAGAAATAACTTGGAGAATCTGCATTGCATCTGTATATTTGTAAGTAAAGGTAATCCAATGAAAAAAATACACTCATTCTTTCAGAAAGCAAATGCTATCATAAAGGAATACAACTGTCATCGGGAAGAACAATTTATGAATGGCGAATTGTTTAACATTTTCAATATTACCAGATTGTCAGCTAATGAATGCCAGTTACATTCTGCTCTAATAGCAGAATTATTGAATCCTAAAGGAAGTCATGGATGTGGCAGTCAATTTTTAGAAAAGTTCTTACAGATATTGAAATTAGATGATTTCGGTTTTAATTCGGATAAAATTCGGATATGTACAGAAAAGCCTGTGAGCGATGGAAGAATAGACATAGAGATATCAGATAAAAAACGGGCTATCATAATTGAGGTGAAAATATATGCTGATGATATGGATTGTCAGCTATCAAGATATTACAATTATGCTAAAAGGGAATATGGCAAAAATTTCAAATTGCTTTATCTGACATTAATGGGGAATCAAGCATCTGAAAAATCTTTAGGAAATAAAAACAGTGGTATAACTCACAATGACTACATATGCCTCTCTTTTGCTGATGATATACTGGAATGGATTGACAGATGTATAACTATAGCTGAAAATAAATCTTTAGTCAAGAATATTTTGGCATCATACAAACAAACTCTAATGGAACTCACAGGACAGGATATGGATATAAAATTCAGAAACAGATTGTTACAACTGATGACAGATGAAGAGAATGCTGAATCAGTAGCAGAAATGATGAATCTTTCTGAGAAGTGGTTCTCTACTGTAGTTGAAACATACATATTTATGCCCCTAAAAAAATATGCAGAAAGTAAAGGCTTGCTATTTAAATACAAAGATGAACGCAATGATGAATCCGGATGCTTCATATATAAGCCTAATTGGAATTACTACTGCATTTTTATAGGAACATTAAAAAGGACATGGAGAGATATCCATATAGGGATTACGTGGTATAATGAACCAAAGAAACGGGAGAATAGAATTTTCAGGAAAAACTGTAGTCCTATGAATTGTTTTTCAGATACACCATGTAAAGACTATCCTTTCGGATGGTCTAATCTAAAAGATGAGTATTCAGTGTGGAATTACGACACTGTCCCAGAAATGCTTAATGGGAATTTGGCAAAATATCTCATAGAATATATAGAACAAATCCTTCAAGAGCTTGAAGATAAAAATATTGAATTAAACTGATCCAACATCCATGATAAAATCCGAGCCATACCCGTATGATACCCCTTTTGTGGCGGAGTGCAGACAGATGCAGTCCCGGTATAGGGAGGAGCTAGGTTTGCCGTTGAGGCCTTACACTGTACAGAACCGCAGAAGCAAGGATTTTGGCAAGGTTTATAATTTGGGGAATTATATTTTCTCGGGAGAGGAAAGCGGAGCAAATTTTCTTGCAGATTATATATTTGTGCACGCTAAAGACAGATTAAACAACCGCGAGCCTTACGAGACGTTTGATGAAGACAGGATGTTCAATAATCTGCTTTCCAGCCAGCCTATGGCCTTCAACCTGTTCTGTCCATTGAGAAAGTTGCTTGAAAAAAACCGGATTGCAGCCACAAAAGCAATCCAGGCAGCCCTCCCCTACTACTCCATTGCTATGGTTACAGCGGTTGAACTGGAATTTATTCCCAGCAATTACCAAGACCTCACTGGTGACAAAAGTGCCATGGATGCCATTATAAAATACAGGAACTTTGAGGGGAAAGAATGCTTCATTGCCATTGAAACCAAATACTCAGAGAACCTGGGGAGCAACGCCGCATCATTCATGAAATTGTCGGGAGAAAAATATGAAGAAAAACGGCAAAAGTATTTTGAGACCATCAAAAAACTTAACTTGTTTCTTCCCGACATAGAAGATAAAATACGAAATAGGCCAAGCAAACTTACACAATTGTACAGAAACTTCATTTTAAGCGAAGCCTATGGCAATCATGAAGGGATGGCCTCCAATTCAATAGTTCTGGCCCCGGCAAAGCATCCTTCCACTAAAAGGGAAATTGAATCATTGCAGAAAGAATTACTTCCACAGGCAAAAGATAAAATACGGGGAGTTACTCTTGAAGCGTTTGTAGATGCCCTGATTGAGACATGTGATGGTGAATACAAACAAATTTTTGAAAGATTTAAGAAAAGATACCTTAACTTTAAGGAAAATTAACTGATTTATATGAAAAAACTGTTTGCTATTGTTTTGGCATTTTGTGCCATATCTTGTACACAGGACAATTTTAACCATGTACAGGAATTTGAAAATATTGTAGCCGATCTGGCTTCTCCAGAGTTTGCAGGAAGGAGCCTGTACCAGGATGGCGAGCTGCGTGCAGCAAATTACATTGTGGAGAAATTCAATGAATTCTGCACATCTGATTTTGTAGTAAAGCCGTTTTTCCAGCCATTCAAATATCCATTGAACACTACCCGCGGGGATATGTTCTTTGCGGTTGACGGCAAGGAGTACACCGCCTTCAAGGACTATGTCATAAAGGAGTTCTCTACCGGTGCAGACCGCACAATGCCAATTATTTATGCATTGGAGGAGAAGTTTTATAATCCCGACAGTTTTGCATCTTCAATTGCTTCTTTGGGAGCAGAAAATGCCTTTGTAGTACTGGATTATGACAAGTTCCACACCTTACCTTCCGAGGGAGACAGATATTTCAAATACCTGAAGGATCTGAACCTTGGGGGAGTAATCTTCAAGTGGAGCAAGATGCCGAATTATTTCAAGGCACGGGCTTTCTTTACCACCCCTTATCCTGTGGTTTGTGTGGGTCCGGAGTTCCCTGCAGATGCAAGGGAGGCTTCGGTAAAATTCCAGAATGAGTTCATTGAGGATTATACTGCCAATAATGTGATTGCCTGGGTTCGCGGTACGTCGGGAAGCGACAGTTGCTACACTTTCATTGCCCATTATGACCATCTTGGCCTTATGGGGATTGACAATTTCTGCCTTGGAGCCAATGACAATGCATCGGGAACAGCCGCGCTCCTTACCCTTGCGCAGTATTACTCACAGCCCCAGAACCGTCCTGAACTGGACATGATGTTCATGTGGGTTGGCGGCGAGGAGGCAAATCTCCTGGGTTCCAAATATTATGAGAACAACCCTATCTACCCTCTTGAGAACATAAAATATCTCATTAATCTTGATATGATTGGTGATACTCCGGATATGCTTTATTATGAAGGCGGCCCAGAGGCCGACAAGGGCTTGGAACTCTTTATGGAGATAAACAGAGCTCACGGATATTTCCCTAATCCTCACAGGGGTGAACTTGTTGACAACTCAGACCATTATTATTTTGCAATGGCCGGTGTCCCTGCAATGTATTTTGAGTCCAAGGGGGAATTCTACAAATATTATCATTCTCCCGACGATAATCTTGAGCACTTTACCAGTGAAAGCTACAAAAGAATCTTTGAAATGGTAAAAGAATTCATTCAGAAATACTAATGAAAAATCCCTGCTGGAGCACATTCCTGCAGGGATTTCTTCTTTACAAATATCACATTTCAACACTTTCCTTAAAATCCACTTCCCGACAAAATATACCTTCATATAAACTGTACACCTGCAGAATTTCCACTGCAGAAAATAAAGGTCATGCTCCGCCTTCGACTTGGCTAACAATCTATTGCATCTGCACCTGATTTCCTGACTCGAAAATGCATGAGTACGTCATCACGGATGCATTTTCTCAAACACACGGAAATCTGCGGTGCATCTGCAATGATTGTCTACGCCGTCTCAGGAGTCACCTGACCGTTATTTCTTCCGTTGCAATTCTGCATTTTGTTGTTATACACATTTCTGGAGGGAACAAGTACCCTGAGTGATTTCCCGAATGAGGCGGTAAGGGAGGGTGAAAAAATCATCGCCTCGTGACGGCGCTTGTTTGACGACGTTAGACATCCGGAGGATGGCTAAAAGGAGGAGTTCGCCGTCAAGATGATTTTTTCATCCGAGCAGCCTCAGACGGGCATGAACGAAGGTACTTGGTTCACGCAAGGAATGTGTATAAAAAAGGAAGGTATTACATCATTCTGAGCATGCTTCTGGTGGCAGATCTGCTCTTGGTAGAATTCATTTTACCAAAGTTCAGTGTAATGCCAAAGAGGAACCTTCTCCCTATGATGCCGGTATATCTGTCCTCAACATAGTTGGCACTCTTGATGCGGCTGAATGTAACAGTCTGGTTGAGGAGATCATTCACTTTAAGGCTCAATGTTACAGCCTTAATGCTCTTGTGTACCTCAAAATTCCAGAGCATGTGCGACTTGCCGTAACCGGCAGAATAGCCGTCATACCATTTATAATCCAATTTGTTGATTATATTGAAGTTGTTGTTGGTCTTGATTTCCAGCATACCATCCAGTTCATAATCCCATGTATTCGTATTGGCCTTCCTGTTAATGGAATATTTCCTTATTCCATGTCTTGCATTTCCGCCAAATGAAATCTCAAGAAAATCACTTTCATAATAGAGGTTTCCGCCAAAGCCAAAGGAACCGGAGGTTGTACTGCTCTCCTTGAATCCGCTCTGTCCGCTGTAGAACAGGTCTCCATCTGCATTACCCCAGAACTTCTCCATAAACTTGCCATAATCAAAGTTATCCATATCTATGCTCTCCCCCTGGGCTACACTCTGGTAAGTATAACTTTTTGTAAAACTCATGTCTGTACTCAGGTTCAATCTGAAAGATCTCTCCTTGTTCAACGGTATTGCATTCAGATAACTGTATATGGTCAAATTGGTAACACCCTTTTTTGAATTTACAGGTACATTGTACTGCACACCCTCAGTATCAAACCAGTTGGCATTTACAATACCGTTTGTAGAACGTGAACCGCTCAATACGGCACTTATAAAACTGAAATTCTTCTTGCTGTTGTAGTTTGTATAAATGCTGAACCTGTGAGTTGCTGTTGGCTCAAGATATATATTTCCAAAGGTAATGTAAGTAGGATTGGAAATGTTTGGAACAGGAGACAACCGGCTGTTGCTTACATTCTCCACATAGCCGGAATAATTCACATTGTAATTGGCTCCCTTTTTTCCCCGGAATCCCAATCTTACAAACGGGGCCCAATTCCACAGCCACTCCCCTTTTCCTGTAGTTTGGGAAATGCCGTATGTCTTGCTGTAAGTTTCATTGTTTACCGCAATAGCAGATCCTCCAAACTGTACCCTGGTTGTCCCTTTGCTGTACTGTGCAAGCAACTGTCCGGAGTTCTGGAAATACCTGTTTTCGGAGACTGAAGAGTAATAGTCATCATACTCAGTATATCTGTCTTTGTCGGGAAAACCTGCAATGAAGGAGTGCTCCCCTCCGGTATATTTGTATGCATCTGTGGTAACATTGCTCTGCGTTAGGGAACTGCTAAATTCGGCACTCAGTCTCCAGTTCTTTCCCAAAGGCTCTACATAGGCAATGGTTGCAGAGTAGCCGCCCCCTTCCGTTTTGCTTTTGTAATAAAGGTCCCTGGTATCGGAATTGGCTGCAGAGAGGAAGGAGATATCTGAAAACTCTTTTCTCTGCTTATCCTCCCCACTTATGTTGTATGAGCCTGTAAAGGTAACACTCCTGTGCTGTTTGCCCCAGTTGGAACGGCCCAGAACTACGGATGTACTGTGGGTAAAGTTGTCAGACTCAGAGTAATCCTTTGCAGTTGATGTATTGAGCAAAGCGCTCTCACTGCTGTAGTCGGGAATTTCCCTGGATGTGGCAATATCCTTATAAGACTCGCTTGACCCTTTTCTGTAAACAAATTTTGGTGATATCCTTACAGTATATTTCTTCTTGTCCTGCTTGTTGAGTTCCAAAGAGACATTCACCCTGTCCTGCACCGTTTCTCCAAGATATTTTGTATCTGTAAAGATTGATGTGGCATTCTCCTGCGCTGTTGTACGCTTGGTAAGGGTCTGGAACTCCGTCTCAGTACCATTATAGTTCACTGAAGAGGTAAAATCAAACCCCTTTATTCTTGAGGAGTTATAGTTTGCCCCCAACTGGCGGCTTGTGGAAAGTCCGCTGTCGGGAAGAAGATCACCGGCACCAAACGAAACTATTATCATATCATTGGCACCATAATCATCCACATTCTTTGCATTTGCCACAAATGTAACCTGTTCCTTCTCATTGTATCCCGACAGCATCACACTTCCGTTATACAGCACATCCCTGTCTATAATTACAGGCTGGTTCTTGTTGTCACCGGCAGAGAGAGGGGAACCTCCGGCAAGTTTGGCATTTCCGAACCACCCCTTCTCATACTCCTTCTTAAGGGCAATGTCCATCTCCTTCTCCTGGCTCACCATATTGGTTATGCCGGTGGCCTTCTCCTCATCACTCTTATAATCTGTAATCTTAATTTTATCAACAATCTTGGCCGGAAGGTTCTTCACTGCCATTGAAGGGTCATCAAAGAAGAAAGTTTTGCCGTTTACGGTAATCTTTGAGACCGCCTGGCCATTCACCTTTACCTGTCCGCTGCTGGAAACCTCAAAACCAGGCATCTTCTTGAGCAGTTCACCCAATACCGCATTGTCTGCAGTACGGAACATTGTAGCATTATAGACAATTGTATCCTTTATGATCTCCACAGGATTCCCGACAGCTGAAACTGTTGCAGCCTCCAGCAGAACCGCATCCTCCACCATCTTTACAGTTCCAAGATCCTCCTTTTTCTTGCGGAAATAGAACTCCTTTACAAAAGGCCTGTACCCGAGGAACTCTGCCGTAAGTC
Organism: Bacteroidales bacterium; assembly: GCA_015060445.1. GTDB lineage: Bacteria > Bacteroidota > Bacteroidia > Bacteroidales > UBA932 > Egerieousia. The sequence continues at coordinate 7,056 of SUYL01000060.1, forward strand.
TGTAACTGCCCCTCACAACACCGTCCAGCACAGCAGTACCGCTGGTATCTGAAAGGTTGAAATACATTATTGTGGTGTCACCCTTTGGTTGCAGATACACCGTTGCCATAGGGAGCGGCTGTTGTGTAAGGGAATCAACCAATTTGATTTTCACCTCCGATTCAGGATAGCCGAATGTATCCGAGGAGAGAATAATGACCTGGGCCTGTGCAAGTGAACAAATGGTCAGCCCCAGAAAAAGGAGAAACAGTTTTCGCATAAAAATAGATTTTCTTGTACCAGTTCAATATCTATGCCATAATAAACATATCTATGTTGTGACAGGAGCATTCCAAATATTACCTGTGCCGGCGGTGTCTCATGGCTACCAGCCAGGCGCAGCCTGCCAATGCTGTACCTATGGCTACATAAGTAAGGAGATTCCCATCACTCTCTCCACTGCTTCCCTCCACAAAAGAGTCCTCACCAAGGTATTTCCCTTCAGATATCAGTTCCAGTGCCTTATCCAGAATAATGTCATTCTCTGCAGTGTAAATCTCCTCATAACTGAGCGGCACGTGGTAATCGGGGATAAGGCCCCTCCCCTTTGGTGTCCTTGCAGTAACCATATCATCAAAGACATCCTTTACCAGAGGAATTCTCAACTGGATTTTTGAGTTGGGCAGCATAAGATTCACAAACTTGTATGCAGTCATATAGTGGTATCCCGACAAGGTCTCCCTTCCTACTGTTACCGCCCTGCGGTTTCTCACCAGCAACGCAGGGAACATTGTTGCAGCAGATACGGACGTTTCATCTGTGAGGAGATAGAGTTTGCCTCCATATTGGACCAGAGAATCGGGCTGCACAGGGGCATCATAATAGTCTGAAGCGGCATAGAATCCATCTTTACCCTCCACTGCCTTGTAATCTGAGAAAATCTCATAATCGGGAAGATAATTCATGGCATATCTGAAACTTTCATATTTTCCATTCTTGTTCACCTTCAAGTAAGAGTCCATCTTTTGAGTTGGCTTGTCCATGAAATATGATACCAGTTTGTTGATTATCCTCACGTCCCCACCAGGGTTGTTCCTAACATCTATGACCATATACGGCACACTGGAAAACCTCTTCAGGGAATCTGCAATCCTCTCCATCTCCACCTGATTGAGGACAAATGAATGTAGGGAAAACAATACTGTACTGTCATTGAGCCTCCTGAAATCAAAGGATTTTGTACGGCTCATGTACTGGTTCTTTATATAACTCACCTTAAGTGTAGTAAAAGGAAGATACTGCACCTTATTGTATTTCATCCATACATCCTTGTACGCAGTGCCGTCCGCAAATTTCACATTGGTTGTACGGGCCCCTGCAACACTATTCCCGTAAATATAGTTCCACGCAGTAAGTTTGAGGTTGTCCCTATGGCTCCTGTTGTCCCCGTCATACCCCAACATCATCCTGTCTACCCTGGCAACAATATCTGCAGCACTCTCCCCGTCAACTGATTCAATTTTCTTCCCGATAAATCCTGCACATCCCCTCTCCGCTTTTGTAACCATTACACTGTCACCCAGAATACCCAGCATCAGGTGGGGAACATAGATATCTGTACCTTTTCCCAGTCCAGGATTTGGAGTAAGAAGGCCTATATGTGAATCGTGCACCAGTTCCGCTGACATTGAAGCCCTTACAACATTGTAGAAATCTGCGTAGGAGATACCGTTTACCATTGCAGCCCTCTGTTTCCTGTCAAAAGCATCAAACTGTTCTGGGGTTACTATCTCCTCCAAAGAGGGATAACACTCCCTGTAGGCATTCATAAGCACTGTAAAATCCTCATTTGCCTGCTCTGCCGAAAGAAACTCAGGAAGGAGATGTTCACCTGCCTCCTTGAATGTTGTTTTAAGGCCGAACGGGGTCATTGGGTCTGCCGGTCTGCTGTCGGGAGTAGAAACGGACAACATTATTGACGGTGAGGTGATTTTGTGGTAACAGTATGAAACGTTGCCCAACTGGTCTCCCTTTTTCACTTTCATTCCGGTTTTGAGTTCTACATCACCCTTCAATCCGGAAATGTATATTTTCCTTCCATCATCCAAAGTTATACCTACACATCCCTGAAGATACTGCCCCTTTACAGGCAAGGTTTTGTACTTTGCCCTGTAATCTGCAATAGCAGAATCAAATGAGCCTTGGGTAAAATGGGTGGTATAGGTAGAAGCAAGTGATGTATATATGCCTACCGAAAGAAACCTTATCTCTCCGTCTGCAGGTGCTACAACTTTTGTCCCTTCAGGTGCAGAAATTATTATATCGTCAAAATTATGCTCGGTGTCAAGGTATTGCTGTGGAACCAGCAACATGTTCTCTCCGGCCTTGGCTCCATCTACCGGCCACAGCCATTGCCCCCTGAGTGTAAAGTTTGTGGCAAAGAGTACCACCGCAACAAGAACCGCTCTTGCTGCAAAATGTTTTCTTGCGTTCATAACAAACAATTTTTAGGATTAGTTTACTATCATAAGAACTTGCTCATCTGGTTCCGGAACAGATTTTATCTTATTGTCAATGAATTTTTCTTTGTCGGGAGTATAAAGATGCATCTTACCCGCCTGTTCAATGGAATCTGCATCTGTTCCAATATGCGGTATAATTATCTCCGCATTGGGTATCAGGCAGTTTGCCTGTACGGTAAAAAGCACCGCAACTGCCAGAAAGATTGCAAACGGCACAACGGCAATTCCTTTGCTGTTGTGTGGAGGGTTGAGCATCCAGTTGAACCTGCTCCTGGTAAAATAACTGTAGAATTTGGACCCCACCGGCAATGCCGAAGTGATTACCTGCTCCACTATTAGGGAAACATACTCCTTTTTGTCTGCCCCACTTGCAAGGACATCATAATCTGCCTCATACTCCTGCAGTTCCTCTATATGTATGGCCGCAATATATACAAACGGATTGAACCACATCACCACCTTAAGAAACCCCATAAAAACTTTCTCCAGAGAGTGGTTATGCCTTACATGGCTCAACTCATGCTCCAATATGAGGGCTTTCTCCTTTTGGGTGAGACTGCTGGAGACTGAAATCTTCCCGAAAAATGAGAATTCATCCCCTTTTGCCCTTTCACACTCAAATACCCGGGCCCCCTTATGGATGTAACTGCATTTGACATTGGCAGACATTTTCTTTTTTATGGAGAACAACTGCAAAACAAACACAACACCCATAAAAATTGCTCCGGCTCCATAGATCCATGGCAGCAGATGGAAGTACCCTTCTGAGCCATGAGGTGTGTACTGCAATACCCGGTATATCTCCTCCGTTACAGATACCTCTACCGGAAGATTTATGAAAGGTATTGCTCCCGACACCGCAATAGTGAACAAAAGATACCTCCTCTTTACCGGATAAGAGACATTCTTTCCCATACACAAGGCGTATATGAGATAGGAGACTCCGCTGAGAATGAATATTTCAAGTATTGCTGTCATTATTACTCCTCCTTGTCCATTATCTGCTGCGCCAGGCGGAGCAACTCCTGCTTCTCCTCCTTGGAAAGTTGTCTCTCCTTATTGAAATAAGAGACCATTTGCATGAGCGATCCTCCAAAAAAATTGTCCAGCATGCTGCTGGCTACAGAACCTGCATACTCCGCCTTCTCCACCAGCGGATAATACATATTGCTCTTGCCCTGCTGCAGATGACCTACATACCCCTTATCCTCCAGAAGTTTGAGAAAAGTTGCCACTGTGGTGTATTTGGGTTTCTCCTGGCCATATCTCTCAAGGATATCATTTACCGTACCTTTTCCCAACTCCCACAAGAGTTGCATCACCTCCTCTTCTCCTTTTGTAAGGGTTATCTTATTATCTTTTTGTGCCATATATTTTCTGTTTGAATGCAAAACAATTCCTATTTGAGTGCAAACTTACTACTAATTTTTTAGAAGAACAAATATTTCTACTAAAATTTTAGTAGAAATGTCAAAAAAAAGAGATTCATTAATCTCTTTTTCTTGCCCAGGTGTATCTGAGAATCTCCTCAATAATCACTAAAGGGACCAATATCCACGGCAATACATATATATTGCCACAGAAATAAGTTATGGCCAGCAATATTGAACAAATGACCAACATCCCTCCCTGCAGAAACCTGAGTTTGTAGATATTGTATTTTTCTATATTGAAAGGGATGATGGAATTGTGCTTGGAGATGATTATCTTGTCGCATTTCCCCATAAGGATGAGCAACCCATAGCATAATACCGCTACGGAAATCAATGTTACAATTATCTGGTCTTCATTCATAATGGTAATTTTAGTACTGTTTAAAAGTGGATTACTGGTACATTCTCCTGCGACGGCTCTGCATTCGGATATTGTATATTTGCTCCGCTGCACGTCGCCTTACCTGTCTGTATTTGAAGAGGGAAAATGCCGCCATAAGCCACATTATTATTGAGAGGCCGCTCGCTACGAGATTGGACTGCTGATCTCTGGTGGCAGTATCCTCACACCAGTATAGTATAAGTGGTATTATAGTCCATGCAAAGGCACCCAAAACCAAGCCCCAGGAGAGTCTGCCCCATCTGCTCCTTGGTGGTAATTTTATGAAGTAGAGCATCTGCCCTATCATATAGATTACCGCGGAGGCAATGTAGATATACTCCGCTGGCCAGTTGTCGGGAAGAGAACGCTGGTTTACAATTAAGATGAAGGAGATAAAGGTGAAGATATCTCCCCATTGGAACTTTTTGGACAATGGCCCTCCAAATCCATTCTTGCGTTCTGCCATTTTCTTTGCGTAGGCATAGTTGGCTCTGTAGTTTGCCCAACTGAATTTACCGAAGTTCATCATTTACCTCCCCTTTATTGGTTTTACCTTTAGCCTTTGGCTTGCGCCCGCTGCGGCGCAAAGCCTCGGCTATTATCCATTGCAGTTGACCGTTGGTACTGCGGAATTCATCGGCAGCCCATTTCTCAATGGCATCCATTGTATCTGCATCTATACGCAGTACAAAACTTTTTGTATTGGACTCTTTTGCCGCCATAATGAACTGTTTAGTTATGAAGTGTACCTGTATTTACCACCGGCTGCGCTGCTTCATCAGCACAAAGGACTACAAGAAGATTGCTTACCATTGCTGCCTTACGCTCTTCATCCAACTCCACAACCTCCTCAGTAGAGAGTCTTTCAAGGGCAATCTTGACCATTGATACTGCTCCCTCAACAATCTTCTCGCGGGCTGAGATGATTGCATCTGCCTGCTGGCGGCGCAACATTGCTGCAGCAATCTCAGGAGCGTATGCAAGGTAGTTCAAGCGTGCCTCCATCACCTCAATGCCGGCCATTGAGAGACGGTCGTTGAGTTCATCCTTCAATCTCTCATTTATCTCCTCTCCACCTGAACGGAGGGTAACTTCGCCTGCATCATTATTTGAGTTCTCATCGTAGGCATACATTCCTGCAACCTGTCTGAGGGCGGAGTCACTCTGTACTGCCACAAAGTTCTCAAGAACATTCATACGGCTGGTTGCAGCACCGGTTACAACCTCTGGCGAGTCAATCTCAAATACTGCCTTGTAAGCGCCATCCTCCTTAATCTTCCATACAAGCACAAGACCAATAAGGATTGGGTTTCCGGCCTTATCATTAACCTTAATAGGATTCACATTAAGGTTACGTGCCCTCAAAGAGAGTTTCTTTGCACTCATAAAAGGATTTACCCACCAGTAACCTGTATCATAGAAGGTACCCCTGTAGTTTCCAAAGAAAAGAAGTACTCTTGCCTCGTTTGGCTCAAGCATTATAAAACCGCATGCCATGATGATTGCACCTATTAGAAGTACAATGGCTGTAATAAGGAAGATAGGTTCAAATTCTTCAGCATTGCCAAGAAGGACAAAATTCCATACAGAACCTGCCAATACAAGCAAATTCAGCAAAAGGGCAAGGAAACCGTTGAGTTTCCATCCTGAATAAGTGTAGTTTTCGTTTTTCATAAGATCTGTTATTTTGATATCGTTTTGATATCACAAAGATATATACAATTTCTATAATTCCAAATTTTTCTATAATCACGTCGCAATTTTGTACATATGTTGCGACAAGAGCATTTCTACCTGCTCCAAATTTACGTCGTCTTTTTGTACAACTCACTCTTTATCAGCTATATAAAAAAAGCACAATCCCAATTCTTAAGATTGTGCCATTTTTATCCTATTGAATTTCAATAATTTATACAAAAAGACAACGTAAAATATGTTTTTTAGCAATTTTTCTGGCAACTCCCATCAACAGGAAGAGGAAGGCGAGGAAGCGGCTAAGGCGGCCGATAATGTCGCCGTGGGTGGTGAAGATAGTTTTTTCTTCATTGAGATTGAGGGTACCGGTCAGGTATCCCATCTCCCACCATGCGGTGCGCTGCACAATGTCACCCCGCTGGTTTATGAAGGCACTGATACCGGTGTTGGCACTGCGGGCAATGCTGCGGCGGTTTTCAATTGCCCTCAGACGGGCATAATTGAGGTGCTGTTTGTGACCGGGAGTATCGCGCCACCAGCCGTCGTTGGTAATGATGGTCATAACATTGGCACCGTTGTTGGCCCACTCGCGGTAGAAGTCGCCAAATACAGATTCATAGCAGATGGCAGTCCCTATTCTGGCTCCGCCCTGGGTTTCAAACAGGGTACGCTCCTCTTGGGTACCGAAATCCCCTATTCCACCGGCCATACCCCTTACCAGTTTGTCCATAAATTTGAACGGACCGCTCTTGAACGGATTGCTCTCGGCCAGAATCACAAGTTTGGATTTATGGTAGTACTCAGGCGAAACTACAACCGCTGAATCACCTTGCGGCTCCATAAAAACGGCAGTATTGAAATAACGTTTCCCGTCATATGATACAGCCCCCACAATAAACGGTTCTTGCTTCTGTGCCATTCTCTCCCCCGCAACCCATTGCGAAATTGCCCTGTACGCAGGGTTATATTGTGGCGCCTCCTCTCTCAAACGGGTGTTCCAAGTCTCTGTAAAGATAAATGTCTCCGGTGCCACTACTATCTGCTCCTCTCCTGCACTGTTCTGTGCAGATGCCTTCCCTGCAAGTTCCAGAAGCGCTGAAGTCTGCTGCATCTGGGTCATTCCTCCAAATTTATCGGTATAAGGGTCAATATTTGGCTGCAAAACAGCAAATTGTGCAGGATTTTCTGCTTCCCGATAATTATAATACATGATATGGGAAAGAATTGTCGGGAAGAGGACAATGACTGCCAGGGAGGCAACTGAGATTTTAATGGGTTTGTGTCTCAGTTTGAGGAGTATTATCCTGTAAAGGAGGAGGTTAGTGAGGAGAATCCACAATGTACCTCCGAGGGATCCGGTAAATTCATACCACTGGATATGCTTTATTGAGGTGGCAAAACTGTTGCCCAGGACCAGCCATGGCCAGGTTACCTGCCAGGTCTGGTAAGAGTGCTCCCATGCCAGCCATATGACTATGAAGAAGATGTACGGAAGGAACCCGTTGGTAAACTTGCGCATCCAGCGGAAGAGGGTGAACAAGATTGCCATCTGAAGGGTGTTGAGCAGGAATGCCGCAACTGCCCCTGGAGGGGTGGCAAACCATACCCAATAGGTGGCTATGAGGTTCCAGACAAGAAAACTTGTGTAAGCAATATGAAAGAAGTGCTTCTTGCCGTTATTGTATGCTATCTGCTCTGCAGCAAACAGCGGGATGAACGCCACAAGGGAAACCAGGCCGCAATGTGGGACAATATAAGGTATGGAGAGAAGTATGGAACTTGCCAGTGCAAGGAGCCAAATCTGTATATTTATCTTACTTTTTTGGGACATCTTTGTTCTTTTTAACTGAAATGTACTATTTTTGCCTGTAGCAAAGATACTAAATATCCGGCATTAAATGATTACAGCTCTTGTTAAAGGTTTTATTGTGGGGTTAGGGGCATCCATTCCTTTGGGGCCGCTTGGTGTGTTGTGCGTACAAAAGACCTTGGGCAGCGGCCGTAATTCCGGATTCATCACAGGGCTTGGCGCATCGGTTTCAGACACCTTCTACGCTGCAATCTCCCTTATGGGCCTGGCATTCATACAGAACCTTATAGACGAGAACATAGACTGGGTAATGCTCTTTGGAGGGTTGGTAATCATGTATATAGGAGTAAAGATATACCTTACAAATCCAATAAAACAGATAAGGCAGAAGAACAAGAACAAAAGGCATGTGGAGGATTTCTTTGAGGCGCTCTTCATGACAGTAACCAACCCGGGAGCAATATTCCTGATTTTGGGCCTGTTTGCCGCTGTAGGGATAAATGTTGGCGAAAGCGTTTCAAAAGGTGCTCTCATTACAACTCTGTGGGGCGTATTTGCAGGATCTGCAGCATGGTGGTTCACATTGAGCACAACAATAAATGTATTCCGCAAAAGATTCCGTATCAAGCAGTTGATGATGATAAACAGAATATCGGGAATAGTGATATTTGTACTGGGACTCATCTCAATGTTCAACGGTGCGTTTGAACTTATCCTCAAGGCCATAAAATAAGGCCGCTCCTTAATTGCAACTTTATTCAACAAAAATTGTTACATTTGCACCCACATACTAAGGGGATGTTTTGGTTTTGACATCAGATTAATTGGTATGTAAGCATGCAGAGCATTGGCAGCCAAGCTCTTTAATCTCCAACTGCACGCCTATAACTGGCAACAATAACTATGCACTTGCTGCGTAATCAGCCAAGCTATTACGCTTAATCCGCCCCGCCAAGGTGCCGGGTGGACAAGTATCCCGCCAACCCTTTAATCCCGCTATGGGTTTGGCATATGGGGTATCATCTCAAGCGGGATGCGGATGTGGACTCCTTTAAAGCATCCCAAGACCTAAAGGATAAGGTTAAGGTAGCCTGTCTTTCGGCAGCCTTTTCCCGACAACCAAAGAAAGAATAAGCATGTAGAAAGCATATTGATGGTTTGGTTGGACGGCGGTTCGAGTCCGCCCATCTCCAC
>SUYL01000061.1 GCA_015060445.1 Bacteroidales bacterium
ATAAGCGGCTTCGACAGTACCACTGAGGCTGCAGTTACAAAAATGTTCTTTGCATTGGGACAGAGTAATTCAAGTGATAAAGTTAAAGAGTTGCTGCAGAGTAATTTAAGAGGTGAAATATCAATTTAAGTGTAATAAAATTGCACTTGATTGGAAAAAATTACTTAAATTGCGCGGAAATTTATAGTGCAAACACAACTATAACTATTTAAATACATTGTTTAATTAAAAATTTTCTAAAAAAATTATGAAAAAATTTTTCATGTTTTTGGCAGTTATCGGCTTTATCGCTATAGCTGCTAATGATGCAGTTGCTCAGACTAACGACGCTGCAGCTCAGGAGCTTCTAGCAGGTGCTTCATCAGACGCTCCTGTTTACCAGCAGATCAAAGCTAAATTCATTGACGGTGGTGTAGGCTTTATGGCTGCTATCCTTCTATGTCTTATCCTTGGTCTTGCAGTTGCAATTGAGAGAATCATTTACCTTTCACTTTCAACTACAAACACTTCAAAACTTGTTGCTAAAGTAGAGGATGCTCTTGCTAACGGTGGCGTAGAGGCTGCTCTTGAGGTTTGCCGCAACACCAGAGGTCCAGTTGCTTCAATTTTCTACCAGGGTCTTAGCAGAATGGATCAGGGTCTTGAGGCTGTAGAGAAATCAGTAATTTCTTATGGTGGCGTTCAGGCTGCTCAGTTGGAGACAGGTCTTACTTGGTTGTCATTGTTCATCGCTATGGCTCCAAACCTTGGTTTCTTGGGTACAGTTATCGGTATGATCGGTGCATTTGATGCTATCCAGGCTGCTGGTGACATTTCACCTATCGTTGTTGCTTCAGGTATTAAAGTTGCGTTGATTACTACAGTTGCCGGTTTGATCGTTGCTCTTATCCTTCAGGTATTCTTCAACTATATCACTTCAAAAGTTGAGAGCCTTGTTATCACTATGGAGGATGCTTCAGTATCATTGATCGACATTTTAGTAAAAGCAAAAAAATAATTTGAAATGAAACTAGTAAAATATTTATCATATTTACTACTAGCTGTATCTGCTGTACTTATCATTGCTTTTTATGCAATGGGTACTCCAGAGTCAATGGTGTCTACAATTTTAGGTTGGGCATATGTTCTAATTGGTATTGCAATTGTGAGCATGCTTGTTCTTCCTCTTTTCTTCAAAGATGGTAAGAAAACCAAAAAATCTACACTTATTGCCTATGGAATTTTTGCAGTAGTAGTATTAGTGGCAGTTTTGTTCTCTAGCGATGCAGCACTTGAGGGTGTTACAACCAGTGTAGAGCCTTCTGCTTCAGATTTGAAATTTACCGATGGTGCAGTTATGGCAGCAGGTCTTTTGATTGCAATAGCTTTCATATCTATCATTGTTGGTAGCCTTAAAAACATGTTCAGTAAATAATAACCGTAAAGAAATAAAGATATGGCAAAATCAACTCCTGCGTTGAATACGACTTCAAGTGCTGATATCGCCTTTTTGTTGCTTATCTTCTTTTTGGTTTCAACAACAATGGATGTAGACAAGGGTATCCAGAGACGTCTTCCTCCAATGCCTGATGAGAACCAGAAGCAACAGGATGTCAAAGTGAATCGTAGAAATATCGTAGTGGTTAGAATTAACTCTCAGGATAGAATCCTTGCCGGTGGAACTCCTATGGATGTTACACAGGTTAAGGACAAGATCAAAGAGTTTATCATTAACCCAACCAACAGTGAGTCTCTTCCTGAGAAAGAGATGAAGGAAATTGAAGGTTTTGGCCAATATGCAGTTTCAAAAGGTGTTGTTTCTTTGCAGAATGACCGTGGTACAAGTTATAGCGCTTATTTGCGAGTTCAGAATGAGATCGTAAAAGCGTTCAACGAAATCCGTGATGATTTTGCAATGATAAATTATGGTTCTAAATATGCAGATTTGGATGAGGACAAGCAGAAGATTGTTCGTGAAGCTATCCCTCAGTCAATCTCAGAGGCAGAGCCAAAAGATGTTTCTAAGAAAAGATAATTAGGAGGATAAAATAATGGCAAAATTCAGTAAAAAAGGTAAGAGAGGCCTGGCGGCTTTCTCAATGTCATCAACCTCCGATATCGTTTTCATGCTTATCTTCTTCTTCATGGTGTCAACTACCATGCGTGAGACTGATAAGTTGGTAATGGTAAAATTACCGGAGGCATCAGAGACAGCAAAATTGGAGCGCAAAGACTTGGCTTCATACATCAACATAGGTACCCCTGTTAAAGACAAACAGGCTGAGTATGGTACTGACGCACGTATCCAGTTGAACGATTCTTTCAGAAACGTTTCAGACATCCGTGACTTCATTGCTGTAGAGCGTGAGGCTATGAGTGAGGGTGACCGTCAGTTCATGACAACTGTTATCAAAGCAGACGAGAACGTTCGTATGGGTATCATCAGTGATGTTAAACAAGAGCTCAGACGTTGTTCTGCTCTAAAGATTATGTATTCAGCAAGAACTGTTGATCAGGTTAAATAATCTTGAGAGTTTGAATATAAAAATAGGGTGGCTATTGCCACCCTTTTTTTGTATATTTGCCAAACTAAAGGTTATTGCAATGAACAAGAGGTTTTATTCTATTGTATTGCTTGTGGCAGTACTTTTTTTGGCATTGTCCTGTTCCCACGAGAAAAAGGCAAAATATGTCTTCTATTTTATAGGAGACGGTATGGGGTTCTCCCATATTTCACTCACTGAAGGTTATCTGGCAACAAAAGAGGGGAAAATAGGCAACTCTCCATTGTGTTTCACCCAATTCCCTGTTATGGGTATGGCTACGAGTTTTTCTGCCAACAGGTATATAACCTGTTCTTCTGCAGCGGGTACTGCCCTTGCTACAGGGAGCAAGACAAACAACGGAATGTTGGGTGTTACACCTGATTCGTCTGATCTGGTTTCCATAGCATACAAGATACATGATGCCGGGTTCCCTGTGGGAATTACCACATCGGTAACTATAGACCATGCCACACCTGCTTCGTTTTATGCAAATTCTTCCGCAAGGAGCGACTATTACTCCATTGCCAAACAGTTGCCCGAGTCCGGTTTCGAGTTTTTTGGGGGTGGCGGATTTTATGGTGCAAAAGACAAGAGGGAGGCAGAAAAGTCTCTATATGATATAGCCTCAGAGGCAGGATATGAGTTTGCATATGGTACTGATGAGTATCTGGCAAAGAAGAGCGATTCAAAGAAGATGATTCTTTTCCAGAAGGGAGAGAAGAAGAACAGTGACCTGCCGTATGTTGCGGAGAGGGTAGAGGGTGACCTTACACTTCCTCAGGTTGTGGAGAGCGCTGTGGATTTCCTCAATAATGAAGATGGTTTCTTCCTTATGGTTGAGGGGGGCAAGATAGATTGGGCTGCACATTCCAATGATTTGTCGGGAACAATATTTGAAATGCTGGATTTTGACCAGGCAATTGCGGTTGCATATGAGTTCTACAGGCAGCATCCCGACGAGACCCTCATAGTTGTTACCGCAGACCATGAGACAGGCGGTGTTACACTTGGAAGGGAGAAAGGGTATGTGTATGATTTGGGCGTTGTAAAGACTCCGGGAGAGACTGCTGTTGCAGCGGGATCAGATGTCTCAAACTATATGAGCGGCATTTCTGCAGATTCGCTTTCAAAGGTGGCCAGGATAGGGTGGACAACCACTTCGCATACGGGTGGTGCAGTTCCTGTGTTTGCAATAGGTGCCGGCAGCGGCCTCTTTGCAGGAAGGCAGGATAATACAGATATCCCCAAGAAGATATGCAAGGCAATGGGTGTTGAATTCTAATATTTACAGATATGAAAAAACTACTTACTTTTATTGTTACAGCGTTTTTTTCGTTGCAGTTTGTAACTTCATTACAAAGTTGTGCTCCGGCAGAGGATAATGCAGGAAGAGAGTTCAGGGGAGGTTGGATCCATATTGTGGGCAATACAAAGATTAAGGATATGACCCGTCAGGAGGTTCAGGACATGTTTGTGCAGGTGCTGGACTCTATGGAGACTGCCGGTTGCAATGCAGTGATTTTCCAGGTGCGTCCTTGTGCCGATGCATTCTATAAATCTGAGGTGGAGCCTTGGAGCAGATATCTGTCGGGAGTACAGGGTGTTGCCCCTGCCGAGGAGTGGGATCCTATGCAGTTTATGATTGATGAGAGCCACAAGAGGGGTATGGAGTTCCATGCATGGTGCAACCCTTATAGGGTTACTTTGCTTGAGGAGGATTCCCTTTGTGCAGACCATATGTACTTCAAGCATCCTGAGATTTTTGTGAAACATGGCAAGCAGTTGTATTTTAACCCTGCTGAGCCTCTTTCAAGGGATTTCACTACAAAGGCTATTGCTGATATTGTAACCAGATATGATATTGAGGCTATCCATTTTGATGACTATTTCTACCCATATCCAATAAAGGGTGTTGAGTTCAACGATTCTTTGGCATTTGAGAGATATACAACTGCTCAGGGAATTGATGTAACCGATTCTACAGAGTACCAGAGAGTGCTTGGTGACTGGAGAAGGGAGAATGTGGAGTTGCTTATCAAACAGTTGAATGATACAATAAAGGAGATTAAACCTTGGGTGAGATTTGGTATCAGCCCATTTGGAATCCACAGGAATAAGAAGGATACTCCCGACGGTTCGGGCAGCAACACCAACGGACTTTCTAACTATGACCAGCTTTATGCGGATGTGCCACGTTGGGCTGAACTTGGTATCATTGACTATGTAGTTCCACAGTTGTATTGGGAGATTGGACACAGAGTGGCTTGTTATGATATCCTTATCAACTGGTGGAATGACAGTTGGAAGAGAGGCCATCTTTACATTGGCCAGAGTGTGGGTTCATTCAGCAAGCCTGATGTGAACAATCCTGAGATTGACCAGACTGAGGCCAAGATGAAACTTGTAAGGGAACTTCCTAATGTACACGGAAATGTATGGTGGCCAGCATGGAGCCTTGTAAGGAATTCTGCAGGAATGCAGGAGAAACTAAGGACCATCTACCAGAAGAATCCTGCTTTGATACCTGTTTATGCCGAGTTGGACAACAAGGCACCAAAAGGCGTAGAGGCAATAAAGAATGAGGGTGGTACAATTACCTGGAAACAGAATGCTTCAGATGCTGCAGACAATATGCAGAAAGCATTGTTCTATGCAGTATATTATTTCCCTCAGGGAGTGGAGGCAGACAAGGCAAACAAGGAGTGCCTTATAAAACTGGTTCCAGATGCACAGTTCAGTATTGCACAGAATCCTGCACATGCCCAGGGTGGCAAGTATGTTGTTACAGTAGTTGACAGGTGCTGGAATGAGAGTAAGGGTTCAAAAGTTGTGGAATTTTAAATTGTCGGGAAGAAAATTGAGTTTATATGAAGAAGATTTTTGTATTGGCACTTTCGTTTGTTGTTATGGCAACCGGTGTTTATGCCCAGGGAAAAAAGAAATACAGCGACCACTACTACAAGAGGACCGCACAGTTTGAGCAGGAGAGGCCAATCAACTCCAGTGATATTGTAATGTTGGGCGACAGCCTTACAGAGGGGGGAGATTGGGAGAGCCTTTTCAATGGGTGGCTTCCTGCAGGAATCTCTGTTGTGAACAGGGGTATTGTGGGTGATGATGCTCCTGGAATTTATGACAGGCTACACCAGATTCTTCCTGGTAATCCAAAGAAGATATTCCTGCTGGTGGGTGTGAACGACATCAGTCACCAGATAACATCTGACAGCGTGCTTATAGATATTGAGAAGGTTGTAGCGGAGATTGTTGACAAATGCCCCAACACAACTTTGTATATACAGTCCCTGTTGCCTTACAACTATGACAAGTGTATATACAAGACAATGAACAAGCAGGACAAGACCCATACAATCCGCAGGGTGAACAAAGGGTTGAGGAAGATGGCGCGCAAGTATGACCTCAAGTACATTTACCTGTATGATTATTTTAAGGCACCGGGATCGTTGCATATGGACGGACAGTTTACAAAGGACGGTCTGCATATAAACAAGGCAGCCTATAAGATTTGGGCCAATGCGTTAAAGAAATATGTAGAATAATATCCATTTTTCTTAACTTTGCATCTTTGTACGATTTTAGAAAATATTCATAATAAAATGAGTGAGATTAAAAGAAAGAGGATTGCCCAGTTGCTTTGCGAGACTCCGGGAGTTGAAGTTGTGGCAAAAGGTTGGGTAAGGACAAAAAGAGGAAACAAGAATGTAGCGTTCATTGCTTTGAATGACGGTTCTACAGTAAATAATATTCAGGTTGTTTGTGATGCTGCAAACTTTGCAGAGGAGTTGATGAAAAACATCACAACCGGAGCATGTATTGCTGTAAAAGGAGATCTTGTAGAGTCTATGGGTAAAGGCCAGAGTGTTGAGATCCAGGCTAAGGAGATTGAGGTTCTCGGTACTGCAGATGTTGAGACCTACCCTTTGCAGAAGAAGGGTCACAGTATGGAGTTCCTCAGGGAGATTGCCCACTTGAGGCCGCGTACAAACACCTTCGGATGTGTGTTGAGGATAAGACATGCAATGGCGTTTGCCATCCACAAATATTTCAATGACAGAGGTTTCTGCTATCTGCACACACCGCTTATTACAGCAAGTGACTGCGAGGGTGCAGGTGCAATGTTCCAGGTAACCACTATGGATTTGAACAATATCCCTAAGACAGAGAGCGGTGAGGTTGATTTCTCGGGAGATTTCTTTGGAAGACAGACTGCACTTACAGTGAGTGGTCAGTTGGAGGGTGAACTTGGAGCAATGGCTCTTGGCCAGATTTACACATTTGGCCCTACTTTCCGTGCTGAGAACTCAAATACCCCAAGACACTTGGCAGAGTTCTGGATGGTTGAGCCTGAGATGGCATTCTATGAGATTGAGGACAATATGGACCTTGCAGAGGATTTCATCAAATATTGTGTGAAATACGCTTTGGACAACTGCATGGATGACCTCAAGTTCCTCAACGACATGTTTGACAAGGAACTTATCAGCCGTCTTGAGAGTGTAATCTCAACTGAGTTTGTAAGACTTACCTACACAGAGGGTGTGGATATCCTCCTTAAGAGCGGTGAGAAGTTTGAGTTCCCTGTAGCATGGGGTATTGACCTGCAGAGTGAGCATGAGAGATACCTTGTAGAGAAACACTTCAAGAAACCTGTTATCCTTACAGACTATCCAAAAGACATTAAGGCGTTCTACATGAAACAGAACGAGGACGGCAAGACTGTAAGGGCAATGGATGTGCTGTTCCCTAAGATTGGTGAGATTATTGGAGGTTCACAGAGGGAGGAGAGTTTTGAGAAACTCAGCGCCCGTATTGCAGAGTTGAACATGGATACAACCAACTTGTGGTGGTACATGGATACCCGCCGTTTCGGTACAGCACCTCACAGCGGTTTTGGTCTTGGATTTGAGAGACTTCTGTTGTTCGTAACAGGTATGCAGAATATCAGGGACGTAATCCCATTCCCAAGAACACCAAAATCTGCAGAGTTCTAAGAACAAGATTGCCACAGATGAAGTTCCTTGACTCAAAAGAGAAAAAGACCGGATTCTATACCACAGTAATATTTCATCTGGTGGTACTTATAATATTTCTCCTCACTGCAATCCACGGGGTTGTGAGTGAGGAGACTTCTTTTGTATTGGACTTCTCAAAACTGGAGGAACTGGAAGAGATAGCCAAGCAGGAGGAACTCAAGGCGCAGGCCAGCAAGGAACTTGATGATCTGCTCAGCGGCAAGGCTGCCCCCAGCCAGTACCGCAATGTGGCGGTTGACAGGGCAAACCAGACCCTGAGGGATGACCGTTTCAAGAACCCCAACCAGATATATGACGAGGCCCGCGAACTCCAGAGAAAACTTGATGCATCCCGTGCAGCAGCCCTAAGGGAGCAGGGTAACGAGGAAGATGCAGTTGCCACAGGAGACAATCTTCCCGACAGCAACGCCCCACAATACAAAGGTCCTTCTGTAATATCATACTCACTGGATGGCAGAAAGGCAATTTCCTTGCCTGTACCGGCATACAAATGCCAGGGTGGGGGAGATGTAAGTATCCGCATTACGGTAAACCGTAAGGGGTATGTAACCGCGGCAACTGTAATAAGCAATGTCTCCTCATCTGACGAGTGCATTATAAAAATGGCCGTTGACGCGGCCAAAAGGAGCCGTTTCCGCGCCTCATCCACCGCTCCCGACAAACAGGTTGGCGAAATAGTTTACCGCTTTATAGCGCAGTAAAGTTTGCTTTTATCACCTAATTGTAAACTATCTACTAATACATTAAATTCTCGCATTGATAGGGGCCCGTAAAGATGATTTTCCCTCTTGTTTATAATCCAATAAAATATAGAATCCTTGCTGTTGGCAAAGTTATAAGAATAATCCGGTTCTATTGCAAGGCTTGGTAATTTAAGCTTCTGTTTGGCCAGAATATAGGTGCTATTATATGAGTATGATAATATAGTGGGTGGAATATAAACATCGCATTTTGCCTTTGTGCAATAAATTCTTTTTAAGGCACCCCCTTCGTTATGATATACATAGCCATCACCCAACCTATAAGTCATATCACTGGTACAAGCTATAAATATCATCCACAAAGGAATCGTCAGAAAAAAAAGATTCTTTATTTTAGCCATGGTAAAATTGGTTTTGGTTTTGCACTTCCGTATATATTAATCTCATACTGAACACCGCTACCAGCAATTCTTTCTCCATAGACTAACCCTTCATTAATATTACCAGAGTGCAGTAATAAATTGAATACTTTTGTCTGTCCAATAAAATATTTACCAAACGATATAATTCCCGACAGCTTACATCTCTAGTTCATTGAAAATAATTGCTTAACTTTTATTGGTATATCATTTCTTTTAAGAAGAGATGATCCCAAAAACATCTTAATATCATTAACTGAGTTAATTCTAGACATTTCAGAGAAAATATATTTGTTTAATATTAATTCTATTTCCTGAATTCTTTGATTATCATCAATTTCGTTATCTAAATTAAGAAGATCCCAAATATGAACTCTTTGAAGATCATCGTCAAAGTGAAGTCTATTCTCAATATGCATATTTGTAGAATCTAATTCTAGGTTATTTATGTTATAGCCATAATTGATATAATAATTATTTCCAAATTTTGATTTCTGCAACATGATGATTTTAGTTATATCATCCTTGATATTTATCCAATTATTACCTCTTTTTTTAAAAGAGTTTTTCATCATTATTTTATTAAATGACGATATGAACGACTTTCTTTCCATATTTAGTATTGTCGCCTTCCCCTTTTTTGGACAGCCTATAATTAGACTGGTTAGTTAATAATTTTGTATTGTTAAGGTTCTGTGGATTGTCTCAGATAGGCCTCAAATAGCGTTTGCAGGATTGTTTGGCAAGGCCGCCCTTAGGCG
>SUYL01000062.1 GCA_015060445.1 Bacteroidales bacterium
AACGCCTAAGGGCGGCCTTGCCAAACAATCCTGCAAACGCTATTTGAGGCCTATCTGAGACAATCCACAGAACCTTAACAATACAAAATTATTAACTAACCAGTCTAATTATAGGCTGTCCAAAAAAGGGGAAGGCGACACTTCCACCTAGATAACCTATTACTGCACCTGCAGGGCCAAAACAACTGCCAATAACAACGCCAATTTCTTTGCCAGCATATTCTCCTGCAATTGCCCCGGCTGTCACAGCTGCGGTAGATGCCTCATAAGCATCTACTGGTAAATATTCAGTAGCAAAGTATCCAGCGATATCAACCTGGAAGTCTGTTTTAATTATTAATGCATTAATTGAAATAATTAAAGTGAGACATGTAATAAATCCTAATAATGCATGCATCTTCTTGTTAGTTTTCATGACCTTTATGTTTTTTTGAAAGAATAAGAATTAAGAAGTATATAAATGAACAACACATAACGCTTAGTCCAGTACGTATCCAATTTATTGCACTATTGTTAATATATGAGAGTAGCACGACAACAACAATAACTGATATTGCAATTGTAATTGTTTTATACAATATTCTTGATATTGTTAAATTAGATGTTTGCTTGTGCAATTTAACCTCTTCATATGACTTAATCAGTTGATTCTTGTTGAAAGTCCATATAAGAATCCCCCCTAATCCTCCAAGAATTGTCATGATACCAATAATAATCGTAAAAACGTTCATAATATGTGAAAAAGAGCCATGCTTAATAGGAGCATATTTTGCCCCTATTAAAATAATTATGCCCATAAGTGTAATCACCCCATACTTTATATAATTGTTCATGATAAAATGTTTTGTTATCTCAGTAAGATGATAGGTTAATGTTTAGTAATTGCTTGCATTGCAAATTTAAAAATAGAATAAAAAGTATACAAATTTTTATTAGAAACTTTACAAAGATTGAAAAGATTAGAAAGATTAAAGTTACTTTTGCAGCATGTTTTGTTCGTTGATAATACTAAAGTGTAAGGCTTGAGCATATTTACAGTCGTGGCCATGCTTCATAATCATGAGGTCCCCAGTTCAATCCTGGGTCGCGCTACAAAAAAAAAGAATAAGACACTTGCAGTTTTGCAGGTGTCTTTTTTTTTTGTGCCGGATGTGTGTGGACTGTTATAATGGTATTGGAGGCAATGAGATTGATAGTATCAATAATGACATCGCTTTTATCTGTTTGATAAATATATATGGTTGTTATATTTTTGTAAAAACAAAATAATTAAAACTTATTGGAATATGGCAACTATAAATTTAACTAAAGGTGGTTTTGAGAGGAGGATAGCCAGTCTTGAAACAATGCAATCGGGTATTTGGAACTTTTTGGGTGGAAAACCTGCTGTGATTGATTTTTATGCACCTTGGTGCGGTCCATGTAAAATGCTCTCTCCTGTATTGGAGGAGTTGTCGGAGGAGTATTCAGGGAAAGTGGATGTGTATAAGGTGAATGTAGATGATGAGGAAGAACTAGCCACATTGTTTGGTATAAGAAGTGTGCCAACGTTGTTCTTTATCCCAATGGAAGGGAATCCGCAGAGAGTGGCTGGGGCCTTGTCTAAGGAGCAGTTGAAAAAGGTTATGGATGAGGTACTGGAATAGGAAAGGATATGCATCCCCATAAGTTTAATTTTAAAATAAATACGAGGAATGAAGGCTGACAGAATATCTAAATATATTATTGTGGGAGGTGTAGCAGGTGGAGCGACTGCTGCTGCCCGTATAAGAAGAAATGACAATCAGGCAGAGATTATCCTTTTTGAAAAGGGAGAACATATCTCATATGCAAATTGTGGACTTCCTTACTATATAGGAGGTGTTATAGGTGATAGGGAGAGCCTGTTTGTCCAAACTCCCCAGGTTTTTGGAAAGCGTTTTGATATTGATGTAAGGGTGAATAGTGAGGTGGTGCGGATAGAGCCGCAGAAGAAGGAGGTAACTGTCCGCAGGGGTGATGGAAGTGTGTATACAGAAACATATGACAAACTGCTGCTCTCTCCTGGAGCATCTCCTGTGCGTCCCCCTTTGCCGGGTATTGATTCTGACGGAATATTTACCTTACGTAATGTTGCCGATACAGACAGGATAAAAAATTATATGCAGCAGAATGAGATTAGAAATGCTGTGATTGTAGGAGGAGGATTCATTGGCCTTGAGATGGCGGAGAACCTTCATCATGCAGGTGCGAAGGTGGCAGTGGTAGAAATGGTAAATCAGGTAATGGGTCCCATTGATTTTTCAATGGCATCATTGGTACATCAGCATTTGCAGGAGAAAGGGGTAAAACTCTATCTGGAGCAGGCTGTGGAGTCATTTACACGTGAGAATGGTAGGTTGACGGTGCATTTGAAGTCGGGATTGGAACTGGAGGCAGATATGGTATTGCTCTCTATAGGGGTGAGGGCACAAACGGCTTTAGCTCAGGATGCAGGGCTGAAATTGGGGGATATGCGCGGAATTCATGTAAATGAATACCTGCAGACTTCAGATGAATCTATATATGCTGTTGGGGATGCCATAGAGTTTCCTCATCCTGTAACTGGCAAACCTTGGTTGAATTTCCTTGCAGGTCCTGCCAACCGTCAGGCCCGTATAGTGGCTGACAACATGGTGTTTGGCAATACCCAGGCATATGAGGGTTCCATAGGGACATCCATTGCAAAAGTGTTTGATATGACTGTAGCCTCTACAGGATTGCCTGCCAAAAGGTTGAAACAGATGGAAATACCCTATCTCTCTGCTACAATTCACTCCGGTTCACATGCCGGCTATTATCCGGGGGCTTTGCAGATGACAGTGAAGATAACTTTCTCACCGGATAACGGACGTTTGTATGGAGCACAGATTGTGGGTTATGATGGTGTTGACAAACGGATAGACCAGTATGCGATGGCCATTAAGAATGGGGCTACGGTTGAGGATCTTACCAGGCTGGAACACGCTTACGCACCTCCATTTTCATCTGCCAAGGATCCGGTGGCAATATCGGGGTATGTGGCCGGCAATATACTGAGTGGTAAGATGACCCCTTTATATTGGAGGGAATTGCAGGCTGCAAATCTTTCTGATATTACATTGGTGGATGTCCGTACAGCAGATGAGGCATCATTGGGGAGTTTGCCGGGGGCGGTAAATGTTCCGTTGGATGATTTGCGCGACAGGATAAATGAAATTCCAAAAGATAAGCCTGTATATCTGTTTTGTGGAGTGGGCTTGCGGGGATATTTGGCTTCCAATATACTTAAGGGATACGGTTATCCCGATGTCCGCAATCTTATAGGAGGGCTGAAAACCTATGAGGCAGCAACGGAACCTGTACTTCTCCCTACCGAAGAGGTGAAACCTGCGGGAGATGTAAATGAGGGGAGCGGTACCTCTATCCATAATTCTTCAGTATCAGAACTCCTTCAGGTTGATGCTTGCGGGATCCAATGCCCGGGCCCAATTCTTAAACTGAAGAAAAGTATGGAAACATTGCAGGAAGGCGGGCAACTTGAAATCCGTTCCACTGATGCAGGTTTTCTGCGCGATGCGGAGGCCTGGTGCAGCACTACCGGCAATAAATTTATAGGGAAATGGACAGAAGGTGGTATATATTATGTACAGATTGAGAAATCTGTTCCAACTGCAGGTGAGTCTGCCGGTGTTGGTCTTCCATACAGCAAAGGCAAAACTTTTATCCTCTTCAGTGATGACCTTGATAAAACATTGGCTACCTTTGTTCTTGCCAATGGTGCCGCTGCTACCGGGGAGAAAGTTTCCATTTTCTTTACATTCTGGGGACTTAATGCAATAAAGAAGTGTGACAAACCTAAAGTTAAGAAAGATATTTGGGGAAGGATGTTCGGATGGATGTTGCCGTCAGATTCTACCGCTCTGGCACTGTCAAAAATGAATATGATGGGAATGGGGGCCAGGATGATGAGGTTTGTGATGAGGAAAAAAGGTGTTGATTCTCTGGAGAGCCTTCGCCGGCAGGCTATTGAAAGTGGAGTGGAGTTTATTGCCTGCCAGATGTCCATGGATGTGATGGGGGTAAAACGTGAAGAATTGCTGGATGAAGTAACTGTAGGCGGAGTGGCTACCTATATGGAAAGGGCAGATAAGGCTAATGTAAACTTATTCATATAGTTGCAGAAAACCGATTGAGTTTTGGATGAATAGTTATGACAATTCAACAGATGGAATATATTGTGGCGGTAGATAAATACCGCCACTTTGCACGGGCTGCAGAATCTTGCGGCATTACACAGTCTACACTCTCTTCATTGATTCAGAAATTGGAGTCTGAACTGGATGTTACAATATTTGACCGGAGTACCCATCCTGTAAAACCTACTGAATTGGGTGAGGAGATCATAAGGCAGGCAAGGGTGTTGCTCTTCAATATGTCGCAGATTCAGGAGTTTGTCTCATCCTATAAAGGAGAATCTGCAGGGAAGGTACGTATGGGGATAGCCTCTACCATTGCCCCCTATATTCTTCCCAAGATGTTCAAATATTTTTCTGCACATCATCCCGATATTGATTTATATGTAGAGGAGGCACGTGTTCCCGCTATCATTGGGAAACTGGAAAGGGCTGAACTGGATTTGGCATTGTTGGCAACGCCGTTGAATAATGGCCAATTGCTGGAGATACCTGTTTATAAGGAACGTTTTGTGGCATATGTTTCCCCCAAGGAGGTGCTGTATAAGGAGACAGAACTGGATGTCTCTTCCCTGGCATCAGAAAATGTGTGGATGCTTCAGGAGGCTTATTGCCCCAATAGCGGTACATTCCCTTTCTGCCAGACAAAAGGGGGAGACAAGGCTACCTATGCTGCCGGGAGCATAGAGACCCTTGTGAGGATTGTAGATGAGAATGGAGGTTACACAATAATCCCTGAACTGCATGTCCCTTTGCTTAAGGGGGACCAACAGTACAATATCCGCAATTTGCATAATCCGGAGCCTGCCAGAGAGGTGGCTTTGGTAATCCGTAAGGATTATGTGAAAGAGCGGATACTCAATATTTTTGCAGATGCTTTGAAAAGCGTTATCCCTTCAGATATGATCTATGACAGAATAAAGAAATTCTCTATAAAACTTTAACGCAGAACCATATCCAAGAGATTAGGCACCAGTATCCCGACAGGATTGCGTGCCCATCAGGAACCTTCTGTCCACGCCAGGCACCCTCTCCGTGGACAAGCGGGTGCAAATTCTCTTCTGCATCCACAAAAGATACCTTATTTGTGGACAAAAGCCTATCCTCCTATTTCCAATCATCTCAACCATCCTTTTTTGTCCTCACTGGCCCATTTTTGCCTTTACTGCATCATAGATTGTCCTGAGGGCAGGGAGCGGTTTGTAGGCAAGCTGCTTGAACCGGGAGGAGGCAATAGCGGTGAGTACAACAATTCCAAAGAGGAATGTGTATCCGTACAGTTCCTGCAGGGTTGCAGCAAAAGCATTGGGATATGAACCCAGAGCCACAGCGTGTTTTCCAATGAGCGCCGATATCCCTGTCTGGTATAGGGCATCTCCAATTGGGGATGCTATTCCGGTGCGGATGAATCCCAGGATACAGAGTATCTGGAAGTAGTTCGGGAACGGGGCGGTTGCCTGGATGTATGAGGTTAGGGCAATGAATATTGCCAGGTGCCCGAAGTTGCACAATACCAATGGAATGAAGAGTTTCTCCAGATTGGTGTATGGGGTTACAATGAAGTACATCATCCCCACATAGGCCACCACCGCTGTAAACCCTATGAATGTAACTGTCTTGTATCCCAGATTGAATCTGGTGAGGGCCTGCCATGAAAAGATGGCTCCCAACAGTGCCCCAATGAATTCTATCCATTTGAGTTTGCCCAGTGTCATCTGCCCGTAGTGGAGCATTCCCCCGGCATATATGTTCTGCAGTGAGTTCTTGCTTGCAAGCAGTATCCCCAGGCAGAGAAACAGGATCATGAGGTTCCACAGGTTATGTACCCTGAATGCCTTTGCCTCCAGGAACGGATGCCTTATGTATGTCATCCTCCCTATATTGAACGCCAGGGATATGCACACCACCCCTATTGCAACCCTTATGTAAGGGGAAGCAAGCCATTCCAACTGGTGGCCGTACTGCACTATGAAAATTGCAGAGAGGATAAATATGCTCCACAGTATCATCCCACCCCAGTCAATTCCAAGAAGGAGCATCTTTGGGGCAGGACGGAAAGGCCTCATAAGTATCATTGCCATAAGGAATACCATTATAAGCATCCCCACAGCAAGGGTATGGAGTCTCTGCCAGCCCCAGAAATGGACAATATTTATACTTATTCCGTCAAATACATGTATTACACCCAGCACCACAAAGAATACAAACGAGAGGAATACCCTGTAATTGTATGTAGGGGCAATTTTGGGCAATATGTTTGAGAAGCATTCAAATGTGCCGTACAGCCTGAGGAATCCCCCGGCAAATCCCAGCAGCACCAGCAGCCACGGGTGGCTCACATGAGGTACTATGAGATTGCATAGGGCAAGTCCTGCTGCCGCAACCATAAGGGAGGTGCGGTTGGTGAAGCGGAATTTCAGTCTGAAGGCCAGTGGAAAGTATATTGTAAGCCCTATGAGCACCGCATGGCTCATCATCTTAACGTCATTCATGGTAATGGAAAGTTCCCCCTCCATCTGGCTCATTGCGGTAAAATACATTCCGTTGGAGAACTGGAATGCTGTGAGGAAGACAATATAAATCCAGAATCTGAGGCTGTCGGGAACCCATTCCCTGAAATTCATGAACCTGAAAGGTCCCTGATTGTAGTTTCCCATATTATTTTACTTTTACCTCTGCATTCATTCCGGCACTAAGATGCTTTACCTGTTCAGGATTCTCCCCTGTGAAAAGTATTTTTACGGGAATCCTCTGCTCTACTTTTACAAAATTGCCCTGGGAATTGTCGGGAGCAGCATATGAGTATTGTGCCCCAGTTGCATTGGAAATTGACTCTACAACTCCATTGAAATCAATTCCCGGGTAGGCATCCACCTCTATTTCCACCTCATTCCCAACGGAGATTTCCCCAAGTTGGGTCTCCCTGAAGTTTGCAACTATCCATGCACTTGAATTGTCAACTACGGAGAAAAGAGGTTTGCCCGGCATTATGAGTTCCCCTACCTGAATCATTTTGCGGCTCATTATACCGTTGCAGGGGGCGGTAACTGTGCAGTAAGAAAGATTGAGTTCTGCCAGTTCAAGGGCAGCCTTGCATACATCAATGCGGGCCTGGGTCTGCTCAAGGCGCTGTACCTGTTCATTTTTTGCCAGAGAAGCGCTCTTCTTTTGCAGTTTCATGGTCTGCAGTTTTGCCTTCAGAGATTCATATTTTGTGGCAATCCCCTCAAACTGCTGTTTTGTAACGGCATTATTCTCATACAGCACCTTAAAACGGTTGTAATCAGATTCTGCATTTGCCAGGAGAATCTCCACCTCATCAATGGCTGCATCATTTATGGCAACATTATTTGATATGGTTGAAATTGCAGTACCCATTGCATCTTTCCCCACAATGGCGTTCTGGTAATCTGCCCTGGCCTGGGCAAGGCGCAGTTTATACTCAGCATCATCAATTATTACAAGGGTGTCACCCTTTGCTACCTGCTGGAACTCCTCAAACCTTATCTCCTTTATGAATCCCTGTACCCTTGAGGCAATTGGCACAATATTCTGTCTTACCTGGGCATTGTTGGTGTACTCCCCTCCAAAATGGAAGAATGCAGAGGCAACCCACCCCAGCCCGCAAACACAAAATGCAATTATAAATATATTGGCAACTGTTTTCTTTGTTCTCTTGTCCATGACTGTAATCTTATAGTATTCCCGATAAATATTGTAGTTTGTAATAGTTGTACAGAATGTTTATTCTGGCATTCACCTCCTGAAGCCTTGCATCCAGGCTCTGCGAAGAGGCATCAAGAAGGTCTGTAACAAGGGCAAGCCCGTTGTTGTAGCGGTAGTTTACAAGATTGTAGTTCTCCTGTGCCAGTTCTACACTCTTCTCTTTGGTTTTGAGCAGCACATATGCTTCCCGATAACTAATCTGGGCCGCCTTTACCCCAAGCAGGATCCCTTCAGTGGCAACCTGCTCCTGTTGGGCGGCTCTTGTAACGGCAAGTTTCTCCTGCCTTATCTTCTTCCCTGTCTTATAGAGGTTCCCCAGATTATATTTCAGACCTATGCCAAAACCCCAGTAGTTGAAATTCTTGTCCAGAACAGGAATCTCAAAGGTTACCGGGCCGTTCAGGCTGTTGGTAGCATAAACTGCAATTTTTGGCAATCTCTCTGATTTTGTAATCTGCAGTTTCTCCTGGCTCATTCTTGTGGCTGTACCTGCCATCCTTATACCGTACGCAGAGTTGAGGGCCTGCTGTTCCCAATCCCCGTTGTCCTGTAGAGAATCAATGCATATTTCCGATGGCTCAATTACAGTACCCTCATCCAGCCCAAGGGCAATATTCAGTTGGGTGTTTATTATTTCCCTGGCATTGTCCAGTTTTACTTTATTGTACTCCAGATTCTGTAGCAGGAGTTCAAAGCGGGTTACATCATTCTGCAGGGCAGCACCTTCACGGGCTCTTACCCTCATTTGCTCAAGAACTTTGGTAACCTGCCCTATATGGCTGGCCAGCACCTGCTGGTGGTTGCATATCTTGCACAGTTCAAGGTAATTGCCGGCAATCAGGAAATGAATCTCAGACCTGTTCTTCTGGGAATTCAGTTGGGCCATCTGGCTTGCCAGGCTGCTCATCTGTATGCTGTGCTTTATGGCACCACCGGTGTAGAGTACCTGAGAAACTTCAACTGCAAAACTGTTCCCGAAACTTGGGATCTCTGCGCTCATGATATCTGTAAAATCCCTGTCCCAGACTGTACCGTCACCGTTGTACGAGGCGGAAACAGAGATATCTATGTTTGGAAGGTATGCATTCTTTGCAACCTTTACCCCCTCAAGGGCTTCCAAAGTGGCTGTGCTATGGGCCTTAATGCTGCTGTTGTTGGCATCCGCAAGAGAGAACATCTCCCCAATGCTCAATTTTACAACATTGCCCCCCTGTTGGGCTGGGACATCCTGGCCATATACACAGAAACTGCATAACATTGCTGATGACAATGCTATGAGAAAAAGTGTACTTCTCATATAAAATATTTTAAAGGATTATTTCAGTGTAGCTTTGCCGGTCCGGCAGGAAATCTTCCGGCTAAATGATCTGGTTGAACGGATATTCACTGCCCCAAAGAAATGCCTTTGGCGAACTGCATATGACTGATATACAAATGAATTCCATAGTTTATACCCGTTTAAAAGCGGTGCAAATATACGAAATTCTCCAGTTTTTTGGAGATTTTCTGCATTCCTTTTTTGTGTGTCTTTTTGTCGGAAGGCCAAGAGGTTAGGCACCAGCATCCCGACAGAATAGCGTCAAATGCCAATACTGGTGCCCAACCTCATTGTGCTGGTGGAGGATAGGCACCGGATATTTGGATATGGCATGCGCGAATAGTATTGGCGTGCCCAATCTCTTGGAATGATGGTTGGAACTTGGATGCCATTTCTCCGGTGCCATTGATTCCATCCGGTACCTGTTCAGGGAGGTTACCTTTTGTCCATCAGACCGAACTTGGCCCATTGTTCCTGGGGGTAGTTCAGTTTGATGATTTGGCGGAGGTCTGAATAGCCGTTTTTCACCTCATCCAGTTTGGCGTTGGCTGCGTGGAGTTTTTGAGAGACTGTTTCTCTCATCTTCTCAACCTCTGCAATCATTGCAGTTGCCCGGGCAGAGTTCTCCTCCAATTGTTTGAGGCTTTCCCATTGGATTCCCAACCTCTCAAGTTCTGCATAATTCTTTTTGATTCCGGCAACAAGAACCTGTGCCTTTTCAACACTTAGATCAAATGTCTTTGACATGATTTTAATATTAGATTCAACAAAGAATCTACGGGCCGGAGTACGGGACTTTATGTCCTCTCACACCACGGATTCAGCAGCAAAATTACCAAAAAAACAAAAAATGGAGTACCTTTACGGATGTAAAATTTTTTATGAAACAGCAGGAACAACAGCCGGAATGCGTTATAAAATGTAGTGCCGGAGGAGAAAAGGAACTGAAGATGATGACACAACAGGAATACCAGCAGGAGATAGATTTTATTTTTAACCGTTTCCCTTCTTATCAGACGGCAGGGAAGGTTGCATATAAGCCCGGGATTGGGACAATGGAGGCGTTGGACAAGTTGCTTGGACATCCGCACCGCAGGTTCCGCAGCATTCATGTGGCCGGTACCAACGGCAAGGGTTCTACCAGCCATATGCTGGCGGCGGCATTGCAGAAGAGTTACAGGGTAGGGCTTTATACCTCACCCCATCTTGTAGATTTCCGCGAGAGGATAAAGGTAGATGGCCAGATGGTGCCACAGGAGTTTGTGTATGGTTTCCTGAGGGAGTATAAGGAGCGGTTTGTGGAGTTGGGGGCCAGTTTCTTTGAGATAACAACTGCCCTTGCTTTTGCATATTTTGCAGCCCGTGAGGTGGATGTGGCGGTGATAGAGTGCGGCTTGGGGGGAAGGCTTGATTCTACCAACATCATTACTCCGGAATTGGCAATCATTACAAATATTGGCCTGGACCATTGTGAGCATCTGGGTTTCTCTCTGGGGGAGATTGCGGCAGAGAAGGCAGGTATTATAAAACCTGGTGTGCCGGTAGTTATAGGGGAGAAGGGATGCAGTGAGGTGGAGAGTGTTTTCAGGGAAAAGGCGGCGCAGGCTGGTGCCCCAATCCTGTTTGCGGAGGAGGAAGTTGTAAAGGGTGGTTTGTCGGGAAGAATATATGAAGAGTTGTTGGGTAGGGAGATGGATCTTAAGGGGGCGTGCCAGCAGAAGAATATAAAGGGTGTGAGTGTGGCTTTGCAGGTGCTGCAGGGAAAATTTGAGGTGGATTTCCCTATTGACAACATTTGCAGGGCGGCGCAGATTACCGGATTGAGGGGACGGTGGGAGACTTTGTGCAGGGAGCCTCTTGTGGTATGTGATACGGGGCATAATGCACATGGATTTAAAGTGTTGGGGCCGCAGGTTGAGCGGAGAGCCAAAGAGAGGATGAAACTTTACCCGGGGGCAGAATTCCATATGGTTTTTGGAGTTGTTGCGGATAAGGACCTTGCAGCCATAGTGGATTATCTCCCTAAGGAGGCCCATTACCATTTTGTGAAGGCGAGGGGTACGAGGGCACTTCCGGCAGATCTCCTTGCGGAGAAAATGGAAGGATATGGCTTTAAAGGAGAGGCAGTGGGGGAGAGTATTGGGGAGTTCCTGAAGAGTTTTTCTGCAAAGGCCGGGGATTTTGTATTTATTGGGGGCAGCACATTTGTTGTTGCGGAGGCTATTGAGTATTTTTGTGTACATTAAGAGCAAAACCTAAAAACTATTTATATGCTATCTAAACTTTTTGGCTTTGATCCAAAGCTTTCAACTGTAAGGATAGAGGTGATGGCAGGCCTTACTACATTCCTTACAATGGCCTACATTCTGGCTGTAAATCCCAATATTTTGAGTGAAACCGGTATGGACAAAGGTGCGGTGTTTACAACTACTGTTGTTATATCTGCAATTGCAACAATGTTCATGGGGCTTTATGCAAAGATGCCTCTTGCACTGGCTCCAGGTATGGGACTCAATGCATTCTTTGCATATACAGTATGTATGATAATGGGTTATACCTGGCAGTTTGCCCTTACTGCGGTTTTCCTTGAGGGACTTCTTTTCTTATTGCTTACCGTTACCAATTTGCGTGAAAAGATTGTTGAGGTTATTCCCAAGACCCTCAAGAATGCAATTGGAGCCGGCATAGGACTCTATATAGCATTTATAGGTTTGAAGAGTGCGGGCATTATTGTAGACAATCCGGCTACCCTTGTAAGCCTTGGAGACATAACATCGGGAGCCCCGCTTCTGGGCCTTATAGGTATTGTAATTACGGCTGTGATGCTTGTGTTTAATGTTAAGGGTGCATTGCTTTGGGGTATTGTCCTTACTGCACTTATTGGAATACCTATGAGTGTCACCAAATTTGATGGGGTTTTTAGCGTACCTCCAGCAATAGATCCCATTTTCCTTAAGTTTGAGTGGGCTCACGTGTTTACAAAGGAGATGGCAATAATTGTGTTTACCTTCCTGTTTGTAGACCTTTTCGACTGCATTGGAACTGTTATTGGCGTTACAGAGCGTGCCGGAATGGTTAAAGACGGCAAGATTCCACACCTTAAGGAGATATTTATGACAGATTCACTGGCTACAACCCTTGGTGCAATTATGGGAACAAGTACCGTAGCCGTTTATGTTGAGAGTGCTGCCGGAGTAAATGAGGGGGGAAGGAGCGGTCTTACTGCTTTTATAACAGGAGTCTGCTTCCTTGTTGCGCTGTTCTTTGCTCCACTGTTCCTTGCAATACCTGCAGCGGCAACAGCACCTGTTCTGGTATTGGTGGGGCTTATGATGATGGGAGCAGTTGTAAAGATAGATTTCAACAATTACGCAGAATCTGTCCCTGCATTCATTTGTGTTATAATGATGCCTCTTACCTATAGCATCTCAGATGGTATAGTTCTTGGACACTTGAGTTATATCTTCATAAATCTGTGCAGCGGCAATTACAGGAAGATTACAATGGGAATGTATGTGCTTGCGGCTTTCTTTTTGCTCAAGTTCTTAATGTAGCGGCGGCAATCCGCTTAAAAGAATACGCCCGGCTCAAACTCTCCTTGTTTGATCCGGGCGTATTCCTTAACCTAAAATTTAACCTATGAAAAAAACTATTTGCAATATTCAGTTGCAAAGTGCGTGCCAAAGATTTTAACTGGTGTGAAAATTTATAAAAAAAGTGTTCCTCCCGGGTGGAGAAACACTTTTTCCATTTCTGTTACAAGAAGCAGTACAGACCAGATAATTTTCCATCCTGTGCTGATGTTTTTCTTGAACACATCCATAACAGCCATAATAGCAAGTACTGTTCCTATCAACCAAATAATAGTTCCCATAATTGTAGTTTTTTAAGATTGATTAAATTTGCATTATCACTACAAATATACAAAAAACACAAAAAAATAAAAAATATGAAACAGATTGACCGCCGGGGCACATACTCTGTAAAGGTAGATGCCCTCAAAAAATATTTCGGGAAGGAGAATCTTCTTCCACTGTGGGTTGCAGATATGGATTTCAAGACACCTGAGTGCGTAAGGAAGGCGTTGGAGGGAGTTTTGGAGGGTGGTGTATATGGGTATAATTTTATTCCCGACAATTATTTCCCTACAATTGCCTCATGGTTGAAACAGAAGCAGAAGTGGGAGGTGAAGCAGGATTGGCTGGCATTCATCCCTGGTATTGTGAAGGGGATAGGATATGCAATCAACTTCTTTACCCGTGAGGGAGACGGCATAATTGTGCAGCCCCCTGTGTATCCCCCATTCATAAATGTACCTAAGGGGAATGAGAGGAATCTGGTGTTCAACCCTCTCATAAGGGTTGAGGATGAAAATGCAAAATACCCTTACAGGATGGATTTTGACAACCTTAGGGAAATAGGCAAGAGCGGTGAGTGCAGCATGCTCATTTTGAGCAACCCCCACAATCCGGGCGGTATAGCATGGGACCGCGAGACCTTGAAGGAACTTGCAGATATATGCTATGAGTATGGCATTCTGGTTATCTCAGATGAGATACATGCCGATATGCCGCTTTTTGGGACTGAACATATTCCGTTTGCATCTGTTAGTAAAGAGGCTGCACGCAACAGCATTACATTTGGCGCCCCTTCCAAGACCTTCAATATGGCTGGCATAGTAAGTTCGTTTGCAGTTGTTCCAAATGAGGAGTTGAGGGAGCCGTTCTATAAATGGATGCAGGTGAACGAGTTGAGCAGCCCTACAATTTTTGCCACACTTGGAGCAATTGCAGCATATACAGATGGAGATGACTGGAGAATGAGAATGTTGGATTATATAGAGGGTAATGTTGTTTTTGTGGAGGATTTTTGCAAAGAACATTTCAACGGCCTTGTAAAGCCGGTAAGGCCATTGAGTTCATTCCTCATTTGGCTGGATTGTCGTGGCTTGTGCACCAAACTGTTTGGCAGTGCAGACCAGCAGAGGCTGGTAGACCTGTTCATTAACAGGGCAGGGCTGGCACTTAATGATGGTGCTGCATTTGGCCCGGGTGGCGACGGATATATGAGATTGAACGTGGGTTGTGGCAAGGAGGTGCTGGAGGAGGCATTGAACAATCTTAAATCTGCAATAGATGAGTACTAAGAATGCGGTACCCGGCATAAGTGTGGAACTTCCCGAGATAAAGGCCGGGTTCCCTTCCCCTGCTCAGGATTATGTGGAGAACGGGATAGACCTCAACCGGGAACTGGTGAGGAACCCTTCAAGTACATTTTTCGGGAGGGCCAGAGGCAACTCCATGGAGGGGGCCGGTATCTTTGACGGGGACCTCCTAATTATAGACAAGTCCCTGGAGCCGCGCGAGGGGGCAATAGCGGTGTGTTTCATAGACGGGGAGTTTACCCTAAAAAGAATCCATTTTGAAAGGGACGGGGGAGTAGTGGTTGCAATATGGCTGATGCCGGAAAATGAATCATTTGCCCCAATAAAGGTTACCCAGGACAACCAGTTTATAATTTGGGGGCTGGTGGTACATTCTGTAAGGAGTTTCTAGGATGTTTGCTGTAATAGACTGCAATAATTTCTTTGTCTCGTGCGAGAAAGTCTTCAATCCTGCATTGGAGGGGAGGGCGGTTGTTGTGTTGTCCAATAACGACGGCTGTGTGGTCTCCAGGAGCCAGGAGGCAAAGGATATGGGGATAAAGATGGGTATGCCTGCATATCAGTTGGCCGAGCAGATGGGGCTTAGGATAGGGGAGGATGTGGTGGCTTTCTCCAGCAATTACAAGTTGTACGGAGATATGAGCCGCAGGGTTATGCAGGTGCTGCAGGAACTTGTCCCCAGCATGGAGATATATTCCATAGACGAGTGCTTTGCCTCATTTTCTGGGGTGAGTGTGGAGCAGATTGCAGAAAAGGCGGCGGAGATAGTATATAAAGTGAGAAAATATACGGGGATACCTGTATGTGTGGGTGTAGCCCCAACCAAGACACTGGCAAAGGTTGCAAACTGGTATGCCAAAAAATTTAAAGGATATAAGGGCTATTGTATAATAGACAGTGAGGAAAAGAGGGAGAAAGCCTTGCAGAAACTGGAAATAGGTGAAGTGTGGGGCATAGGACGCAGATATGCAAAATTTCTCAAGGGGGAAGGGGTGTACACTGCCTATGCATTTACCCAAAAAAGTGCCTGGTGGGTAAAGAAGAATATGGGGGTAGTAGGTCTCCGTACCCAGATGGAACTGGGTGGGCAGCCGGTAGCCCAACTGGATCTGAGGGAGGAGAAGAAGTCAATTACCACCAGCAGGAGTTTCGGTGAGATGGTATCATCGCTGGAAGATCTCCAGGGGGCAGTTTCAAGTTTTGCTTCGGCCTGTGCCGGGAAACTGCGCCAGCAGGGGTCTGCAGCGGGGTATCTGAATGTATATATTCTTACCAATTTTTATCGGGAAGATCTTCCCAGATATTACAACAGCATAACAATAAAGTTGCCGGAGGCTACCGACAGCACCTTCCTGCTGGTGGAGGAGGCCCTGAAGGGGTTGAAGCAGATATACCGGAAGGGGTACCTGTACAAGAAGGCAGGGGTGATAGTAGGGGATATTGTCCCTTGCAATGCCGTTCAGCAGAACCTGTTTGAACATAAGGATACAGAGAAAATGAAATGCCTGAACGAAGTCCTTGACAGCGTAAACTCAAAATACGGAAGGGATGCCCTAAAGATAGCAGTGCAGGGGGGACTTTCAGATGACCAGGTAGAGAAGTGGGCCATGAAACGCACCTGGCTGAGCGGCAATTACACTACAGACCTTAAGGATATTATAAACATTAAGGTGTAATTGTTATCTTTGTTGTCTCAAAAAAAAGTATAACCAGGCACAGTGAGGTGCCATAACAGATTTTTATGGAGAAAGTAAGTTACGCTCTTGGAATGAGCATTGCCAACAATATAATGGCAAGTGGAGTAAACAATTTGAATGTAGAGGAATTTGTAAAGGCTATTAAGGCATCTTTGGCAGGTGAGCAGCCTGCAATGAGTGTGGCTGAGGCACAGCAGGTACTTAATGACTATTTTACAAAATTGCAGGAGGAGCAGACTGCAGCCCTCAAGAAAGAGGGTGAGGAGTTCCTTGCACAGAATGCTAAGAAAGAGGGAGTTGTAACCCTTCCAAGCGGTTTGCAGTATAAAGTGTTGAAATCAGGTAACGGCGCAACCCCTAAGGCATCGGACAGCGTGGAGTGCCACTATGAGGGACGCCTTATCAGCGGTACCGTATTTGACAGTTCTTACCAGAGGGGTGAGACTGCAACATTTGGCGTTACCCAGGTTATTGCAGGTTGGGTAGAGGCACTCCAACTTATGAAAGAGGGTGACAAATGGCAGTTGTACATCCCTTACAACCTTGCTTACGGAGAGAGAGGGGCAGGTGCGCAGATCCCACCTTATGCAACCCTTATATTTGACGTGGAACTTGTTAAAGTGAAATAATACCTTTTCTTTAGGGATGACAAAACAGGAGGAGATTCTTATTTAATCTCCTCCTGTTGTTTAATTGGTTATACCCCCCCCCTGAGACCAATACTATTGGTATCTATTTCTTTATCGGGAATACCTCTGTGGTGTCCAGTACTTTTCCGTTGCGGTCCAATAGGGTGAGGACCATTTTCTTGCGGGTGACTTTCATGTGCATTGCGCTTATGGTCTGTCCCCCCTCTGTCCAGCGGAACTTGATTTTTTCGCTGTTGTGTTCAAGTGGTTTTTCCAGGTCACAGGCACTGCCCCTTTCGTTGTCTGAAGAGGTGGTCTGAATGTAAACGGTGCCTTTGCCCGGCTCTACAACTTTCCCGTCATATAGAGGGTGTGTACTTGCGTAGATGTGGTTGTTGCCGGCGAGTGCCAGGGTAATCCCCAACTCATCAAACAACTTGCTCCAGCGGGGATATTGTGAGTCTTTTCCGCTTGCTCCAAAGAACCACTG
This sequence comes from Bacteroidales bacterium, assembly GCA_015060445.1. Taxonomy (GTDB): domain Bacteria; phylum Bacteroidota; class Bacteroidia; order Bacteroidales; family UBA932; genus Egerieousia. The sequence continues at coordinate 17,218 of SUYL01000062.1, forward strand.
GTAGTGCTCGCACACAACCTTGTATCTTGCAGGATTCTCTGCCACAACTCTCTTTACCCATTTCTGGGCTTTCTGCAGACCTTCCTCACTCCTCATATTCTCGTTGTTGAGCATTATGAAAAGGACATCTCCGTATTTGAAGAAGTAGCATACGCCAAGTTCCCCTTCATAGCCGTTCAGAGGGTAGGCGGCCGCGTCGCGGAAGAATTTGTTTGTATTTCCCTTGTTGGTGCGGGTCATGTTGTCGTGGTTGCCGTTCACTCCCGCCCACATGTAGTTGTGGAAAGGCTTTTCTGTGTAAAGGCTCTGCCAGAATGAGTAGCATCCGCCCCAGGCTGTAATGTCTCCAAGGTGGAGTACCCAGTCGAAAGGTTTTCCGTATTTCTCCACGGTGCCAATCATATCCATTGCAGACTTGGTACGGTGGTACAGGGGAGCGTATGCATGGAAATCGGAGATGATACATGCTTCCCATTTCTTTCCCGATGTTTTGAAGTAGTGTACAAGGCTGGTGTCTGACTGGGTAATTACCCTGTATTTATACATTGTATTCCTTTTCAGACCGCTTATATGGGCATTGTACTTGTTTATCTTTACATCCTCATAGAAGTTTTTGCCATCGGGCCTTTTTGAGTACAGGCTGTCGTAAGTGATGCAGTATTCCCCGTTAATGTTCCTTACAATAGAGTTTTTCCAGTTGGCGTCTTTTACAGATGTGACTTCAACCAATGCAGAGGTTGTCCCCTTGCCGGTTGCCCAACTTATGTTCATTCCGTTTCTGGTGTTCTCAGCCGGAGAGGCGGTAATTGAGAACGCACCGCTCTGTGCAAAAGTGGCGCTCTGCAGCGCCACCATTATGCATAAAGAAATAAGTCTCTTCATGTTTCTTCAGATTCCGTCTATTTTACCATTCCAAACTTCTTCAGCAGGGCCTCAGGCTCAGGATCCCTTCCGCGGAAGTTCCTGTATATTACATCGGCATCCTCAATGCCGCCTCTTGAGAGGATCTCCTTGCGGAACTTTTCTGCTGTCTCCTTGTTGAAGATACCGTTCTCCTTAAATACCTGGAATGCATCTGCCTCAAGAACCTCTGCCCATTTGTATGAGTAGTATCCTGCTGCGTATCCGCCGCTGAAGATGTGCCCGAAAGAAGGGGCAAATGCGGTTGCCGGTACATCAGGCATTAGGGCACATGCTGCTACAGCCTTTTTCTCAAAAGCAACTACATCATCTGCAGGAACCTCTGTTACAGAGTGCCATGCCATATCGCCTATGCCAAACTGCAATTGTCTTACACTTGCATATCCGCTGTTGTAGTTCTTTGATTCAACTATCCTGTCTATAAGTTCGTCGGGAATAACTTCTCCGGTCTGGTAATGTTTTGCAAAAGATGCAAGATACTCTTTCTCGGTTGCCCAGTTCTCCATAATCTGTGAAGGGAGTTCCACAAAGTCCCTCGCTACGCCGGTACCGGTAAGTGATGCAAATCTTCCCTCAGCAAGGATGCCGTGCAAAGCGTGGCCAAACTCATGCAGGAAGGTTGTAACCTCATAGAAGGTTAGGAGCGAAGGCTCAGTTTCTGTTGGTTTTGTAAAGTTGCATACAATTGAAATATGCGGCCTTTTCTCAACTTTGCCGTCTTTGGTAAAACTCTGCTCGCGGAAAGAGGTCATCCATGCTCCGCCCCCCTTGCTCTCCCTTGGGAAGAAGTCTGCATAGAAGAGGGCCATGTGCCTTCCGTTGGCATCAGTTACATTATATACGGTAACATCCGGATGGTAACCAGGAATATCTTTTGCCTCTGTAAAATTCAGTCCATATAGGGTGTTCGCAAGGCCAAATACTGCCTCCTTTACATTTTCAAGTTTGAAGTAAGGTTTCAGCACCTCGTCGTTGAGGGAGTATTTCTCCTTTTTGAGTTTCTCTGAATAGAATGAGAAGTCCCAAGGCATAAGTTCACCTTTGAATCCGTTTGCCTTTGCATAATCGGCAACAGCCTTCACATCCTTCTTTGCAAATGGAAGGGATTTCTCAAGGAGGTTCTGCAGGAATCCGTTTACTGTAGGGGCATCCTTGGCCATCCTGTCTTTAAGGGCCATATCTGCGTAGGTGTTGTAGCCCAGCAGTTTTGCGGCCTCAATTCTGAGCCCTACAATCTGTTTGATAATATCAAGGTTGCTGAATTCGCCCTCAAGACATTTTGAGTTGTATGCCTTCCAGAGTTTCTCCCTCAGTTCCCTTTTCTCGGAGTACTGCATGAAAGGGCTGTAACTTGGCTGCTGCAGGGTTATAACCCAACCCTCAAGATTCCTGTTCTTGGCCTCAAGTGCGGCAGCATCTTTGGCAAATGGAGGGAGACCTGCAAGGTCATCTTCATTAGTGAGATGCATGGTAAAGGCATTGGTAGCCCCAAGGGTGTTCTTTCCAAATTTAAGGGTTGCAAGGGAGAGTTCCTCCTGTATTTTGCTGTATTTTGCCTTCTCCTCTTCAGAGAGGTTTGCACCGTTGTCTGCAAATCCCTTGTAAGTTTTCTCAAGAAGTTTTGCCTCCTCCTGTGACAGGTTGAGGTTCTCCCGCTGCTCATATACAGCCTTTACCCTCTCAAACAATTTTGGATTCAACATAATTGAGAGTGAATACTCTGTCATCATTGGTGATATCTGCTCGGCAATCTCCTGCATCCTGTCGTTGGTGTTGGCCTCGTTGAGGTTGTAGAAAATGCCTGCAACGGTATTCAGTTTTCCACCTGCGTACTCCAGTTCAAGAATTGTGTTCTCAAATGTAGGGGCTTCAGGGTTGTTTACAATTGCCTCAATCTCCTGTTTGCCCTCCGCTATAGCCGCCTCAAAGGCAGGGAGGTAATGCTCTTCTGTAATTTTATCAAAAGCCGGAGCCTCATATCTGAGTCCCGATTCTGTCAATAGTGGATTGTCCATTTCCTGTTTGCAAGATGTTAATGAAATGGCGGCACATGCTGCCACCATAATTAAAGTTTTTTTCATCAGGTGTTTATATTATTTTTTACATTACTTGGATTACAAGATATTTTGTCTGTTCCCAGAACTCTGCCGGATTGGAGATGTTAAGTACCATTTCCCCGTCATTCTCTACAAAGGCGTATGTCCCTTTAGGGTGGATTGACATTACTTTGGCCTTTTTTGCATTGGTGTTTATCTCTGAAATCTCCCTGGAGTCAATTTTTACAAAGGCCTCCTTCTCAGACTGGTAAGAGACTTTGGATGATTTGAACAGCCCCCCTTTTGTCATTACACCGGCCTCAATGAGTTCCTGCTTTGTCCCTACAATATAATATACAGAGTATATCTCACTCTCCTGGTCTGCAACTTTTGCCTTAAGGGCTGAACCCTCCTGGTGCAGTTCTGAAACCTCTTCCTTGAGATTTGACACAACTTCATCCAGAGATGCTATCTGTTTTGTCTGGAGCACTATCTGTGCGTTCTTCTCCTCAAGTTGGCTTGAAAGGGCCTCAATTATCTCAGATTTCTCCTTGAGTTCCTTCTGCATTGCATTGAGCCTCTTCTTGAACTGGGAGGACTGGAGACGCTTGTCTTTCCTCAATTTTTCAATCTCTTCCTGATACCCTTTAATTGCATTCTGGATTGCCTCCACATCCTTCATCAGTTGCTCTTTGCTCCCCTCCTTTATCTGGAGTCCGTCTGCTGAGGTTACGGCAAGGATGCTCTCGGTTTCCCTTATTGAACTGAGCCCCTGCTCAATTTCGTTTATTGTGGCAAAAACCTCATCAAGTTCTGCCCCCTGCAATTTGTAGTTTGCCTGCAGTGAATCCAACTGAGCCTGCAGTGCCTTGTATTTGCCTGAATTCTCAACACAAGATGAGAGCGATGCTGCAAATACCATTAATGTGATTATTGTAAATGCTCTTCTCATATACATCCGTTTTAGGTTCCAAATTTATACAATATTTTACAAAAACGGGTTACAAGGGCTATTATTTTAATGGCTGTGCGGCAATTGCCGGCCTGCATCTCCATAAGATCCTTTTCAATCTTTCCAACCTCCCTGTCTTTGCCCGCAATTCTCCGCTCCCTGCATTTGAGGTTCCATGAAAAGGTTCTGCACTCATCGCTGCAATACTTCTTGTCTGCCCTCCCTATTACCGGTTCGCCGCATACAGGGCATTTTTTTGTTTCCACAATCTCCATACACACATAATTTTCCATCCTTAAAGATACCGGTTTATCCATTATAACGGGGTAAAAGGTTGTGCCTGAAGTTAAAATTATCTCTTTTTAAAAAGAGCAATTCCACAATTATCCGCATTAAACGTTTATATGTGCATATAATACGGGTATTGTCCCCCTCAGTTGCCAATTTTGCTTCCCGACAAACTAAAAGAAAGGAGGAATTTTTTATGGACAAATCATTGAACAGAGTTGAACTGAGAGGGAGAGTAGGGCATGATGCAAGAATCCTGAGGACCGAAAATGGAGGCGTTGCAGCAAGATTTACCCTGGCTACAAATGAAATTATCCGCGGGAGGGATGATTCCCTCAGGGAGGAGGTTACCTGGCACAGCGTGGTAGCCTGGAGCAGGAAAGGGATGCCCGATTTTGAAAAGATAAGGAAAGGGACTTTTCTTGCCCTTGAAGGAAAAATACGTTATGTGAAATATACAAGTTCACAGGGAGAGGAGAGAAATGTTACCGAAATTGTTGCCCAGAAGATAACAATACCCCTTGTGGAATAATCATGGCCGGGGCCCTGCTTAATTCCGCAAATTTTATTACCTTTGTAAATTATAATATCGTACAGAGATGGAAAAGGTTAGAGATATTCAGATTTACAATACGTTAAGCAGAAGGAAAGAGGTGTTCAAACCCGTTACTCCAGGGATGGTGGGCTTATATGTTTGCGGCCCTACAGTGTATGGAGATGCCCATTTGGGACATGCAAGGCCCGGTGTTACATATGATGTGCTTGTACGTTTGTTCAGACATCTTGGATATAAGGTGAGATATGTAAGGAACATTACAGATGTGGGACATCTTGAGAGTGATTCTGACGCAGGTGAGGACAAGATTGCAAAGAAGGCAAGACTTGAGCAGTTGGAGCCTATGGAGGTGGTACAGCATTATACCCTAAGGTTCCATGATGCAATGAAGAAGTTGGGCAACTGCCCTCCAAGCATTGAGCCAAGGGCTTCAGGGCATATCATTGAGCAGATTGCGCTGGTAAACCAGATTCTTGCAAACGGGTATGCCTACGAGAGCAACGGATCTGTATATTTTGATGTGCAGGAATACAACAAGAGGCATAAATACGGAGTGTTGTCGGGAAGAAACCTGGATGACATGATTTCCAATACAAGGGCTCTTGACGGGCAGGATGACAAGCATTCCCCTGCAGATTTTGCCCTTTGGAAAAAGGCTTCACCGGAGCATATTATGAGGTGGCCTTCTCCATGGAGTGATGGTTTCCCTGGGTGGCACCTTGAGTGTTCGGCAATGAGTGCCAAGTATCTGGGAGAGGAGTTTGACATTCATGGCGGCGGAATGGACCTGATGTTCCCTCACCACGAGTGTGAACTTGCCCAGAATACCGCTTCAAGAGGAAGAGGGGGGGTGAAATATTGGATGCACAACAATATGATTACCATCAACGGACAGAAGATGGGCAAATCTTTGGGAAATTTCATCACTTTGGATGAACTTTTTACCGGAAACAATGTTGTATTGGAACAGGCGTATTCTCCAATGACCATAAGGTTCTTCATTCTCCAGGCCCATTACAGGAGTACTCTGGATTTCAGCAATGAGGCTTTGCAGGCTGCTGAGAAGGGTTTGAAGAGGATACTCCAGGCTGCCAAAGATGTGAAGGGGCTTAAAGTTGTGGCCAATGCCGCTCCAGATACTGCCAAAGAGGTGGAGACACTTAAGGAGAATGTTTATGAGGCTTTGTGTGATGACCTTAACACTCCAATTGCATTGTCACATCTGTTTGATGCCGTAAGGATTGTAAATCAGGTGAAGGATGGCAAACTTGCAATTGGTGAGAATGAAAAACAGACTTTGGAGTTCCTTCTCACAACCATTGCAACAGATGTAATGGGTATTGCCCCTGAGCAGGAGGCTGCAGCAGGTGATACCGGAGTTACAAAGGTTATGGATGCCCTGGTAAATATGGTCCTTGAGGAGAGGAAGATTGCCAAGGCCAACAAGGATTGGGCAAAATCAGACAAGATAAGGGATGACCTTAAAGCCATAGGTATTCTTATAAAGGATACCAAGGACGGAATAGAGTGGTCATTGGAATAGATTCAATACAGATGATAATGAAGAGGTTTCTTGCATACTTTGTACTTCCGCTTATGCTGCTGGCTATGTTGGCCGGATATGCCATTGGCGTGGATGAAAATGTGCAGGAACCTCTCAATAATTATACAGCCGTTTGCTGCCCGGATTGTGAAGAGATGTTTCAGAATCCTGTGCATGCCATTGCTTATGCAGAGAACGGTACTTTCACTCAGTTGGTAACAGGCACGAACTACTCTCCAAGGTCCAGCTTTCCAACGCTCACAATAACACGGAATATCCCTTCACCATCATTTGAAGGGCATCGTGCACATACTTTCAGGCATCCGGTTATTGGGAGGATCTCACCGGTTCATGCCAGGCTCTATGTTCTTAGAGTATAGAATCCAGTTTTTTTTATAGGTAGAGGGTTCTCCCAAGGAGCCTTGTCTGCACTCCTTTAGGGGTGTATTGTGTGCATTTGTATAGATGTGCACATATGTGATGTATATATATAACTTGAAAACTGGAAAAATTATGAATATAGAAGATATTGTAAGAAATGATGAAACTGTAGTGGAGGTTAAGGAGAAACCTGTAACAAGTACTGTCATACTTGTAGCAGCAGCAGTACTGGCATATATGTCGGTTAGTTATGCCAATAATGAAAATGTGGGATTTGCAATGACATTCTTTTCCATAGTAATTGCGATTATAGGACTTAAAGGTGTCATTTGGCCCCGCAAATATTTCAAACACAAAACCACCAACGAGAAGATAGCAAAGAAAGAGTATTATTATGATATGACAGATCTGGAGGCTGTAAGGAAGTGTGTGAATGTGAGTAACCCTCTCCATTCAATGAGCATGTTGGAGTCATTGCCCCAGCATGGTGCAACAAGCCTCAGGGTTATAGTATATGCTACAAAGAGTGGAAACTATCATAAAGTTCAGATACAGAAATATGTTCCTTATGAATATATTCCTCTGTAGCCCGTTCATATATATAGTTGTTATTTAGGTTAGAAAAGAGAGGAGGCCCCATGCTGAGGCCTCCTTTCCGATTATATAGTGCAACTGTTATTTGCAGTATTTGTCGAGCCATCCAAAGAACTCCCTGTTCCAGTGGACTGAGTTCTGAGGTTTGAGAATCCAGTGATTCTCTTCAGGGAACAGGAGCAGTCTGCTCTCAACACCCATCATGCGGGCAGCATTGAATGCAGCCATACCCTGGTCAACTGGAACACGGTAGTCCATCTCACCGTGGGTTATGAGGATAGGGGTATTCCAGTTTTTAATCAGTTTATGGGCCGAATTGCCGTAGTGGCGTTTTGCAATAGGGTTCTCATCCCAAGGGGCACCGCCGTTGTCCCAAGTAGGGAACCACATCTCCTCTGTCATCATGTACATGTGCTCCTGGTTGAAGATTCCGGCATGTGCAATAAGTGCAGAGAACCTGTTCTGGTGGATACCTGCAAGGTAATATACCGAGTATCCGCCGTAACTTGCACCGGTTGCGGCTACTTTGCCAACATAAGGCTCTTTCTTCATATTGTCAACAGCCAACAGGTAATCCTGCATGTTCAAGCCAATGTAGTCTCCCGATATCTGCTCACACCAAGGCTGGCCGAATGCAGTTGTACCCCTTCTGTTAGGGAGGATTACAATATATCCCTGGGATGCCATTAGCCTGTAGTTCCATCTTGTAGAGAATCCCTGGCTGATTGTTCCCTGAGGGCCTCCAAGGCACATTAGGATTGCAGGGTATTTCTTGGTTTTGTCAAACTTAGGAGGATAAAGGATCCATGTGTGCATCTTTTTGCCGTCAACTGTGGTCATCCATCTCTGTTCCATAAGAGGGGTGTCAAGTTTGTCCAAAGTTGCCTTGTTCTCTGCTGTAAGTTCCTTGAACTCTCCAGTCATAGGGTTTACTGTTACTATTTCAGCAGGACGCATCATGCAGGTGTTGGTAGTAATAAGTTGTGATACCTCTCCAATCTCATTTGCAACAGGAGTTACAGAGTTGAAGTCGAACAGTGCTTCTGAAGATGTAATTCTTCTTATCCCGTTGCCATAAGATACAGGGAGTGAGCCTGTAACCTCATTCCCCTCAATTGGAAGCCCCACCACTTTATTAACATCAACAACAAACAGGGCTGTAAGGGCATTTACGCAAGAGTTGAAATAAATCTTGTCGCTCTTTGGAGCCCATGCAATACCCTCTACATTGTATTTGTAGTCTGTGGTGAGTTCTTTCATGAACGGACGGAAATCCCTGCTTCCCAAATTGGCAAGCACCTTGTCCATATCAATTACAAACAGTCTCCTCTTGTCTGCCTCATAGCCACCCCTCTCCATACTTACAAAAGCAAGTTGCTTGCCGTCTGGAGAGAACAGAGGCTCAGTGTCGTATCCCATCATCCCTGCTGTGAGGTTTTGGGTGGCACCGGTCTCTACATTATAAAGGTAGATGTCGGTATTTGTGGAGAATGCATAATCCCTTCCTGCAAGTTTCCTGCATGAGTATGCAATATATTTGCCGTCAGGACTCCATGAGAGTTGCTCAAGGCCTCCGAACGGAAGGGTAGGCAATTCAAAGATTCTCTCTGCGCTCTCCGGATTTGCAGTGTCCCCTGCAAGTATATCTGTAGCCTCTCCCACAAGTGAGCCGGTAAAATCTGCAATGTAGGTATGGGGAACCTCCTCAACAAAATGGTCCCAGTGGCGGTACATCAAATCTGTGTATGTCCTTCCCGACGATTTGTCGAGGTCGGGGTAAAGGTCTGCAGGTTTCACTGCAGCCTTCACACTTTTTACAAACATGATCTTGGAATTGTCGGGAGAAAGTTCAAATCCCTCAAATCCCTGTGCCCCTGCAACCTCAATCTCCTGGGAGATCTCTGTGCCGCTAAGGGTTGCAGTGTAGAGGTTGCCTCCCCTCATGTAGATGATCTTTGAGTCATCTATCCAGCGGGCGTTTGATTCGCTCTTTGGAGTATTGGTAATCTTTACATTGTTTGAACCGTCTATGTCCATAATGTAGAGTTCCCTGTTCCCCTTGTTCTGCTCAATACTGGTGTAGGTAACGCCGTAAAGTATTTTTGAACCGTCGGGAGAAATCTGAGGATCACTCACTTTGCCCAGACGGTGCATAATTTCAGGGGTGTACTGGCCACCAACAACTTCAATGTCAGTTTTTGTGATTATTGGCTCGGAAGTATCCTTGCTGCCGCAGCCACATAGGGCAGATGCCATAAGCATAACCGGTAAAATGTATCTTTTCATATAATGTTATTCTTCAATTAGTTCATAACCCAAATCAAATCCCTTCTCTGTTGCAGGACGGCCGTGTTTCATCCATTTAGGGGCAGGGGCGCCTTTCAGATAATGGTCAAAGAACTGTGAAAGCCTTATGCTCAAGTCTTTTGCATTCCTTCTCTCTGCAAGGTTGTGCTCCTCGTTGTTGTATTGCAGCAGCCACGCAATCTTGCCGCAGCGGCGCAATGCTGTAAAGAACTCAATTCCCTGGTACCATGGAACTGCACCATCCTTGTCATTGTGCATGATAAGTACCGGAGTAGTTACATTTGGTACAAAGAATAGAGGAGAGTTCTCGTAATAGAGGTCATAACCGCTCCACAAGTCCTTGCCTATACGGCTCTGGCCCTGCTCATACTGTACCTGGCGGGTGATACCGCTACCCCAGCGGATACCGCCGTAGGCACTGGTCATATTTGATACAGGGGCACCTGCTCCGGCAGCCTTGAACTTGTTGGTCTGGGTAATCATATATGCAACCTGGTATCCACCCCAACTCTGACCCTGGATAGCCATGTTCTCCCCGTCAATCCAAGGGTAAGTCTTCTCAAGCATCTCAACACCCGGCATAATTGAACGCATTGCGCTCTGGCCAGGGTGGCCGTCCTTGTAATAGATGTCCGGAATGAATACCACATAACCGTTGCTCACAAACAATGGAATGTTTACTGTTGAGCGGCTTGGGGCAGGGGTGCGTGGGCTGTAAAGGCTCTCCGAGTACTTTTCGTAGAAATAGATCATTACCGGATATTTCTTTGTAGAGTCAAAATCCTCCGGCTTGAAGAGTAGTCCCTCGCAGAAGATATCATCCTCAGTCTGCCAGTTTACAAGTTCAACTGTACCCCAGTTGTACTCTTTCTGCTGAGGGTTTATGTCTGTAATCTGTTTCTGAGTCTTAAAGTTGTCGTAAGTGATGTAGGCATTGTTGCCATCCTCAAAATTGCCTCTTGCATAAATATAAGCAGCCTTCTTCCCTTTTGCAGGTTTTGAATATGCAAGGTTCTTGTAAGTGTAAGGTCCCTCAATAAGTTTGCCCATTGAGTTCTTCTTCTTTTTGGCATCCTTCATTACAAATCCTGTCTCTTTTGTCTTGAAGTTGAATGTGGAGAAGTAAAGTGGCTCGCCACCCTTTATCTCCCTTACACCTCCAAATCCGGCAGGAGTATCAGAATCAGGGTCCTCAATTACTGCCTCTAAAGTAAGTCGGGTATTGTTGTTGCGGCCGTAACTCTCAGTGAACATTTTAGGCTCTGCAACCCCCTTAGGGTCAAATATCCAGTAGTCGAACCTGTCATTGATAAGGAATGCGCTGTTGTCCTTGAACCATATAGGGCTTCCGTAAGGGCCTGCAAGGCTTGGGGTATCGTTATCCTCATCGTGGAATGCCACGCCCAAATTGCCTGTAAGGTCTTTTATTTCACCTGTTGCAAAGGTGTATTGCAGCCAGTTCCTGTTTATCTTGTCATAGATTACAACCCACTCTCCGTTAGGGGAAACGCTCATGCCGCCAAAACAGGCCTTCTCTTTAATGAGTTTTCTCTCTCCGGTATTTACATTTACAAGATAAATGTCTGTAAAGCGGCTGTAGTCCCACTGGCTCTGTACCCTGTAGGCCTTGTCGTTTCCAATAAGAGCCCAGTGGGCCATCTTCTTGTTTGGAACGTTTACATTAGGAACATCAATGTCTCCCAACTGTACAAACGGCTCGGAGAATGAAGTGTTTATGTAGGCGGTATATGTCTGTCTGAGGTCCCTGCTCCTTCTGAGCAACTGTACAGGCTGCAGATAATCATCATGCCAAGACCATATGTCAAGTTGCGGCTGCTCAAACTCAACCAATGAGGTGTCTTTCTCAAGAGGTTTTGGTGCAGTGCCAAAGAACAGCCTTCCACCATCCTTGCTGAAACTCAAAGAACCGTTCTCGCTCACAATCCAACCCTCCTTCAGGCCCTCCATCCTGTTGTTTGCTGCAACCTTCAAGTCTCCCGACAATATATTGTAGAAATATATCTCAATATTCTTCTTTGCAGCCTTTGAAGTGTCAGTGTTTGCGTAGAAAGCCAATGTCCCCACCTCGCTGAATACAGGAAGTTTAATCTTTGAACCTTTTGGACCGCTTATCACCTCCTTGCTTTCACCAGTGGCAACAGTGTAAAGCATAAGTGCAGGAACTGTAACGGTGTCCTTCTTTTCAGACTCAACGGTATATGCAAGTATGTCACCCTTCTTGTTGAATCTGTATGATGCCACGTTCTTGATGGTATCAATTGCAAGGGTGTTGATGTCCATTACATAAAGTTCCTTTACAGGAGCCTTCTTCTCAGGTTTCTTTGCATCCTTCTTGTCCGCTGGTTTTTCCCCTTTAGGTGCAGGCTTCTCCTTTGCTGGAGTCAACTCAAATGCAATGGTACTGTAAAGTTTGTCGGGAGTATTATGCGATTTGTAGTTTGCATATTTCTTTATCTCCCCGCTCCTTATGTCAATAATGGCAAGGGTGTCCTTAGGCATCTCATCCTTCTTTACCTTCTTAATCTTTGCAGTTCTGGTCTGGCTGAAAAGAGGTTTTATTACTGCCACCGCTTTGGTGCCGTCCTGGCTAATCTGTACACGTGTTGCCCTTGGAACCTCAATCTTTTTGTTGGCCTTAAGGTCTTCAATCACAAGTACAAGGTCTCCCTCTCCAGGAGAAACCATATAGGTGAGAATGTCTCCGTTCTGTGGAACTGACAATCCGCGGAGGCTCTTCCACGAATCGTATACGGAGTGATCCAGAGCAGGCTTCTGGGCAAATGCCCCAAATGCCGCTACGAGTAATGCTAACGTTACTGCTAATCTCTTCATAATAGTTTATTTAAATTAAATTTTAATATCAAATTCATTTGGTTGGTAAAAATACACTATATTTGCAAATTCACAAAGAATTGTTAACTACAAACATATTATTAAAGGTATGATTTATACTCACGAAGTACAGCACATGTGTGTTGTAAAGAAAGGTCCTAACCACGGACCTGCACCTATTCCTGAAGAGGGAAAATGGGTGAGAAGCAAAGAGATAAAAGACATTTCAGGTCTTACTCACGGTATTGGCTGGTGTGCTCCACAGCAGGGTGCTTGCAAACTTACCCTTAACGTAAAAGAGGGTATTATCCAGGAGGCTTTGATTGAGACTATAGGCTGTTCAGGTATGACCCACTCGGCTGCTATGGCTGCTGAGATTCTTGCAGGCAAGACTCTTCTTGAGGCTTTGAACACAGACCTTGTTTGTGATGCAATCAACACTGCAATGAGAGAGTTGTTCCTTCAGATTGTTTACGGCCGTACACAGTCTGCATTCTCTGAGGGCGGTCTTCAGATTGGAGCAGGCCTTGAGGATTTGGGTAAAGGCTTGAGAAGCCAGGTAGGTACAATGTTCTCAACCAACGCAAAAGGTGTAAGATACCTTGAGATGGCTGAGGGTTACTGTACAAGAATGGCTCTTGACAAAGATGACCAGGTAATTGGTTATGAGTTTGTTCACATGGGCAAATTCATGGAGGAGATTAAGAAAGGTACAGACGCTAATGAGGCTTTGAAGAAAGTAACCGGTACTTATGGCCGTTTTACTGCTGAGCAAGGTGCTGTTAAACACATTGACCCACGTAACGAATAGGAGGAAACGAAAATGGCTATAAGAGAAGTAAAATTTGAGAGTCAGGACCGTAGAATGCCGCAGATTCTTGCAGCATTGAATGCAAACGGTATCAAAAGCATAGAGGAGGCTAACGAGATTTGCGAGCAGTATGGCTTGGACCCATACAAAACTTGCGAGGAGACTCAGCCAATCTGTTTTGAGAACGCAAAATGGGCTTACGTAGTAGGTGCTGCAATTGCACTTAAGAAAGGTTGCTCAAACGCTGCAGATGCAGCAGAGGCAATTGGTGTAGGCCTTCAGTCATTCTGCGTTCCAGGTTCAGTAGCAGACGACCGTAAAGTAGGTCTTGGCCACGGTAACCTTGCTGCACGTCTTCTTAGAGAGGAGACAAAATGTTTCGCTTTCTTGGCAGGTCACGAGTCGTTCGCTGCTGCTGAGGGTGCAATCAAAATTGCAGCAAAAGCAGACAAAGTAAGAAAAGAGCCTCTACGCTGTATCCTTAACGGTCTTGGCAAAGACGCCGCTATGATCATCTCAAGAATCAACGGTTTCACATACTGCCAGACTGAGTTCGACTACGCAACAGGCGAGGTTAAGGTTGTAAACAAAATCGCTTACTCAGACGGTCCAAGAGCAAAAGTTAACTGCTACGGTGCAGATGACGTACGCGAGGGTGTTGCAATCATGCACCTTGAGGGCGTTGACGTATCAATTACAGGTAACTCAACCAACCCAACCCGCTTCCAGCATCCGGTTGCCGGCACTTACAAAAAAGAGTGCATGGAGATGGGCAAGAAATATTTCTCAGTTGCATCAGGTGGCGGTACAGGTAGAACCCTTCACCCAGACAACATGGCTGCAGGTCCTGCATCATACGGTATGACCGACACAATGGGCCGTATGCACTCAGACGCTCAGTTCGCAGGTTCTTCATCAGTTCCTGCACACGTTGAGATGATGGGCTTCCTTGGCATCGGTAACAACCCAATGGTAGGTGCCACTGTTGCTGTTGCTGTGGATGTTGCTACTGCATTGAGCAAATAGTGTATTCTTCCCGCCGGGCGCCGGGCGCAATCAAGTTCGCTTGAATTCCCGCGGTGCGAAGATGACAATGTCAATTTCCTTCCCGATAATCTGTCGGGAAAATGATAATGGAAGGTGGTCTTTTGTGGGCCACCTTTTTTTGTGCCTTTCCGCTTTTCCCACTTTCCATCTGCCCACTATCCCAAGACGATGGCACACCAGAACTGCCCCGCAGGCCCTCCAAAGGCGGTTTTGTGTGCCATCCGTAACATTTCTTTGAGAGTGGAACATGAAATGTGTCCTGGAGGTGTGTTTGGGGAGGGTTGGGTGTGCCATTGTCTTGTCGGGAAGGGGAGGCCTTTGGGATGTGAGGGAAGGCCTGGCAATTCGTGCACGTTCCTGCAATTCACCGTGGGCAGTTGATGTAAAGAGCCCATTGAGATTTTTTGTATCTTTGGAGCAGATATGAAAGCACAAATAACCAACAGGGAAATATGGAGCATAGCACTCCCCATTATGTTGGGGAATATGGCCCAGACCATCATCAACTTTACAGATACTGCATTCCTGGGGCATCTTGGGGTGGTGGCTTTGGGGGCATCCATGCTTGCCGGACTTTTTTATTTTGTTTTCACTACGGTGGCGGCCGGTTTTGCAATAGGAATCCAGATTATTGTGGCACGCCGTTTCGGGGAGAGGAATTACGGGAGGATAGGGGTGATATTCCAGCATGGTTCCCTGTTTGTCCTGTTATTGGGGATGGTATTGTTTTCAATATTGTATTTCTTTTCAGATCATCTTCTGCTCTTTCTCATAGATTCGCAGAATATTTATGAAGCATCTCTGGAATATATAAAATACCGCCAGTGGGGAATTGCCTTTGTGTGTTTCAACTTTCTGTATAGGGCCCTGTATGTGGGGATATCCAATACAAAGGTGATTACATATTCTACCATAATTATGGCAGTTGTGAACATAGCGCTGGATTATTGCCTTATTTTTGGAAAGGGAGGCTTTCCGCAGATGGGTGTTGGCGGAGCGGCACTGGCGTCGTTGTGTGCTGAGATTTCGGCTTTTGTATTCTTTACGGTATATACTTATATTACATTGGGAAAGAAGGAGTACGGTATGTTAAGCCTTCACGCTCTGGAGCCTGAACTTATGGGGAGGATTCTGAAAATATCCACCCCTACAATGGTGCAGAAACTTTTCTCTTTCAGTGTATGGTTCATCTTTTTTGTACTTATAGAGAAGATGGGGGAAACCGCCACAGGAATCTCATCAGTTACAAGGAGCATCTATATGATACTCATAACCCCTTGCTTTGCATTTTCAACCACCACAAATACTCTGGTGAGCAGAATTATAGGTGAAGGGAAAAGGGAACAGGTCTTCCCGACAATAAACAAGGTGCTGAAGAATTGCATGTTGTGCACAATCCCCATTCTGATAATTGTTGCACTTTTCCCCGTTCAGATTGCCGGCATATACACAGATGACCTGGATTTTGCCCGCATGGTTGTCCCTTCCATTCTTGTAATATGCAGCGGGACAATTTTCCAGGGAATAGGCAATGCTTATTTTGAGGCTGTTTCGGGTACGGGAAACACCTCTGCTGCCCTGTATCTGGAGACTGCAATCCTGGTGGTATATATCCTTTTCATTGTGGCAATGACACACCTTACCACAAGGGTAGAACTGGTATGGACTGCAGAGATCCTCTATGGTGCACTGCTTGGAATCCTATGCTGTCTTTATATGAAGTTTGCAAGGTGGGACAGGAAGAGTATTTGAGTATATTTGTAAAAATATGTTAAACGAGCACTTTGTGGAGATGAAAAGGTTTGCTTTTTTGCTGGCTATATTTGCAATGGCTGTTACATCACTTTCAGGGCAGGAACTGAGCAGGGCCCCATATTTCTGCAACCAGCCCAATACCGCTTTGGAGTATGTTAGGACTACGGCAGATGGGGATGTAAAGTGGTATCATACCATGAGGATTGGAGAAGTAGTGACCAATGCCGGCTGCACTGACATAGATTATACCTCCCATATCCTCAACCACAAGCACAAACCATATTATGGGAAAGAACCGGCACAACTTGCAGCCGTGGTCACCGCAGATGCCGTAGTGCTCAATGTGGCAGAATCTGTAGCAGCCATATTCAGGACTATCCTTCCGGGCAGTGCAAAAATTGTATCAACAGGAGGAGAGTCATCCCTTCCCTCCAATATGTCCCCGGGAGATACTCTTCCCGACGTCCTTGCTTCAGTGAAGGCATTTGGCCTTACAATGAAGATAACCGTTACGGAGAGGAAAGTGCTCAGGGAGGAGACAATAACCACCCCTGCAGGGAAATTCAACTGCATGGTAATCAGGGAACGCAAGGTGGAGAAGGGTATGGGACGCAACCGTCATACCATAGCCGATACCTGGTACGCCAAGGGTATAGGTATGGTAAGGCATGACACCTATGACACTGACCTGAAACTCCTTACATCTGAGGTCCTTACCGCCATACGCCGGTAACCGGCTTTATTTCGCAACAGCCCTCTTGTAGGTGTCGGAGTATCCCGGGAACATTGGTTGCGGAGGCACTTTGTCTGAGTGGCCGTTGTTCTTGAATGAACCGTCGGGATTCTGGTGCTTGGTGTTGCCGTCTATGAATTTTACAAGGAGGTATTCATCCAGGGATTTCCATTTTTTGAACAGGGCATTTGCCTGTGCAACGGAGAAGTCTGTGAGGTAGGCCCTCCTGTCTTCTGAGTGGTCCAGTGCAAGGGCTGCAGCATCAGCCTTTGCAACTGCATCCATAATAGCCAGTTCATGTGCATCTACGTTTTCCCTCACCTCTTTTCCTATATGGTTATAACGGAGGTAGGCAAACTGGGCAATCCTGTTCTGGAGCCAGAACATTGAGGTAGGGGAGTACTCCAACATGCTTCCGTTCCCAAGTGCATAGTGTTCGGAGATACCGTCCGAACATGCGTAGAAAGGTGAAAGCGGTGATGTCCCTGCATCATCCACTGCAAACCAGAAGAGTCCTCCTATCTCGTCGGGAAGCCAGTTGCGGCACTGTCCTACAAACCAGAATCCGGTCTGCTGGGTGGCAATTGCCCTCTCGTTGTACCCCTTCTTGCCGTCTATTTCGTATGAAGAGGGCCTCCAGCGGTAAGGAAGTTCATTCCCTCCTGCGGCAATCCCTTTGGTCATGTCAAACTCTGTACCCTCATAGTGGTCGCGCATCATGTCTGCAACATCCTTCACCGACAGTTTCTCTTTTGCCTTCACATACAACGGCATCCTGTTGGCAGGGTTGTCTCCACGGGCAAAATCTATGTATTTGTCCATGTTTTCTGCACCATGTTTGCGGAAGAAACTCCATACACGGGCTTCACAGGCTCTCATTGCCGAGAAATCAAGAGGACAGAATGTGTCTGCAAAACTGAAATCGCTCCCGTCACCCTCATACAATCCGCACTGGCGGGCGTGCTCTACAACATCCGGTGCATAAAGGCAATTCTGGGGATCATCCTTTGGAAATGTGGTTATCCTTGCGCAGTTGGCATGTGCCGATATGTAACCGTCGGGAATACGGATTGCCACCCACACTGCACCTTTGTTGAGGTTTACCCCATTTTCATATTTTGGTTTGCGGGCAATGATATCCATGAACCACACCTCATTCTTGTCTGCAAAGGAGATTGATTCTCCCGACGAGGCGTAGCCGTATTCATCTGTAAGTGATGTGAAAATCTCTATAGCCTCACGTGCAGTTTTTGCCCTCTGAAGGGTTATGTAGATGAGGGAGCCATAATCCAGGATGGCTGTGGTGTCCATGAACTCAGGACGGCCGCCCCAAGTGGATTCCCCAATGAGTACCTGGTGTTCATTCATGTTCCCTATTACATTATATGTGCGTGCAACTTGCGGAATATATCCCAGGAAACGCTCCTTGCCCCACTCCCTTATCTCTATCATCTCTCCTGCCTGGTGCCTGCCGCGTGGCATATACACCAGAGTGCCGTAACGGGTATGCGAATCAGCCGCATAACTTACCATAACGGAGCCGTCCTTGCTGGCCCCTTTGGAAATTAGGAGATTTGTGCAGGCGAAAGCCTCTGCTGCAAAAAGGATTGCGAGTGTGAGTATGCTTGTAAATTTTTTCATGACAATGGAATTTATTTGTAACAAATATAGCAACAAGTTGCCAAAATAGCAGAATTATCCCTAATTTTGGAACAGAAACTTAAAAACACAAAAATATGCGTATCAACAAATTTTTCTTGGCCATTGCGGCCTCAATGATGCTTCTGTGGGCATGTACTCCTGCTCCGGACGCAAAACAACTTACTGACCAGGCCATTTCACAGGTTATGGAGGAGTTCCAGAATGTGGGAATTTCTGCAGCGGTTGTAAAGGACGGTAAAATAGTTTACAATGAGTCTTTCGGTTACAAGAATCTTGAGACAAAGGAGCCTCTTGGAAATACGGATGTAATGAGGATTGCCTCAATCTCAAAATCATTTACTGCAACATCTCTTCTTCAACTTGTAGACAAAGGTATCATCTCTTTGGATGATGATGTAAGTGACCTTATTGGATTCAGGATAAGGAATCCTCATCACCCTGATGTTCCAATCACTTTGAGAATGGTCCTCTCACATACTGCAAGTATCAGGGATAAGGAGGATTACTTTACCCTTGACCACCTTAACCCTGCAGTATATGGAGACTGCGAGGAGTCTTATTTCAAATACAAACCGGGTGAGGGCTACTGCTATTCAAATATGGGCCTTAACCTTGCAGGAACTATCCTTGAGAAAGTTTCAGGTGTAAGGTTCGATGACTATGTAAGGGAGAATGTAATCTGGAAACTCGGCCTGTATGGCGGCCACAATATAGATTCATTGGATGCAAGCAAATTTGCATGGATCTACTCACGTGAGAACGGAGAGTATGTGAAATCTGAAGGTGCATACAGAAGCAGGGCAGACGAGATGCCTGATTATAAATTCGGTTACTCATCACCTATCTTCTCACCTACAGGCGGCGTGAAGATTTCTGCACACGACTTGGCAGTTTATATGATGATGCATATGAACTATGGTGAGTACAACGGCGTACGTGTAATATCTGAGGAGAGTGCAAAAGCAATGCAGACCCCTGTATGGATGATAAAGAACGAGGGTGAAGATCAGTACGGCCTTTGTCTTAAGGAGTTTGTGGATTATATAGATGATCCTAAATACAATGCTCCAGGCTGTTACCCTGTAGGTCATACTGGTGGTGCATACGGTCTTAACAGCATTATGATCTGGAGCCCTGCAGACGGTTGGGGTATAGTGGCAATGACCAACGGTTACACTTCAGTTAAAGGAAAGAGTTTCCTTAAGGAACTAACCAATGCAATTTACAATGCACAGATAAAGAAATAGCCTGTTGCGGTTTGTAACAAAAGAAGAGAGAGGGTGCCCCAAAGGGTTACCCTCTCTTCATTTATCCTTGTATCATATTATTTTATTTCTGCTTTATGATGCATTCCGCGAATGTTTGCGGTTATTCCATATAACTGCTGTTGTCCCAGCAGTGGGTGCAGAGTTTGCATTTTGGCAATCCTATGGCTTCTACAAGGTCATCCAGCCTCTGGAATTTAAGGCTTGTCAGTTGCAGGTGCTTGCGCATGGTGTCAACCATCTCTGCGTGCTTTTTGCTATCGGGATTAACATACTCCTGAAGTACCTCTTCCGGAATGTTCTCGGTACCCTCAAGGTCTCTGATGATCCTTCTTGCATACAGGTCAAATGAACTGCGGGATGTTGAGAAATTGAGGAAAGGACATGGGAATACAAGTGGTGGACATGCTATCCTCATATGTATCTCCTTAACTCCCGAATCCAGAAGTTTCACTACATTATCCTTTAATTGTGTACCCCTTACTATACTGTCATCCATAAAGACAATTCTCTGGTCTCTGGTGAACTGCTCGTTTGGAAGGAGTTTCATCTTTGCCACAAGGTCCCTCATTTTCTGGTTCTGCGGCATGAAACTGCGTGGCCAGGTTGGGGTGTATTTTACAAAAGGCCTCTTGTATGGAATCCCCTTTTCGTTGGAATAACCTACTGCGTGCCCTACGCCTGAATCCGGGATGCCTGCAGCAAAGTCTGCCTCAACATCTTTGTCTCTGCGGGCCATGGCCGCACCGCTGCGGTATCTGGAGTCCTCTACATTTATACCTTCGTAGTTGGCACTTGGATAACCGTAGTAAACCCACAGGAACGAACACATCTGCATCCTCTCCTGAGGAGGAGTCACTACCCTTATTCCATCTGCGGTTATCTGCACAATCTCTCCAGGGCCAAGATCCCTTACATGTGAATAGCCAAGGTTGTCGAAACTCGAACTTTCACTTGCACACACATAGCCTTTGTCGTTTTTGCCTATTACTATAGGTGTGCGTCCAAACTTGTCTCTTGCAGCATATATTGCATGGTCTGTGAGTACGAGCATTGAACATGAGCCTTTTATCTTCTTCTGTACCAGTTCTATTCCCTCTTTCAGGGTATTGCCCAATCCTATGAGTATGGCAACCAGTTCAGTTGCATTTATGGTTGAGTCTGACAGTTCTGCAAAGTGGTGTCTTTCCTTCAGAAGTTCCTGGGTCAGTTCCTCTATGTTGTCTATCCTGGCAACAGTTACAACCGCATATCTCCCAAGATGTGATGTTATTGTTATAGGTTGGGATTCGCTGTCGGATATTACTCCAATACCCATATTGGATTCACCGAACTTAGGGAGCTCATCCTCAAATTTGTTCCTGAAGTATCCATTCTCCAGAGAGTGGATTGAACGGACAAATTTCTTGCCGGTATAGAATGCCATTCCGGCACGTTTGGTTCCAAGATGTGAGTGGTAGTCAGTTCCGTAGAAAACTTCATTTACACATTCGTTGCGGGACACGCAGCCAAAAAATCCAGACATAAAGCGTTTGTTTTAGTTAAATGCAGATGCAAATATATAAAAAAGGTATCTTTTTCCCTGCAGAAATTTCCCAAAAACCTTACCGCAACTGCATAATATGGGGGCCAAGTTGGTGTTCTGCAACATATGTGGTTTGAAAAGAGAGAGTTAAAAATCAAATTTTTTTGCCAATTTGATAATTAGTTGTATATTTGCAGCCCCGCAAAGTATGCGAGGAGTTGTAACCAGTTGAATCTCAGCGCTGAGAAGCGGCCTTGGGGCAAAACTGAAAAAATCGCTGGCAATGCAACTTTTGTTAAACTAAACAACTGATTAAAACCAATGTCTGGATTAATTGGAAAAAAAATCGGAATGACTTCCGTTTTCGATGCAGAGGGTAGAAATATCCCTTGCACCGTTATTGAGGCTGGTCCGTGTGTTGTTACGCAGATTCGTACAGAAGAAACAGATGGTTATGCCGCTGTACAGCTTGCCTATGACGAGAAAAAAGAAAAACACACCAGCGCCCCACTTATGGGTCACTTTAAAAAGGCAAATACCACTCCTAAACGCAAACTTGTTGAGTTCGCAAACGATTTCGGCAAAGAGTTGCAACTAGGTGATACCATTACCGTGGCAGACCTTTTCGTTGACGGAGAGGATTCATGGGTAGATGTAACAGGTATCTCTAAGGGTAAAGGATTCCAGGGTGTTGTTAAACGTCACGGCTTTGCCGGTGTAGGCGGACAGACCCATGGTCAGCACAACAGGCTTCGTGCTCCAGGTTCTCTTGGTGCATCTTCTTGGCCTTCAAGAGTATTCAAAGGCATGAGAATGGCAGGCCGCACAGGTGGTGACAGAGTTAAAATCTTGAACCTTAAAGTTATCAAAGTAATTCCTGAGAACAACCTTCTATTGGTTAAAGGTTCTATTCCAGGTGCTAAAGGTTCTTATGTAATTGTGGAGGAGTAATGTCTATGGAATTAGCAGTATTGAAAATCGACGGAACAGAGTCAGGCAAAAAAGTGACTTTGAACGAGGCAGTATTTGGCTTGGAGCCAAATGATCATGCAATTTACCTGGACGTTAAGCAATACCTTGCAAACCAGCGTCAGGGTACTCACAAGAGTAAAGAAAGGTGGGAAGTTGCCTACAGTACCAAAAAGATCGTAAGACAGAAAGGTTCTGGTGGTGCACGTCATGGAAGTATCAAATCCAACACTTTCGTAGGTGGTGGCAGAGTATTCGGTCCACAGCCAAGAGATTATGGTTTTAAACTAAATAAGAAGCTTAAACAGCTTGCACGTTTCTCTGCTTTGTCATACAAGGCTAAAGATAACGTAATTACAGTTGTAGAGCCATTTGCTATGGAGGCACCTAAAACTAAAGAGTTCATCAGCATCCTTAACAACATTAAGGCAAACAGCAGAAGAGTTCTTTTTGTGCTTCCTGAGAATTCAAATAATATTTACTTGTCGTCACGTAACTTGGAGAACGTTAAAGTTATCAATGTGAACGAGATCAACACTTATGACATCATGAATGCATACAGCGTTGTATTTGTTGACGGAACTCAGGACGCTCTTTACACTGAGTATGGACGCTAAAAAACCGGGAAACGATGGGAATTTTAATTAAGCCTTTAGTAACAGAGAAGATGACGATTCAGGGCGAAAAATTGAATCGTTACGGTTTTGTAGTTGATCGTTCAGCTAACAAACTTGAGATTAAAGCTGCGATTGAGCAATTGTATGGTGTTAACGTTAAAGATGTGAATACCGTTAACTACCACGGAAAGAAAAAGAGCCGCTACACTAAAGCGGGTTTATTGACAGGCCGCGCAAACCACTTCAAGAAAGCGTATGTGACTTTGGCCGGTGAAGATAAGATTGATTTCTACAGCAACATTTAAGAGATGGCAGTACGTAAATTTAAACCGGTTACTCCCGGTCAAAGAAATAAAGTAATCAGCGCATTTGACGAGATTACATGTTCAGTACCTGAGAAGTCGTTGTTGGCTCCACTTAAAAGGACTGGTGGCCGTAACAACTCAGGTAAAATGACTATGCGCTATATTGGTGGCGGTCACAAGAAAATGTACCGTATCATTGATTTCCTAAGAAACAAGGATAATTATACCGCTACAGTTAAAACTATTGAGTATGATCCAAACCGCAGTGCAAGAATTGCATTGGTGGTTTACGCAGATGGCGAGAAACGCTACATCATTGCTCCTAAGGGCATTCAGGTAGGTCAGGTTATTGCTTCAGGTGCAGGTGTTGCTCCTGAGATCGGTAACACTCTATTCTTGTCAGAGATTCCGTTAGGAACATTTGTCCACAACATTGAGTTGGTTCCTGGTCAGGGTGCTGCAATGGCACGTTCTGCAGGTTGCTACGCTCAGCTTACTGCCCGCGAGGGTAACCACGCTATTCTAAGATTGCCTTCAGGCGAGACAAGAATGGTATTGGTATCTTGCCGTGCAACAGTAGGTGTTGTGTCAAATGCAGACCACAACTTGGAGTCACATGGTAAAGCTGGCCGTAAACGTTGGTTGGGCCGCAGACCTCGCGTTAGAGGTGTTGTAATGAACCCGGTTGATCACCCTATGGGTGGTGGTGAAGGCCGTGCTTCAGGAGGACATCCACGTTCAAGAAAAGGCTTGCCAGCTAAGGGTTACAAGACTAGAAACCCTAAGAAGACTACCAAGAAGTTTATCATTGAAGGTAGAAAGAAATAACGGATTAAACTGAATAGAGCATTATGAGTCGTTCAATTAAAAAAGGTCCTTATATTGAGGCTAGCCTAGAGAAAAAAGTTCTTGCCATGAATGAGTCAGGCAAGAAAGATGTAGTGAAAACCTGGTCAAGAGCCAGTATGATTTCGCCAGATTTTGTTGGTCATACTATAGCCGTTCATAACGGAAACAAGTTTATTCCGGTGTATGTTACTGAGAATATGGTAGGTCACAAGTTCGGAGAGTTTGCTCCGACAAGAACCTTCAAAGGTCACTCTGGTAATCGTAAATAGTATAATGAAACACAGATTACAGTAAAATGGGAGCTCGTAAAAAATTAATGGCCGAAAGGCAGAAAGAGATAAAAAAACACACAGCTATAGCAAAGCTGAATGATGTTCCTACCTCTCCCCGTAAGATGCGCCTGGTTGCGGATATTATCAGAGGTGTTGAGGTTAATCGTGCTTTGGATATCCTTAAATATTCAAAGAAAGAGGCTTCAGTTCGTCTAGAGACTCTTCTACGTTCTGCAATTGCAAACTGGGAGGCTAAGAACGAGGCAGATAAAAAAGAGTTGGAAAACGGTAACGTAATTGTTTCTACCATCATGGTAGGTCAGGGCCGTTCTCTTAAGAGAATCAGAACTGCACCTCAGGGTAGAGCAGCCAGAATCAGAAAACGTTCTAACCACGTTACTATCATTTTGGATAAAAAAGCCGTTAAATCAGAGGAGAAATAATCATGGGACAGAAAACTAATCCAATAAGCAATAGACTTGGTGTTATCCGTGGCTGGGACTCTAACTGGTACGGCGGAAAAGATTACGCTGCAAAGATTCTTGAGGATACTAAAATCCGTGAGTATCTTAACGCACGTCTTGCTAAAGCAAGTCTTTCAAAAATCGTTATTGAGAGAACACTTAAACTAATCACTGTTACTATCCACACTGCAAGACCTGGTGTTATCATCGGTAAAGGCGGTCAGGAGGTTGACAAACTTAAAGAGGAGTTGAAGAAGATTTCTAACAAAGAGGTTCAGATCAACATCTTTGAGGTTAAACGTCCTGAGGTTGATGCAAATATCATTGCAAACAACATCGCAAGACAGGTTGAGGGTAGAGTTTCTTACCGTAGAGCAATCAAGATGGCTATTGCAACTACCATGAGAATGGGTGCTGAGGGTATCAAAGTACTTATCAGCGGTCGTTTGGGTGGTGCTGAGATGGCACGTTCAGAGCTTTACAAAGAGGGTAGAACTCCACTTCACACTTTCCGCGCAGATATAGATTATGCTTTGGCTGAGGCTCACACTAAAGTTGGTGTTCTTGGTATCAAAGTATGGGTTTGCAACGGTGAGGTTTACGGTAAGAGAGATCTTACTCCTAATGCAGGTGTTAACGCTAATGCAGGTGCTCAGGGCAACCAGGGCAACAGAGGCGGTAACAGAGGCAGAAGGGACAACCGCAAAGGTGGAAAACCACGTGCTAAAAAAACTCAGGAGTAATTTGAATTACACCATATAAAAAAGGGAATCGGAAACGGTTCCCTTTTTTTTGTGTGCATTCCTGTGCCGGAATGTGGCATTTTCTGCACCGGATTTTGTGCCGGGTGGGTTTTGGTGCAGGAATGGGGTATTTTCTGCACCGGAATTTGTGGCGAGTGGGTTTTGGTGCAGGAATGGGGTATTTTCTGCACCGTTTGTCGGGAGAATGATTATTTTTGTGCATATATACGCGGATTATGTTTAAGGTTCTGGCAATTACATTCAGTGGCATTGCATTGGGGTATCTTTTGCGCAGGATGGCCTGGCTGGGCCATCTGGGGAAGAGCATTACTTATACTATCTGGCTTCTGCTGCTGTTTTTTGGGCTGCAGGTG
>SUYL01000063.1 GCA_015060445.1 Bacteroidales bacterium
ATGAGAAACCTTCTTGATATAGCTTGAGTGCTTGTTCGCAATAACGATCTCTCAATGATGTACGATAAATAAACATATTAACTCGTAAATTACGAGTCAACTTTTTTCAGGGAAAGACAAATGCCATTTTGGGGAAGGTTGTGTCCACAAAATGCCCCCTCTGCGTGGACAAATGCCATTCTGGGGAAGGTTGTGTCCACAAAAAGCCCCCTCTGCGTGGACGAATGCCATTTTGGGGTATGTTGTGTCCACAAAAAGCCCCCTCTGCGTGGACGAATGCCATTTTGAGGATTTGGGGGTTTATAGTATTTTTGTAGAGGAAAATACATTGCTATGTTCAAGGTCCTGTTCATTACATTCAGCGGTATTGCCTTGGGGTATCTGCTCCGCAGACAAGGGTGGGAGGAGTGGCTGTATAAGGGTATTTCATACACTATATGGCTGCTGCTTTTCTTTTTTGGCCTTCAGGTTGGAGCAAATGAGCAGGTGGTTGCAAATCTGGATACCCTGGGGTTGAAGGCTTTGGCCATATCGTTGTCGGGAGTATTGGGGAGTTGTTGTTTTGCGTGGATAGTTTACAGGTTTGTATTCAGTAAAGGTGGTTTGCCAATTGCCTCCGCTGAAGGTGAGAACGCGGAATCTGTGGCACAGGCAGAGGAAAAGGCAGAGGCGCAGGAACAGGCACCGGCACCGGCACCAGCACCGGCACCAGCACCAGCACCGGCACCAGCACATGTACAGGCACAGGATGCCCCGCATCCGCAAGGAAAGTTTTCCCAGTTTATGGGTGGTTTTATTGTGGTAGCCTTTTTTGCGCTGGGGTGTGTGTGCGGGTGGCTGGGATTTTTGCCGGATGCGCTTACTGATGGGGATTTTTCCATGTATGTATTGTATCTCCTTATGATACAGGTTGGTATTAGTATTGGAAGTGACAAGAGACTGAAGGAGATACTTGCAGGAATAAGGCCAAAACTTCTTCTTCTGCCGTTGGGTACCATAGTGGGGACATTGTTGTTTGTATCGGTGGTGGGCGTTGTCCTCAATGGGATAGAAATGGCAGACTGTATGGCAGTGGGGGCCGGATTTGGATATTATTCCCTTTCCTCGGTACTTATTACACAAATAAAGGAACCTTCCATAGGTGTTGTGGCGGCTGCCCAGATGGGTACAATTGCCCTTATGGCAAATATCATGAGAGAGGTTATGACACTGTTATTTGCTCCTGTAATCTGCAAGGTGTTCGGAAGATTGGCCCCAATTTCAGCAGGGGGCGCCACTTCTATGGATTCCACATTGCCTGTGATAGTGTCGGCCTGTGGTAAAGAGATGGCATTCATCTCAATTTTTCATGGGGTACTGGTGGATTTCTCGGTCCCTTTTCTTGTCAGTTTTTTTGCTTCTTTATAATTGATTGGAGTTTTTTTTCTAACTTAGCAACTCAAAGAAACTTATTAAACTTTAGCAATATGAAAAGATTTTTTAAAGCGTTTGCAGTTTGTGCTGCGGCGTTGATTGTGTTTGGCGCATGTACACCATCCAATGCGGCAACCGACAGTAACGGAACTGTAAGATTGGAGAGGGTAAAGCCATCTCAGGTAGGTATGGATGAGGCCCGCCTTTCAAGAGTTGATGAGGTTATCAATGCCTCTATTGAGAAGAAGGAGATTCCCGGAGCGGTGCTTGCAGTTGTAAGAGACGGCAAGATGGCCTACATAAAGGCTTATGGAAACAAGAGCGTATATCCGGAGGTTGTTCCTATGACTGAGGATGTTGTTTTTGACCTTGCTTCCTGCAGTAAGGTTGTGGGTACTGCAATGAGTATGAACCACCTTATGGAGAGCGGCGGATTCAGACTTACAGACAGAGTTGATATGTATATTCCAGGCTTTCAGCCTTATGTAGACCCTGAGACAGGCAAGAAGACAAATATCAGAATGATTGACCTTCTTACCCATTCAAGCGGCCTCCCTTCATATGTGTCTCCTGAGGTTGTAATCAAAGATAAAGGCAAGGATGATCCCGACAGTCTTATGAGTTATATCTGCACTATGAGGAGAAAGCATGTCCCAACAACAACTTTTGAGTACAGTTGCTTGAACTTCATTACTTTGCAGAATGTATTGCAGAACATTACAGGAATGACATTGGCAGAGTATGCACAGAAGAACATTTTTGATGTTCTTGGTATGACCAGCACTACATATTTGCCTAAGAACAAGCCTGAGATTATGGCTAAAGTTGCCCCTACAGAGAAGAAGGGTGAGGGTGAGTGCTTCCTTGGCGAGGTTCATGATCCTCTTGCAAGG
Source organism: Bacteroidales bacterium (assembly GCA_015060445.1). Taxonomy (GTDB): domain Bacteria; phylum Bacteroidota; class Bacteroidia; order Bacteroidales; family UBA932; genus Egerieousia. The sequence goes on from SUYL01000063.1 coordinate 2,307, forward strand.
GTAATGAACCACGGTAATTCAGGAAATGCAGGTGTATTCTCATGTGCAGAGGATTTGGCAGTGTTGGCTGCAGCCCTTATGAACGGTGGCAACTATAATGGCCGTCAGGTTCTTGGGAAACAGACTGTGGAGACAATGACCCAGGTTCCTGCAGGTTTTGAGCACCTTGGACGTTCACTTGGTTGGGACAACTATTCAGACTACAACTCAAATCAGGGCAATCTGTTCCACAAGACAAGAACTTTCGGACATACCGGTTATACAGGAACTTCATTTATAGTAGATCCGGTATCCAAGACAGCAGTAATTCTTTTGGCCCACAGGGTTCATCCTGAGGATAAAGGTGGTGTTGCAAGGCTTAGGGCTTTGGTTGCAAATATAGTAGCCGGCTCAATAGTAAAATAACATAAAAATACCCATATTTAAAGGGGAGAAAAAATAACTCTTGAAAACAGAATCCCTCCCAAACCTCCGGTTCGGGCCCCTCCCGTTCACGAGACCACGGGCGGTCACGGTTTTCAAGAGTTATTTTTTCTCCCCTTTTAAGTACCTGATATATTTTTTTTCTTATCTTTGTTACAGTTAAAATTTCCGGGGCGGGGTGAAAGTCCCCACTGGCGGTAAAGTCCGCGACCCTGAGGCTGCAGGCCAAAGGTGGAACCGTTGAAACTACGGTACCAACAGTTAAAGTCTGGATGGAAGAAAATTTTAAAGTCATGTTCAAAAAAATTTACACTCAGCTGAGCGCTGCGGCGCTTTTATTTTGTGTTGCCACCACAGGTGTACAGGCAACAGAACTACATTCTACAGATTCAGAAAAAAAACTCCTCAATGCAGCAGCAGATGAGGGCAATCCTGCTGTCCAACTTCCCGACAGTTCCATTCTCATTAAGGAGATCATAGTTTCGTCGGGAGTAAAGAGAAAAAATGTTTCTCCGTTGAGACTGGTTGACATTGATGAGAAGACCATTGCCGTGCAGGCTGCGGGGAAGACATATCCCGAACTGCTGAAGGATATCCCGGGCATTTATGCTACTGCGGAGACAGGCAGTTACGGTGATGCCAAAATAAACATAAGGGGTTTCAAGCAGGAGAACATATCTGTATTGCTAAACGGTATTCCAATTTCGGGACTTACCAGCGGAAGCATGTACTGGAACAACTGGCTGGGACTTACAGATGCCACTGCAACCATTCAGGTACAGAAGGGTGTGGGAGGCAGTATGCTAAGTGACAATTCAGTTGGAGGAAGTATTAATATAGTAACCAAGAGCCCAGGCAAGACCCCTACATACGGAGTGGGTTACAATTATGCCGGAGGCGGCACTTCAAAGGCCTTTATAAATTATAACAGCGGTGAGTTGGGCAAGGGCTGGGGCGTATCTTTTCTGGTTTCAAAAGTATGGGGCGACAGTTGGGTGGAATGCACCGATGTTGATGCCTGGTCATATCTGCTCTCTGTAAGCAAGAAGATAAACCAAAAACATTCATTTCTCTTTACAGCAATGGGTTCGCCTGAGAAGCACAGCCAGAGGTCTGCAAGGCTTACCTATGATGAGGTGCAGAAGTACGGGAGAGACTACAGCAAAAACTGGGGATACATTACCCTTCCCGACGGCTCTAAAGAGGCCCGCAGCATAAGCAGGAACAATTACCACAAACCATATTTTACCCTCAACCACTATTACAATGCCAAGGTGGGGGAAAAGCAGCGCAAATTCAGATTGAACAATGCAATATACCTTGCTTTGGCGCATGGCGGCGGATATTGGACAGAGACCAAGGGAAAGAGCATTGCGGCACATCAGACCAATGGCCATGTAGATTGGGATGCTGTTGTTGCGGGAAATAGGGCTGCATACGCCAACGGAACAACAGAAAAGGAAAAATCTGCCCAGAATGCTTTGAGCGATTATATTGCAGGGCACACCCAGATTGGAGCCAAAAGTGCATTTGAACTGGATCTTTCCGAGAAATTTACTTTGGGTGGAGGATTCCATTATCAGGGCTACTTTACGTGGGAAAAGGAGCAGATAACAGATTTGTTGGGTGGAGAGTACTGGTATGAAGATTATGCTTCAAAATCACTTGCCGGTGCAGCAGGTAGGAATCCTATAAAGAAAGTGGGGGATTATATAAGAACCCGCAATGGGAAGGATACCCATTTTGGAACCCTTTATACCTCCTTGTCATACAAGGACCCAAGGTGGAATGTGGAATTAGGTGCCTCACTCAACGGCTCAGCAACCCAAAGATGGGACAGTTACAATTATACAGGTGATATCTACAGCGATTGGGCAAAAGGGATTGGCGGTGCAGTAAAGGCAGGTGCACTGTACAGAATAAAATCTTCAGACAATGCTGCTACAAGCCTTTATGTTAACGGTGCATATTACAGCAGGGTGCCATACTCTAATGCCTTCTTTGCAAGCGGCAATAACCAGATTTCGGAGGGGGTAAAGAACGAACAGAATTATCTGGGAGAGGCCGGTTTCCGTTCTGTGTTCGGCAAGGCAGGGGTTGAAGCCACATTCTATGCAAGTTACTGGAAGAACAAATCAATAATGAGTTCCCCTTACAAGCAGCAGGAGAGTGAGGATGCATGCAAATATATGATAACAGGTCTGGATGCATTCCATTATGGAGTTGAGGTGGATGCCTATTACAATTTCAGCAGGTGGGGAAAACTTGCAGGTTATGCCTCAATTGGAAGTTGGAAATGGAAGAATGATGTAAATGCGGTCATTTATGACAACTATACCGGCCAGGTGGCACAAAGGATAGATGTATATAGCAATGGACTTCCTGTAGGTGATGCTCCGCAGACCCAGATAGGGGCAAACCTTACCCTCAAACCTCTTGGCTCGTTGAGCGGATATTCAGTGATTGACCCTACGGGCGCTATATCAGATGCCGTTAATGGGGAACTTACTGTGCAGTTGGGCTGGAATTACAGCGCAAGGTATTGGGCAGATTTTGAGCCTAACACCAGAACCGACGCAAATGACCGCACTGAGCCGTTCAAATTGCCTGACTACCATCTTGTAAATATAAATGTAAGTTATCTGAAGTACTTCAGGATGGGCAATAAGGCTGTTGGAGCCAATTTCTTCTTTAACCTCAACAATGTTTTTGACGAGTGGTATATTGAGAGGGGTAAAGACGGGAAAGACCATACCATCAATACCTTTACAGGATATTGGGGGCAGGGACGCAATTGTGCCTTTGGAGTGAAACTTACACTTTAGCGGATATGTTGGGCCAACGCTATTGCAGCAATGGCTTCAACAATTACTGGGCAGCGGAGGGCAATGCAGGCGTCATGTCTCCCCTTTACTGAGAAATCTTCCATTTCGCCCGATTCAAAATTGAATGTGTGCTGGATTTTGGAAATGCTTGAAGTTGGTTTTACGGCAATCCTGAATACAACGGGGTTGCCGTTGCTTATTCCACCGTTTATACCGCCGGCACCATTTGTTGCTGTATCTCCTGCAGCATTGGTAAAGCAGTCATTGTGCTGGCTCCCTTTCATGGCTGCAGAACTGAATCCGTCTCCAAATTCAATACCCCTTACCCCTGGAATTGAGAATGCCAGATGGGCAATCTCAGATTCAAGAGAATTGAAGAAAGGCTCACCCAAACCTGCAGGAACACCGTTGCATACACACTCTATAATGCCCCCTACTGAATCTCCTTCTTCCATTGCATCGGAAATTATCCCGTCCCACTCCGCAGGGTTATCCGATCCTCCTATCTGTTTGATGGAAGCATTGAAACTGACATCTGAAGCAATTTTCTTGGCAACAGTGCCGGCAGCAACAAGAATGAGTGTAAGTCTTCCCGAAAAATGGCCGCCTCCCCTTATGTCATTGAATGAACGGAACTTTACATCTGCAGTAAAGTCTGCATGTCCCGGACGTGGAATGGCCCTGAACTGTGAGTAATCCTTGGATATGGTATTGCCGTTCCGGAATACCACGGCAAGGGGGGCTCCGGTTGTATATCCGTCAAAAACGCCGCTTACAATATGGGGCATATCGCTCTCAATGCGTGGCGTGGTCCCTTTCCCTCCGCTTTTCCTACGGCTCAAATCTGCAACAAAGTCCTCTGCACAAAGGGGAATCCCTGCAGGGACACCATCCATAACTGCACCAATGAGTTCGCCGTGGGACTCACCAAACATGGAAATTCTGAATCTGTTACCGTAGCTGTTCATATCATCATTTTTTTAGCCTTTCCAAAAAAGTAGGGAACGACTTGTCTATACACTTAATATTATCCACCTTTATATCAATATTGCCGGCCAATGAGGCAATGTAAAGTGCCATTGCTATCCTGTGGTCGTTGTGGCTGTTGCACAGGGCAGGGATTGTGTACTCCGGGCAAGGTTTTTTCCCTTTCCCGCAAATATACATCATATCGCTGTCAATCTGAATATCAAATCCCAATTTTGACAATTCACTCAATACGGTCTCAGCCCGGTTGCTCTCTTTCTGGGCAAGCCTTCCAACCCCTTGGAAAGCGGTGCAACCCTCACTCATACACGCCAGAACTGCTGCAATGGGGAAGAGGTCCGGGCAGTCATGCAATGAAAACTCCCTTCTTCCCGATATCTTTCCAGCATTGTCGGGAAGGTTGGAATATATGGTAATGTTATGGAATTCCCCTGCATCCTCTACCTTTATCCCATATCCGAACCCCTGCAGCAGGGTGAGTATATATTCGTCGGCCTGAGAAGAGTGCAGAGGCATATTGTTGAGGGTTATGCCGCCTGTGAGAGCCCCTGCTACTGCAAAATTAGCCGCGGAACTCCAGTCGGAATCCATATACATGTCTGCAGGGCTGTATTTTTGTCCCCCAGGGATTCTGTAAATTATCTCATATGGAAGGTTGCGCTCTTCCAGAATCTCTATGCCAAACCTTTTAAGTACTTTTAGGGTAAGATCAATATAAGGGATGCTTGCAGGTTCGGTTATCTTTAATGTGGAGCCATTTTCCTGCAGAGGAAGCATCATAAGGAATCCTGACACTATTTGGGAACTCTCTTTGCCGGAGAATTCTATGTAGTCTGCATTTACTCCACCGCTCACCTCAAATGGAAGGAAACCGCCGCCGGTTGTGCATTCAGTTCCTGCTGCAGCCAAGGCCAAGGCCGATTCTCCCAGATTCCTTTTAAGGATACTCCCTTTTCCGGTTATCACAATCCTGCCTCCTCTTCCCGACAAATATGCGGCCAATGGGAGCAGGAGTCTGGTGAGCAGACCGCTTTCTCCTACCGATATAGAGGATACCCCCTTTAGAGCGCCAATCCCTTTACTCTTTACCGTAAGTGTCCTCCCCTCCAGAGAAACCTCCGCACCTAAAGACTTTATAACTTCAACAGCCCCCATTATGTCATTGCATGGCTCAAAATTCCTCAAGACTGTTGTGCCGCATGCAAGAGCCGCAGCCAGAACAGCCCTCTGGGCTATACTTTTTGAGCACGGTATTTCAAGAGCAGGCATTGCCTCCCTGAAAATGGTGTTCTCACGCGGCACAGTATGGAACGGATATTCATCTGCGTTGAGAAGTCTCTCCATCTCCTCTCTGGTGTATTGCCCCGGGGCGGTGGCTGAAGCCTCATCCTGGGCCACATATGTATATGGGGCTCCAAGTGCCAGAGAGAGATGTCTTGTGAATTTGCCGGCTTCTCCCATGCAGAATGCAAGGAGCCTGGCCTGTTCCTCTCCAAAACTGTTGCTCAGCGAACCGCTCTCTTCCCCTCTCTCCATATAATTGGAGGGGACAAGTTCAGAATCTTTTTTTGAGTATCTATATAACTGCATTACCCTTGAAGCATCTGAAATGCTATGGGCAGTGGTTACAATCTTAACTATATCTGCCCCTTTCCGGCGGCATATGTCATAGATTGTCTGCAGTTCTTCAAGTGACTGTGTCCCCTCAAAATTGTGATATGATATTATGAGGGTGCATCCGTTTACCCTGGCGTAAGCCTTTATCTGTTCCAGGTAATCCACAGGTGCCTCAATCTCAACATCTACGTATCTGGCCCCTTTCTTTATTGCTTCAACCATGCAGTTGTATGCCTTCTGCCTGGTGCTTCCTGCAATTCTGTGGGTATAGAGCAGATTGGGATGCATCTGTACCAGTTCCCCAACCAGGCTCTCTGAAAAGCCGCACAAATCACCCCTCAGTTCCACCATTCCGGCAGTGCTGAGAATCTCCCTGCATTTTGCAAAATCCTTTTCCTGAACGCTAACGCAAACCATTGCAAAAATCTTTTAATGTATCCAACGCAACAGTAATGTCTTCAACATCCTCCAACCCTTTTGGGAGGATGAAATGTATCTTGTCTCCAACAACTTTCTTGTCTTTTCTTATAGCCCCAGCCAGGTCTGCCATACCAAGGCTGGAGGTTGCAGGGCATTCGTCCAGTGATGCTGGAAGGCCGCAACTCCTCAAGTCCCCGGAGAGCATCTCCACAAATCCCTTTTCAGCCAGACCCATGTGCACTGCCACCTGTGCTGCAATCACCATTCCAATGGAAACGGCATATCCATGGGATATTCCCCCCCGGGTAAGTTTTTCAATGGAATGGGCAAATGTGTGTCCCAGGTTGAGCAGCCTTCTCTCACCCTTTTCAAACTCATCCCTCTCCACAACCCCACATTTATATTGGGCACATTTGCCAATTATGCTGCACAGCAGATCCATATCCATCCCGGTTGCCACCTCTCCGTATGTACCCTTCCCGCTTCCCGACAATCCATACTCCTTTGCCACACAACTGAAGAACTCCACCGATTTTCTGTAATATTCCTTATCAAACAGGATAAAGGTTTTGAGAACCTCTGCAATTCCAGCCTTGAATTCATCTTCCGGTAAAGTGGCCAGCAATTGGGGGCATATGAAAATCCATTCAGGCTGGGTTATGGTTCCAAGGATATTTTTGTATGAGAGGAAATTTACCCCGTTTTTCCCTCCAATTGATGCATCAACCTGTGAAAGGAGGGTGGTTGGGACAAAGGCAAACTTTACACCCCTCTTGTATATGGATGCAGTAAAGCCTGTAATGTCTGTTGTAATTCCTCCTCCAACTCCAATAACCAGAGCATCCCTGTCTGCTCCAAGATCCAGTAGCCATGAGGCTATTTCCCCAACCTGTTCAAGGACCTTCTTCTGCTCGTTCATAGCAAGGAAAAGGCATGGAAAACCTTCAAAAAATGAAGCAATATGTTGCAAATTGTTATCAATTACAACAAAAGTGTTCCCTTTTGCTAACGCCAATTTTGATAATCCACTGAGACTCTGATTAATATGAATATGGGTCTTCATTTTCATTTTGTTTGTTCCGTGAGCAAATTTATAAATTATTATCAGTATTAAAAAAATTCTTAAAACCTTTGGAACTTAGGAGAAAATAGATAAATTTGTCCTTTGATATGAGACAACACCGATTTACATACTTCTTCTTTTTTTACTTTTATCCATGCAATACGATAAAGGCGGGGGCTTGTATGTAATGAACAGATAATGATTTATGAACTCCTGCCGTTGTGGCGGGAGTTTTTTTTGATATATGAAAAGGAAAGTAGCGATACAGGGGATAGGTGGTTGCAACCACTATATTGCGGCAAAACTCTTCTTCAGGAATGACGAGGTGGAGACCATAGATTGTGACACCTTTAAGGAGTTGGCTGCACATGTTGTGAAGGACCCTTCCAAATTGGGAATCATGGCAATTGAAAACACCATTGCCGGAAGCCTCCTGCAGAATTACAAGATACTGCAGGACAACAGGCTTGTTATAGTGGGTGAGTACAAATTGAGGATAGCACACTCTCTTGTGGCCATGCCGGGTGTGGAATTGGGCGATATAAGGGAGATAAATACCCACCCTATGGCATTCATGCAGTGTCAGGAGTTCCTTGACACTCTGCCAAATGTAAAACTGGTGGAGAAGGAGGATACTGCAGGAAGTGCAAAATGGATAAAGGAGAACAACCTTGCAGATCATGCTGCAATATGTCCGGCAGGGGCGGCAGAACTGTACGGGATGAATGTCCTGGTGGAGGGGATAGAGACAAACAAGAGGAACTTTACCCGTTTCCTCATTCTGGCAAACAAGGATGTGGCGGAGGCTGTGTTGAGGGAGTTGTGTGTGGAGCAGGAGAACATAAACAAGAGTTCCATGGTGTTTACATTGCCCCATACCAGCGGAAGCCTCTCAAAGGTGTTGTCGGTACTTTCATTTTATGACATGAACCTCTCAATGATCCAGTCTATGCCAATAGTGGGCGAGGAGTGGAGGTACCAGTTTTATGTAAATCTCCTTTTTACAGATTACAGGAGATACAGGCAGGCGGTAGATGCAATATTGCCTCTTGTTAAGGATCTGCAGATACTGGGAGAGTATATGGAAGGTGAACAGTCTGTACAATAAAATACAAGAGTATGAAAGAGATAGTTCCAGCAGACAGGATTTCAAATGTACAGGAGTACTATTTTTCTGTGAAACTTAAGGAGATAGCCGCCATGAATGCCCAGGGTGCGGATGTCATCAATTTGGGAATAGGAAGCCCCGATCTCCCTCCGGCAAGGGAAGTTACAGATACATTGGCCCAGGAGGCGGCAAATCCCAAGGCGCACGGTTACCAGCCGTATGTGGGAATACCGCAGTTGAGGGGAGCATGGGCACAATGGTATAAAAGGTGGTATAACGTTTCCCTTAATCCCGACAATGAAGTGCTTCCGCTCATGGGAAGCAAGGAGGGTATAATGCATATCTCCATGGCATTTGTAAATGAGGGGGATGCAGTGCTTGTTCCCAATCCGGGATATCCTACATATTCATCCGTGTCCAAACTGGTGGGTGCAAGGATAATCAGTTATGGCCTGTGTGCAGAAAAAGGGTGGCAGCCGGATTTCCAGGCTCTGGAGCAGGCTCATGAGAGCGGAGAAATTGATCTCAATTCAGTAAAACTTATGTGGTGCAACTATCCGAATATGCCTACAGGGGCAAACGGCTCGGTAGAACTGTTTGAGAGGCTTGTGGCTTTTGGAAAGAAGTACAATATTATAATCTGCCACGACAACCCTTACAGTTTCATCCTGAATGATAAGCCTTTGAGCATTCTGAGTGTGGAGGGGGCAAAGGATATCTGTATAGAACTCAACTCCATGAGCAAGAGCCACAATATGCCTGGGTGGCGTATTGGAGTGCTGGCTTCAAACAGGCAGTTTGTGGAGTGGGTTCTGAGGGTGAAGAGCAATATGGATTCTGGAATGTTCCGTCCACTGCAGTTGGCGGCAGTGAAGGCCCTTGAGGCACCACAGGAGTGGTATATTCAGATGAACAGGGTTTATGCGGCCCGCAAGGCATTGGCTCAGGCAATACTTGAGAAAGTGGGGGCAGAGGTTGCTCCCGGACAGGTTGGGCTGTTCCTATGGGGTAAAGTGCAGGGGAAAGGAGTTGACATATGTGACAAAGTACTGTATGATGCAAAAGTGTTCATTACTCCAGGTTTCATTTTCGGCTCCAATGGAGAAAATTATATAAGGGTTTCACTGTGTGCAGACGAGTGCACTCTGCAGAGGGCCCTTGAGAGGATAAACAAGAGTGTAAAATAGATGTCGGGAAGAAAAAAGATATATTATGGAAATTGACAAATTGGTATTACCGGGTATTGAGGCAACAGAGCGCCCAATAATAATTGCAGGCCCCTGCAGTGCAGAGAGCCGTGAGCAGGTGTTGAATACAGCACAGGAACTGGCAAAAAACGGAGTAAAGATATTCAGGGCAGGAATTTGGAAACCGCGTACAAAACCGGGGGGATTTGAAGGTGTAGGTACTGTAGGCCTTCCATGGCTCAAGGAGGTGAAACAGAAGACAGGTATGCTTGTGGCTACTGAGGTTGCAACTGCAGCGCATGTTTTTGAAGCCATAAAGGCCGGTATAGATATTCTTTGGATAGGGGCAAGGACTGCAGCAAATCCTTTTGCAATGCAGGAGTTGGCAGATTCCCTCAAAGGTACTGATATACCTGTATTGGTAAAGAACCCTGTAAATCCTGACCTTGAATTGTGGATTGGCGCTTTGCAGAGGCTTGTGAATGCAGGTGTAACCAATGTGGGGGTGATTTTGAGGGGATTCAGCACATACGACCAGAAACTTTACAGAAACCTGCCGTTGTGGCATATTCCAATTGAACTCAGACGCCGTTATCCCAACATTACAATGTTCTGCGACCCGAGCCATATTGGTGGAAAGAGGGAACTTGTGGCACCCATTTCCCAGCAGGCCATGGATCTGAAGTTCGACGGACTTATGGTGGAGTCGCACTGTAATCCCGACGAGGCACTCAGTGATGCCAAACAGCAGATAACTCCGCAAGTATTGGATTTTACAATAAAAATGTTGGTTTTGAGAGAGAACAAGCAGACAACAGAGAATATCTCGGTGTTGCGTAAGCAGATAGATGAGATAGATGAGCAGCTCCTTACCATTCTGGCAAAGAGGAACAGGGTGTCAAGGGAGATTGGCATGTACAAGAAGGAGAACAATATGCCGGTTCTGCAGACAGGCCGTTACAATGAGATTCTTGAGAAACGTGCCCAGATGGGTGAAGCAATGGATCTTGACAAGGATTTTGTGTATGCTATAATGAAGAGCATACACGAGGAGTCTGTAAGGATACAGTTGGCATTGTAGATTGTGGTAAATACTTAGGGCTATGAAGATACTTATATTGGGGAACGGAAAGATGGGTTCCTTTTTCTCGGATCTGCTCAGTTTCAACCATGATATTGCGGTGCTGGAGAAGGACCTTAAGAGAATGCGCTTCATTTACAATGCTTTGCGCTTCTCTTCGCTGGAGCAGGTAAAGGAATTTGCTCCCGAACTGGTGATAAACTGTGTTACTCTGAGTTATACAGAAGATGCCTTCAGGGATGTGATGCCGTATCTGCCGCAAGGGTGTATCCTTTCAGATATTGCTTCTGTAAAGACCGGGCTCAAGGATTTTTATGAGAAGTCGGGATTCAGGTATGTTTCAGTTCACCCCATGTTCGGTCCCACTTTTGCCAATCTGGGAAATCTGCAGACAGAAAATGCCATTATTATAAATGAACCTCAACAGAAAGACTCTTCAGGCAATGTGGTTGTAAGGGGGACGGATTATATGGGTATGATTTTCTACCGTGACCTTTTCAGTTCCCTGAAACTGAATGTGAGGGAATATACCTTTGACGGGCACGATGAGGTTGTGGCATACTCATTATCCATTCCATTTGCCTCAACGCTTGTGTTCGGTTCCATAATGAAGCACCAGGAGGTGCCGGGGACAACATTCAAGAAGCACCTTGCCATTGCGCACGGGCTGCTCAGTGAGGATGATTATCTCCTTACCGAAATATTGTTCAATCCCAATACAAACGGGCAGTTGCAGGGGATAATAGACAAGTTGAATGAATTGAAGGGGATAGTTGCCTGCAGAGACAGTGCGGCTATGAAGGGCTTCCTTGATGAAGTAAGGGAAAGGGTGAAGTAATTCACCCTTTCTCAGTTTTTACCATCCCGGATTTTGTGGAAAATCTATTCCCTTTATCCGGTAAAGGGTAAGTTCTCCGGTTGGAATGGCATCCAGATAATTTTTTGGAATTTCCACTTCCCTTGTGGCATTATTGCCGTAAGGGAGAATGTATCCCTGGGCATTTACGGTCAAACCCTCTGCAGCCCCTGTTTCCTGTAGAGATACTTTTGCCCCCATGAATATGTCGGGATTTAGGAGAGGGTTGAGGTATTCCAGTTTTCCCCACCGTCTTATGTCCCATTCCCTGAACCCGTCCATTATGAGTTCGCACCTGCGCTCCCTGCGTATTTCCCATAGCAGAGGAGGTATGTCGGCATCCCTCGCAGGGTCGTCGGGAACAGTGGCAAGCATCAATGGTGCAACACCTGCGCGTCTCCTCAGAAGATTGATTGTGTTGTCAAGGTCCTCCTGGGTGAGTGTGCCGAGTTCTGCAGATGATTCTGCGTAGTTCAACAGCACTTCCGCCAGCCAGAACACCGGTGCATCTGTAGGATTGTTGGGTGCAAGTATCTCTGAGGCTCCCAATGAAGGGTTGTTGAATTTGGTTATGACATATCCTGTACTGGAGGTGAATCCTTTCTCGTTAGGGTTACCTATGTATGCCAGTTCATCCTCCACAGACTGTACAAGTCTCAAATCCCTGTTTGCAAGGGTTTGGGAGATGCTGCCATCGCCCTCATACATGCCGGACAATGATATTGGAAGTCCGTCGGAGCACAGGAATGAATCTATTGCATCTTTGGTGAGGCCCCCCATCATGGTACTGCTGTTTGTGTAACCTATTACAGAATGGGTGAGTACGCCTGATACATATGATTTGTAGAGGAGCACTTCCGGATTCTTTGACAGGTCAAGGGATCCGTAGAGTTCATGGTATACGGGGGTGAGTGAAAATTGTCCGCTCTCCATAACCTTTGAGGCGGCATCTTTGGCAATTTGCAGCAGTGTGTTGGCGCGGACAATGTCATTGTCCATATATTTTGCGTATGTCCCTTCATAAAGGGCAACACGGCTCAGATATGCCCACACAACTTCCTGGGACAGGACATTTATGTCTCCCAGAGCCTTGCTCCTGTTTATACTCCTTACATTTTCCGCTGCAAACTGCAGGTCTGCAATTATGCTGTCTACCACAGCCTCCCTGGGTGAACGCGGGGCATAGATTGCCTCAATGTCGCTCTGGTCGAGGTAGGCTCCAATATACGGTACATCTCCAAAATGACGTACCAGGTTTGCATACTCAAAAGCCCTGAAAAAGCGCCCGGTCCCCAGCCAGTGGTTTTTGGCTTCAGTGCCCAATACTGCCATTTGGGGTACCCTTTCAAGCAGCAGATTGGTTTTTCTTATATATGTGTAGTCCCAATGGGAATTGGATGCAGGGGCTGCGGTAGGAAACAGGTCCATTGTACGTGCTGCCTGGTCGTCGGTGAAGGTGGTAAAGTAGAAATCACCGTTCGTCCCTGTGCCATATCCAAGGAACAGGTTGTAGAACTCCCGGCAGTATGATTTGACATTATTCTCGCTTGTCCAGAAGTTGCCGTCCTGGAAAACGGTCTTTGAGCCCCTGTCAAGAAAATCCTTTGAACAGGATGTTATTGTAAAGGCGGCAGCCGCCATAAACAATGTAATGTATATTTTTTTCATACTCTTCATTTTTACATTGACAATTGGATTCCAAATGATATTGTCCTTTCAAACGGTGCAGTACGCCCATAAAAGTTTGATGTGGATGATCCGGCAGTAATCTCAGGGTCAATAGGGATCTTTTTCTGTGAGAATTCCAAAAGATTCTCCCCGCTGAAGTAGATTCTGGCTTTTGTAAGGTTCATCCTGCTTGTCCATTTGTGCGGAAGGGTATATCCTATTGTAAGGTTCTTCAGCCTCAGATATGACAAGTTCAGCAGATATTTTGTCTGCGGGTAGAAGTTGTTGCCCGAGTTGGCGGCAGCATTGGCCATGTACCTTATTCCGCTTATGGCAGTTGAGCCGTTGCCTGTATATGGCAGCGGATATCTGGCATTGGGATTCTCCGGGCTCCAGAAATCCATCTGGTGATGGTACATTACATCTGCGCCCCTGTAATATGGGATGGCCTCATTTCCGGTGGCCCATAACTGCCTTTTCCCTATTCCCTGGAAATATATGTCCATATCAAACCCTTTCCAGGTTCCGCCAATCCTGAAACTGTACTGGTATCTTGGGGTTGTGTTGCCAATAACCTTGAGGTCCCCATGGTCCTGAAGGGTGGAGTTGCCGGCATTTATTATGTTGTCGCCATTCAAATCCTTGTATTTGATGTCGCCGGGCCCGAACACAAAGTTGCCGGTTTGCAGCCCCTTCTGGCTTGGGGAGTTGGCCACATCTTCTTCCGAGGTGAAGTAGCGGTCTGTCTCAAACCCCCATATCTCCCCAATTGTTTTTCCCTTGTAATTGGATGTAAGGAGATTGGCGGAATTGGCATTCCACTCTGTTATTACGCTTTTATAGTCACTTATATTTACCGAACCGTATATGCTCAGCCCGTTGGGGAAAGAGTGGCTTCCGTCTATGGTGAGTTCCCACCCTCTGGTACGGAGGCGGCCGTCATTAACCATGGCGGCGGCAGTGCCGAATGTCTCGGGCAGTGTCTCCCCTATGCTCAACATATTGCGGTTCACACGCTGGAACCAGTCGAATGTGATTCCGTAATCATTATTGAGGAACCTTATGTCAAGGCCAAGGTCCAATGTGGCCACATCTTCCCAATGGAGGTTGGATGATACATTGGCTGGCAATCCTGTGTACAGTACTTTGGCCCCGTCAACAAGCCAGTTGGCGTATGCTGTTGACATTGTAGGGATAAATCTGTCTGCCCCCACATTCTGGTTCCCTATGAGTCCGTATGAACCCCTGATTTTCAAATCTGAGACAATTTCTCTGGCAGGGGCAAAGAACTCCTCCTCGGATATTCTGTAGCCCACAGAGAAAGAGGGGAAGAAAGCCCATCTGGAGTGAGAGGGGAAATTTGATGATCCGTCATACCTGCCGTTTATCTCTACCAGATATTTGTTGAGCCAGTTGTAGTTTATTCTGGCAAACCATCCCACTACAGCCCAGTCAGCGGCACTTCCGTTTACAGTGGCCGCACCGGTTGCAAGCGGCAATTGTCCGAATGCCTTGTCCATGAGTCCCATTTTCTGTGAGAACTGCATGTGGCTCTGTCCTGTTTCCACATTTATGCCGCCTGTAACCTTCAGGTTATGGTTTCCAAAACTCCTTTCAAATGTTGCATAGGTGTTGGAGGTAATCTGAGTGGTGCGTGATGAAGTGAAGTTCACCTCATCATAGGAACTGCCGGGCAGTCTGGTGTTGTAGTTCAGCCCGCCTCCCCAAAAATCCCACATAGCAACATAACCTCCGGTCTCATGGATATTCCTGTGGGTGGTGGAGTATGCAAATTCGCTTCTTATGTCAACGTATTCTCCAATATGGAAAGTTGCTGCAATTTGTGCATTCTGGTATGTCTGCCTGTTGGTACAGTATGAAGCGTTGTGCAGATATCCTGGAATATGCCTGAACCATGCGGTTGTGCCCGTCTCATCTGTATATGTTCCGTAAGGGAAATATGTTCCCCAACGCCACATGTAATAGAATGGGTCCTGGTAACTGTACGGGTAATCGTAGTCGGTCTGCCTCATGTTCATCCTGGCCTCTATGTCAACCCATTCTGCAGCCTTTGCATTCATGCTGAGCGAGAGATTGTATTTGTTCAGAATGTCGGGTTTTATCTTCAGGATACCCTCCTGGTACTGGTAACCTCCGCTGAGTACAAAACTTATTTTCTCACTTCCACCGGTAATCTGCAGGGCATGGTTCTGCTGTGGTGTCCATTTGCGGTACATCTCCTTTACCGGGTCCCATAACCTGTAGAAATAGGTGACGCCGTCTTTTATCTCAAAGTCTTCTCCCATTATCATATTGTGCCCGTGTCTGTTGTGGGAATAATTGGCAATCCACTTTGTAATACCCTCCATGAGGGGCTGGGCCTTCATTCCAAACATGTCAAATGCCTGTTTTCCCCTGGCCATGGCAGCCTCCATTGCTGCAATCTCAGCAACGGCATTTTGCGGAAACTCCGGCAATACTGTAGGGGTGCCCCATGAGAAGTTGTTGGAGTAGTTTACAGAAAATCTGCTTCCCATTTTGCCGCTCCTGGTCTTTATAAGTATTACTCCAAATGCGGCCCTTGCCCCATATATTGAGGTGGATGCGGCATCTTTCAGCACGGAAATGCTCTCAATATCATCTGAGTTCACCAATGAAATGTCACTTACAACAACATTGTCAACCAGAATCAGAGGAGAACCTCCGTCGGTGGCATTGAGTGATCCCATACCCCTTATGTTTATGGCGGGGGCATTGTTTATGGCTCCATTGGAAAAGGTTACTGTAAGTCCGGGTACGGCACCCTGCAGTCCCTTGGCAGGGTCGGTGAACGGTTTGCTCTCCATTGTACGGGCAACATTTACAGTGGTTACAGCCCCTGTAAGATTCTCCTTTTTCTGGGAACCGAAACCCACTACAACCAGTTCGTCCAGGAGGATGTTGTCATCCTTGAGGGTTACATCAATGATCTCCCTTCCGTTTACAGGTATCTTTTCGGACTGCATTCCCACAAGGGAGAATTCCAGTACACCGTTGTCGGGAGCCATAATGGTATAATGGCCCTCTGCATCTGAAATGGCAATGTTCCCCTGTTCTCCATTTGAAACAACAGTAACCCCTATAAGAGGCTCCCCGGCGGAGTCTGTGATTCTCCCTTTTACTGTTATCCTTTCCCGCGGTGCCTCTATGGCCTCCCCACCGCCAGGGAATGGGTATGCGTAGGAGGATTGGATTGCCGCAAACAGGGATAATGCAATCCCTAAGCAGCCTGCTATCCTTTTGAATTTGAATGGATTATTCATAAGTTGAATTTTTAGATGTTCGTGTTAAACAACAAAAAACAAATACTTTGGTTTAGATTTGCTAAATTTGCAGACATGTTGTCACTGAAAAGCAAAATATTGCTGTTCCCTTATTGGATAGCACTGAAAATAAGGCATTTCCTTTATGATAAAGGGATATTCAGGAGCCGTTCGTTCCCTGTACCGGTAATTTGTGTAGGCAACATTACCGTAGGTGGAACCGGCAAAACTCCGCATACAGAGATGATTATACGCATGCTGCAGAAAAAATACAGGATTGCGGTGCTTTCGCGTGGGTACAGGAGGAAAACAAAAGGGTTCAGGATTGCAACTGAGAATGATACGTTTGCCCATATAGGGGATGAACCTTTACAGATAAAACACAAGTTCCCCAATATTATAGTGGCCGTATGTGCAGACAGGTGTGAGGGGATAGAGAAACTTCTTGCCCTGCCGCAGGAGAGCCGCCCGGAACTTATAATTCTGGATGATGCATTCCAGCACCGGAGTGTCAGGCCTTCCCATTCAATAGTACTCATGAACTGGAACAACCCTATCTTCACCGACAATCTCCTCCCACTGGGAAGGTTGAGGGACCTGCCCGAGCAGATAAAGAGGGCCGACAGTGTAATTGTAACAAAGTCTCCGCTGTTTGGGGAACATGACGGCATTATAGATGAGGAACTGGCAGCAGAGCAGATTGCCCCAGTTGAGAGGCAGTGGCGCAGCAGGCTTGGGTTGAGGGATGACCAGAACCTGTGTTTCTCCAGCATATTCTATGGGGAGCCGCAGGGGGTTGACCCAAAGATGGCCGATAACAGATATATCTACTCGGGGAGTGCCGTATTCTTTACAGGCATTGCAAACGATACCCAGTTCAGGGATTATCTCTCAGACAAATACAAGATTCTCAACTCCATCAAGTTTCCCGACCACTACAACTTTACAAAAACAAATATAAAGGATATCAACAATTGGGCTGCACTGTACCCTACAGCGGCTGTCTTTACAACAGAGAAAGACAGCAAGCGCCTCATTGGGAATCCATATTTGTCGGAAGATCTTAAAAGGAGACTGTTCTATATCCCTATTGAGGTAAGGATCATTCCCGGGAACCCCATCGGGAAGCAACATAATCCAGAAGTTCAATGACCTTTGCGGGGTCGTTCTCGGTAACCAGTTTCAGGCGGGTCTCCTTGAAATCGGGAAGACATTTGAAATAGTTGCTAAGATGGCGGCGCATCTCAAGTACCCCCACACGGTCCCCCTTTACAGAGATTGATTTTGCAAAGTGTTTCTTTGCAAGGGCAACCTTCTCCTCCACCGTAAGCGGCGGCATAGGCTCACCATGTTCCATATAATATTTTATCTCCTTGAATATCCACGGACGCCCGTAAGTGGCCCTTCCTATCATTATGCCATCCACTCCGTAACGCTCAAATGCAGCCGCTGCTCCGGGCCCGTCAGTTATATCTCCGTTGCCTATGATTGGGATATGCATCCTCGGATTCTCTTTAATCTTCCCTATAAGGGTCCAGTCGGCTTCACCTTTATACATCTGGCATCTTGTCCTGCCATGTACGGTAAGGGCGGCTATGCCCACATCCTGCAGCCTCTCTGCCAGTTCAACGATTATCTTTGAGTCTTCATCCCAGCCAAGGCGTGTCTTTACGGTAACCGGAAGTTTCACCGCTTCCACAACAGACTTGGTTATCTCCACCATTTTGTCGGGAAAACGCATCATGCCGCTTCCTGCTCCCCTTCCTGCAATTTTGCTCACAGGGCAGCCGAAGTTTATATCTATAATGTCAGGGCCTGCACCTCCGGCAATCTGAGCCGCATTCTCCGCCATTTTGGCCGCCTCAACCATTGCCTCGGGGATATGCCCGTAGATCTGGATTCCTATGGGTTTCTCATAATCGAATGTTACAAGTTTGGCAAGGGACTTTTTGGCATCGCGTATGAGCCCGTCTGATGATACAAACTCCGTGTACATCATATCTGCACCAAACTCTTTGCATATATACCTGAACGATGCATCCGTAACATCTTCCATAGGGGCCAAAAAAAGTGGCTTCACACCCAAATCCAAATCACCGATCTTCATTATCTTTGTTGTATAGATTAGGATGCAAAAATAATGAATATGATGGAATCAAAGAAATTCAAAAGGATTGGAGTCCTCACTTCCGGAGGTGATGCTCCAGGGATGAATGCTGCAATAAGGGCTGTTGTAAGGAGTGCAATATACCACGGAATTGAGCCCGTAGGAATCATGAGGGGATATCAGGGAATATTGGACAAAAGGTTCATAGGGATGCAGTCCCATTCCGTTTCCAAAATAATAAACAAGGGAGGAACAATGCTCAAATCAAGCAGATGCCCGCAGTTCAAGGAACCGGGAATAAGGGCTCAGGCTATGGAAAACCTTAGGGAGGCCGGAATTGATGCTCTGGTTGTAATAGGTGGTGACGGCTCTTTCAGAGGTGCAAATGCGTTGTATGAAGAGTTTGATTTTCCAGTGGTAGGAGTTCCGGGAACCATAGACAACGACATTTACGGTACTGACTTTACCATTGGCTTTGATACGGCCATAAATACGGCTGTGGAGGCCATAGATAAAATAAGGGATACAGCAGATTCCCACAATCTCATTTTTTTTGTGGAGGTAATGGGCAGGGATGCCGGTTTCATAGGTCTGTATACCGGTATTGCTACAGGAGCCGAGCAGTGCCTGATACCGGAGTACCACACAGATATCGACAAATTATGCAGTTACCTTACAAATGAAAGGAGGAAGAACAAGACCAGCGGAATAATTGTGGTAGCAGAGGGGGAAGATGCCGGAAGTGCACATGAGATTGCACAGAAGGTAAAGGAGAAACTTCCTCATTATGACACCAGGGTAACCACTCTGGGCCATATACAAAGGGGCGGCTCCCCTACCTGCAACGACAGGGTTCTGGCCAGTGTCCTGGGGAACGGTGCAGTGGAGGCCCTCATGAGGGGCTGGAGCGGAGTTATGGTAGGCCAGATTAATGGAGACATAACCTATACTCCGTTCAATCAGGCCTGTACTAAACATAATCAGATCAATAAAAATCTGTATGAAATTGCTCATATTTTGGCACTTTAAAAATTTTTACTACCTTTGCACCCCCTTATATAGGGGAAAATCGCAACAAAATATAGTATTAACTTAAAAATCAACACAGTGGAGTATCAAAGTTACAAGACAGTTTCGGCAAATGCACAGACCGTAACCAAAGAGTGGTTGGTGATTGACGCAACTGATCTAGTATTAGGAAGACTTGCCAGCAGAATCGCATTGGTTCTAAGAGGCAAGAACAAGGCCAACTACACACCTCACGTGGATTGTGGCGATAACGTAATCGTTATCAACGCTGAGAAAATCCGCCTTACAGGTAAAAAGTTGACCGACAAGGTGTATGTTAGACATACAGGGTATCCCGGCGGACAGCGTTTTGCAAACCCTAAGGATTTGCTTGTACGCAAACCAACCGTTGTACTTGAGGAGGCAGTAAGAGGTATGCTTCCAAAAAACAGACTTGGAGCAGAGTTGCTTCGTAACCTACATGTATATGCAGGTCCTGAGCACCCTCACCAGGCACAACAACCTAAAACAGTTACTTTTAACGAAATTTAAACACAGAGCATGGAACAAATCAACGCCCTTGGAAGACGTAAAACAGCAGTTGCTCGCGTTTATGTGAACACAGGAAAAGGTAATATTACCATTAACGGTAAAGAGTTGAACTCTTATTTCGTAGAGGAGACTCTTCAGTTTATCGTTAAACAGCCACTTGAGGTAAC
>SUYL01000008.1 GCA_015060445.1 Bacteroidales bacterium
CGGGGGGCTAGCTCAGTTGGCTAGAGCACTAGCTTTGCAAGCTAGGGGTCAAGGGTTCGACTCCCTTGCTCTCCACCAAGGAGTCTCAGACTCCTTTTTTTAGTTCTTTTTAAAAGGGTTTTGCCCATAATAAACGGGGGGCTAGCTCAGTTGGCTAGAGCACTAGCTTTGCAAGCTAGGGGTCAAGGGTTCGACTCCCTTGCTCTCCACGTAAATTTTTTAATTGGATTATAAGCCTTAAGGTGTTAAACCTTAGGGCTTTTTTTTTGACTAAGCCATTTTAATTGTTATATTTGCACGAATGACTATATAACAACTTTAACATATTAACTAAGATGGCAAAAATTAATTGTTTTATTCCTGTTCAGGAGAAGAATCAGGTAATTGCAACCGTTAACGGTTTAAAGGCAAGCGACCTCGTTTCTAAGATTTATCTATTGGCTACTGAGGATTACAGTGAGGCTATTGAGGGTTGTGAGATTGTAAAGATTGACTCTTTGCAGAGCAGCGCAACCGTTAAAAAGATTGCTGAACTTTCAGATGCCGAGTACTCTCTAATCTACACAAAATACACCACTTTGGAGTTGGGTTATTTTGCAATTGAGAGATTTGTGAATTTGGCACAGGATTCTGCTGCTTCTATGCTATATGCAGACCACTACCAGATTACAGACGGCGTTAAGAAAGCAAGCCCTGTTATCGATTACCAGTTTGGAAGTTTGAGAGATGATTTCAATTTCGGTTCAGTTCTTTTCTATAATGCTGCAGCCTTGAAATGCGGTGCAAGCAGAATGAAACAGGATTACAAATTTGCCGGTCTTTATGATTTGAGACTTAAAGTGGCTCAGAAAGGCGAACTTTGCCATATCAACGAGTATCTTTATACAGAGATTGAGCATGACAACCGTAAGAGCGGTGCCAAAATCTTTGATTATGTAGATCCTAAGAACCGTGGCGTACAGATTGAGATGGAGCAGGCTTGTACTGAGCATCTTAAAGAGATTGGCGGTTATCTTGAGCCAAAATTTGAGCACATTGAGTTCAGCGAGAACAACTTTGAGTTTGAGGCTTCTGTAATTATTCCTGTATTCAACAGGGTTAAGACTGTAAGGGATGCAATCAAATCTGTCCTTGCTCAGGAGACCAATTTCAAATTCAACCTTATCATCATTGACAACCACTCTACAGACGGTACCACTGAGGCTATCAAGGAGTTTGCAGGTGATGACAGACTTATCCACCTTATCCCTGAGCGCAAGGATCTTGGTATCGGCGGTTGCTGGAATGCAGGTGTACACCACCCTAAATGCGGTAAATTTGCTGTTCAGTTGGATTCAGATGACGTTTACTCAGGTCCTGATACACTTCAGAAAATTGTTAACGCTTTCTATGAGCAGAACTGTGCAATGGTAGTTGGTACTTACATGATGACAAACTTCAACATGGAGATGATTGCTCCTGGTATCATTGACCATAAAGAGTGGACTCCAGAGAACGGAAGAAACAACGCCCTAAGAATTAACGGTCTTGGTGCTCCAAGAGCATTCTATACACCAGTTCTTAGAGAGATTAAGGTTCCTAACACAAGTTACGGTGAGGATTATGCACTTGGCCTCAAGTTCTCAAGAAAATATCAGATTGGCCGTATCTACGATGTAGTTTACAACTGCCGCAGATGGGAGGACAACTCTGATGCATCATTGGATATTGTTAAGATGAACAACCACAACTTGTACAAGGACAGAATCAGGACTTGGGAGTTGCAGGCTCGCGTTGCTCTAAAGAAATAATCAGATGAATAACAATACATTAACCAACCAAGCTGTCTATGATTTATTCAATAGGCAGCTTGCCGTTTGGCAACAGGCCTCAGATAATTTTGCGGCTCTTGCCAATGTAGGCGTTAAGGAGATCACAGTTGGTGGTTTCCCAGTGAAAGTACAGTTCAATCCTGCAAGAATAGTTTCTTCTGCAGCAAAGGTAGATCCAAAGACCATAAAGGAGAGAAAATGTTTCCTTTGTGGTGCAAACCGTCCTGCAATTCAGGAGGGGCTGCCATTTTTCGGGAAGAAGGCAGAGTACTCTGTGCTTATAAATCCTTTCCCAATTTTCCCTAAGCATCTTACTGTTCCCGACATTAACCACGTGAACCAGACAATTGAGGGCGAGTGGGAGAGATTTGAGGATATGCTTTCCCTTGCAGAGACATTGGATGATTTCCTTTTCTTCTATAACGGCCCTAAATGCGGTGCTTCTGCACCTGACCATATGCATTTCCAGGGTGGCAACAAAGGTTTCCTCCCTGTAGAGTACAACTACAATGCTTTGGAGAAGACTCTTCTTGTTAACAAGGAGGGTGTTAAGGTTTTCTCTGTTGAGAACTACATGAGAGGTATCATGGCTATTGAGGCTACCGACAAGGGTGCTGCAGTGGCTCAGTTCAGAAGAATTTACAATACCCTTGAGGTTAAGGATGGTGAGTGGGAGCCTATGCTCAACTTGCTTGCATGGACCGTTAAGGAGGGTGATGCAACAAAATATGTTGCCCTTGTGTATTTGAGGGAGAAACACCGTCCTTCGCACTATTTTGCAGAGGGTGATGCAAATATCCTTCTTAGCCCTGCTTCTGTAGATATGGGTGGCGTGTTCATTACCCCACTTGAGAAGGATTTCAACAAGATTACAGAGAAGGAACTTGTTGAGATTACAGACGAACTGCAGATAAGCAGCGAGGCGTTCGGTATGGTTAAGAATGCCCTCAGGGAGCAGCCTACTGTAAGTGTGGGTATAATGAGTGAGAAGGAGATCTCTTTTGAACTCAATAATGTATATACATTCTCTACCCCAGGTTGTGACTGCACTTGCGAGGTAAAAGGCCCTCAGACTGCAATTGAGAGCAACGGTAAAGTGCTTTGGAACGGCAAGGAGTACTCAGAACTGATGTTTACCCCTAAAGGAATTGGTACATTCTGGCTAAGAGGTGTTACCATTGGTGTAAACTTCCACTGGGAGAGAAAAGAGGACCAGAAGTTCGGTTCTGCATTGAGAATTATTGTTGAGAACGGCAAACTTACTGCTGTAAATATCATTGGCGTGGAGGATTACCTTACAAGTGTAATCTCAAGCGAGATGAGTGCAACTGCAAGTGAGGAGTTGCTTAAGGCTCATGCTGTAATCTCAAGAAGTTGGCTTTTGGCACAGATTGAGAAGAACAAGGAGATTGTGGCAGCAAATGCAGATTATTGCGCTACAACCCAGACAGAGGATGAACTTATCAAATGGTACGACCGTGAGGACCACATAAACTTTGATGTTTGTGCCGATGACCACTGCCAGCGTTACCAGGGTCTTACAAGGGCTTCTACTGCAATTGTAAGAAAGGCAATTGATGCCACTTGGGGTGAACTCCTTATGGATGGCAGCAAGATTTGTGATGCCCGTTTCTCAAAATGTTGCGGCGGTGTATTTGAGGAGTTCCAGAACTGCTGGGAGCCTGTAAAATACTCTTATCTGGTAAAAGTTAGGGACGGCAAGAATCCTCAGGATATTCCGGATCTTACAGTGGAGGAGAATGCACGTGAGTGGATTATGACAAGCCCTGAGGCTTTCTGCAACACTACAGACCAGAAGATCCTCAGCCAGGTACTCAACAACTATGACCAGGAGACTGTAAACTTCTACCGTTGGAAAGAGGAGTACACCCAGAAAGAACTTTCTGAACTTATCCTTAAACGAAGCGGCGTAGATTACGGCGATATCATAGATCTTGTTCCTGTAGAGAGAGGTACAAGTGCCCGCCTTATCAAACTCAAGATTGTCGGGACAAAGAAGACCATGACAATTGGCAAGGAGTTGGAGATAAGACGTACACTTTCACCTTCGCACCTTTACAGTTCGGCATTTGTTGTTGAGAAGGTAGGAGAGGAGAACGGTGTTCCTGCAAAATTCATCCTTTACGGTGCTGGTTGGGGCCACGGCGTAGGCCTTTGCCAGATTGGTGCTGCAGTTATGGGTGAGCAGGGTTACAAGTACAAAGAGATTCTTCTCCATTACTTTGTAGATGCCTCAATTGAGAGCAGATATTAACAGACTAACTTAAACACAAATAAAATGAGTTCAAAATCAATATCACCTTGGGCTTGGATCCCAACATTGTACTTTGCCCAGGGTATCCCTTATTTCATTGTGAACACCGTTTCGGTTATGATGTTCACAAAATTGGGCGTTCCAAACGGTGAGATGGCATTCTTTACCAGTTTGCTATATCTTCCTTGGATGATCAAACCTTTCTGGAGCCCGTTTGTAGATATTTTCAAGACAAAGAGATGGTGGACAGTTACAATGCAGTTGCTTATGGCTGCAGCGTTCATCCTCCTTACCCTTACTTTGCCTGTTCCAGAGCCTGAGATGATTGCTTCGGGTACAACCCCTATGAGCATGTTCTACATTACGCTCATCCTTTTCATCATTACAGCGTTTGCTTCTGCAACCCATGATATTGCAGCCGACGGTTTTTATATGCTTGCCCTTTCTACAGGTGACCAGGCACAGTTTGTAGGTATCCGTTCTACATTCTACCGTTTGTCTTCAATCTTCGGACAGGGTGTACTTGTTGCAATTGCAGGTATGATTGAGGCAAAATCGGGCAATATACCTATGTCGTGGAGAATTACAATGCTTGTATCGGCAGTTGTATTCACATTGGTTGCACTTTACCACACTTTCATTATCCCTAAACCTGCTGCCGACAAATCAACTTTGGGAGAGCAGAAGGCTACTGCAGGTGCAATCTTTGCTGAGTTCGGCCGTACCTTCAAGACATATTTCATGAAGAAGGGTGTATGGTTGGCAATCATCTTCATGTTGCTTTACCGTCTGCCAGAGGCATTCCTCATTAAACTTTGTATGCCATTCCTTGTTGCAAAACAGGAGTTGGGCGGCTTGGGAATGAGTACAGCCAGTGTAGGTATCGCATACGGTACAATTGGTGTATTGTTCCTTACAATTGGCGGTATCCTTGGAGGTATCTACGCTTCAAGAGTAGGTCTGAAGAAATCATTGTGGGTTATGGCAGCATGTATGACATTGCCTTGTATCACATTCGTATATCTTGCAATATGCCAGCCAACCAACCTTGCACTTATCTCAACTGCAATTGCAATTGAGCAGTTCGGTTACGGTTTCGGCTTTACAGCATATATGCTTTATATGATGTACTTCTCAGACGGAGAGTTCAAGACTTCACACTATGCAATATGTACAGCATTCATGGCTGCCAGCATGTTGTTGCCAGGTATGGTTGCAGGTTACATTCAGGAGGCAATAGGTTATGTAAACTTCTTCTGGATGGTAATGGTATGCTGTATTGCAACTTTGGTTGTCACATTCTTCGTTGACAAGAAAATTGACCCTACATACGGTAAAAAGTAATTTCTATATGAAAAGAGTTTTGAATATAGTTGTTGCTCTTGTTGCTTTTGCAGTGCTATTGCCATCTTGCACTGCAGAAGTACAGCAGGAGAAATCAAATAAAGTTGTAAAGACAGGTATAGATGTTCTGGAGTCAAACGGCTTCAAACAGTTGCAGGGTAAAAAGGTGGGTCTGGTTACAAACCCGTCGGGAGTAAACAATAAACTTGTTTCAACTGTAGATATCCTTGCAAATGCTCCGGGTGTAGAACTTGTGGCATTGTATGGCCCTGAGCATGGTGTGAGGGGAGATATACACGCAGGTGACAAGGTAAGTGACGAGGTTGATCCTAAAACAGGTGTCCCTGTATATTCTTTGTACGGTAAAACCAGAAAGCCTACCCCAGAGATGTTGAAGGATATTGATGCCATTGTGTATGATATCCAGGACAACGGCTGCCGTTCATTCACATTCATCAGTACCCTTGGGCTCCTTATGGAGGCTGCTGCCGAGAACGGCAAGGAGGTTATAGTACTTGACCGTCCTAACCCGCTTGGTGGAAACAAAGTTGAGGGTAATATTGTTGAGGCGGGCAATTTCTCTTTTGTAAGCCAGTTTGAGATCCCTTACCTATATGGTCTTACAGTAGGTGAGTTGGCTCAGATGCTCAATGAAGAGGGTATGCTCAAAGGTGAGAAGGGTACAAACGATACTATTGTAAAATGTAACCTTACTGTAGTCCCTATGGAGGGCTGGAGCAGGGATATGGTTTACACAGACACCAGACTCCCTTGGGTTCTCCCTTCACCTCATATGCCGCAGGCTGAGACTTCATACTACTATCCTGCAACAGGTATCCTTGGAGAGTTGGGATATATGTCAATTGGCGTAGGTTATACACTTCCTTTCCAGATGGTAGCTGCACCGTGGATCAATGCTGCCGATTTTGCAGATGCACTCAACGCATTGAACCTTCCAGGTGTAACATTCCGTCCTATAAATGTGAAACCTTTCTACTCAGTAGGCAAAGGTGAGAACATGGGTGGTGTACAGATCTACATTACAGACTATGAGAAGGCACACCTGACTTCAATCCAGTTCTACATTATGCAGGAGGTTGCCAGGATGTATCCTGAGCACGAGGTTATGGCAAATGCCAACACCGGCAGATTCAGAATGTTTGACCTTGTATCCGGTACAAACTTCATTAGGGAGAAATTCACCGAGACCAAACAGTACAAGGATATTGAGGCATATTGGAACAAGGATGTTGAAAGTTTCAGGCAGAAATCTGCAAAATACCACTTGTACAAATAATTCCTCCGGGAACAGTATATGACCAAAAAGGGCAATCCGCATTTGATGGGTTGCCTTTTTTGTTGTAGGTTGCTGGTTGCGGGTGCGGACCTCTGCGTCCTTGCGTGCCTGTGCCCAGTGGCTTGTGTTCCTGTGCCCGGTGGCTTGTGTTCCTGTGTCCAGTGGCTTGTGTACCTGTGTCCAGTGGCTGACTCCTGTGCCCTGCGCCTGACTTCCTGCAATTCACCGTGGGCACTCCCATGCCTCCGAGGCTATTCTGTGGGGTGCTGTTGCCCACGGTGCAACAAATTTGTTCTGCCGTGGGCAGCAACCCTTGTCGGGAAGCACTCTGGCGGGGGTAACCGCCCACGGTGAAATGCAGGAACTCGTATTTAATCTCTTGCCTAAGTTTGCAATTATCAAAACTAATCGGTTAAGAATAAAATACAAACAATTATGGCAACCAGAACAACAACATCCGTATTGGCATTCATGAATGCTCAGATTAAACAACTGCAACAAAACAACAGATTTGGAACAGCTTTAAACTATAGAAAAACAATGCTCAGCTTTACACAATATCTCGCTGGTAAAGACATCAATTTCAATAAAATCTCCGACAACCTTATACAGAATTACAACGCATACCTCCTGCAGCGGGGAATGACACGCAACACCACCTCCTTTTACATGCGTACACTACGGGCAATCTACAATAAGGCGATAAAACAAAAACTCACATCACAATCATTCCCATTCTCAGATGTATATACCGGTATAGACCGCACCAGAAAACGGGCAATAGACGAGAAAACAATCTCCCAATTATTCAAATTGCACCTTACGCCAAACTCACCGCTGGCACTTGCCAGAGACCTTTTCATCTTCAGCTACTGTACCCGAGGAATGGCTTTCGCAGACATGGCATACTTGAAAAAAAGCAGCCTGTACAACGGCTACATATCATACTCCCGACGAAAAACCGGCCAACTCCTGACAATAAAGGCTGAACCGATAATTGAAGAGATAATTGCCAGATACAACAACTCAAGCACCCCGTATCTCTTCCCGATAATTACATCCACTAACCCACAAATTGCCTACGCCCAATACCAGCAGGGGATAAACGTATACAACCGACACTTGGGCACACTATCCAAGATGCTATCCTCAAGCACTAAACTGACCTCATATACCGCCCGCCACAGTTGGGCTACCGCTGCACGCAACCACAATATCCCTATCTCAGTAATCAGTGCCGGAATGGGGCATACATCTGAACAGACCACGCGCATCTACCTGGCCTCATTGGAAAACTCAATCATTGATGATGCAAACAGGGGAATATTGGAGGGGTTGAAGTGAGAGTTCTTGATAAGAACTCACAACTTTTGCAAATATAGTTAATACTCAATAGAATTACAACAAAACTCGTCTAATTTTTTGCATTAAAACTACGGGGAATTGAATCTTATATTATACAGTAGTCTTACATCTCAGTTCTTATCAAGAACTCTCACTTCAACCCCTCCAATATTCCCCTGTTTGCATCATCAATGATTGAGTTTTCCAATGAGGCCAGGTAGATGCGCGTGGTCTGTTCAGATGTATGCCCCA
>SUYL01000064.1 GCA_015060445.1 Bacteroidales bacterium
AAACTCTATCGGACAAATCCTCTTCAAGAGAGGTGACATCCGAGACTTTTATAACAAACCTGATGAGCCGGTTAATGTTCCGGAGGACGACTCAAACAGGCAACTTACTTTATGGTAAAAATTTCTCCGGACAGCAATGTATTGTGTTTATATGATGGAGTATAGGAGAGAGGTGGTATTTTACAAGCATTATTTTAAGGAGTTTTATGTTGCTCAGCCAGTTAAGGTCAGGCGTAAAATTGCACAGGTTTTGGTTTGGATACAGACAGTTGAGAGATTGCCGGTTTCAATTTTGAAGAGTATTGAAGGGGTGAGAGGTTTGTATGAGATCAGGATAGAATTTGGAGGTGATATTTTCAGAGTCTTTTGTTGTTTTGATAAGGAGTGTCTGGTTTTATTGTTTAATGGCTTTCAAAAGAAAACGCGAAAAACTCCAAAACAGGAAATTGATAGAGCTACAAGATTGATGAATGATTATTTTAATGACAAGCATAATTCAAATGGATAGTGACAAAAGAGATAAACTAATTAATTCCAGCAACTTGGGTGAGTTGCTTGATGTTGATTTTGGAGTAGTAGGGACTCCAGCCAGGGATGAATTTGATAAAGAGACTGAGGCTTTTTGCCTTGCGCAGACTCTCAAGGAGGAAAGATTGAAGGCTGGCCTAACTCAAGAGGAACTTGCTGAGAAGATTGGTACGAAAAAGACTTATATTTCCAGACTGGAAAATGGCAAGTCTGATGTGCAACTTAATACTTTATACCGAATCTTTGAAGGGCTTGGGAAAAGGGTTGTGGTAACTATTTTGTAGTAAGAAATGCAACCGCCTGTCCACGCAGAGGGTATCTTTTGTGGACGCGGAAGGAAATAGCAACCGCCTGTCCACAAATAAGGCCCATTTCGTGGATGAAATGGGCCTTTGTGGGTGCCACGACCTGCCAAGGTCCCTCTCGGAACCCTCTCGGAACCCTTCGGGAGGATTACCACTCAAACTGCTCGCTTACTGGGAAGAGGCCGAACATGCCGCCGGTGTGGATGAACAGGATGTTCTTTGCGCCAACGAGTGCGCCGCCCTCTTTGAGTTCGTTGTAAACGCCGTACATTGCTTTGCCGGTGTAAACTGGGTCCAGAATTACTGCCTCTTTGCGGGCTACATGTTTTATGAACTCCAGTTCCTCTGGTCTGCTGATTGCGTAGCCCAAGCCTACGTATTTGTCAATTACCTCTATTTTTTCGCGGCGGAGTTTTGCTCCTGAATGCTCAGGCAAGTATGCCAACGCTCCGTTTGAGATATTATCTATTATGTTTGTAAAGTACTCAATGTCATCGCATACTGCCATGCTTACCACACGTTTGCCGTAGCCGTGCAATTCGTTTGCAAGGTGCAGTCCGGCCGCTGTTCCGCCTGAACCGGTAGCCACCACTACAGTGTCAAACTCAATGCCCAATTCTTTCTCCTGAGCCACAATCTCGTTCATACAGTTGTAGTAGCCAAGGGTTCCAATATCGTTTGAAGCCCCTTCAGGAATGATGTATGGTTTGTAGCCCTGCGCGCGGTATTCCTCGGCCATTGCCTCCATAATTTCGCCTCTGCTGTTGCTGTATTCCGGTCTGGTACAGAATTTTACATCTGCTCCCATAAGTTTGTCCAAAAAGTAGTTACCTTTTACTGGCGGCTCCTCTGAAATACGTAGCAGAACAGCAGATTTAAGTCCGAGTTTTGTTGCTACGGCAACGGTTGCCCTACAGTGGTTGGATTGGATACCACCACAAGTGATAAGAAGGTTGCAACCCTTTTCAAGTGCATCTTTTGCCACATATTCCAATTTCCTTACTTTGTTTCCCGATATCTCTGAGCCGGTGTGGTCGTCTCTTTTGATATAGAGGTTTGTTCCCCATTCCGCAGATAACCTTTCAAGTTTTTCAATCTTTGTAGGGAGATTGGCAATTGTCAATTTTTCCATAATGTCAAATTCAAAAATGTTAGGTGTTTTTATTTGAAATTTATATTCCCGGTTGATAAACTGGTGCAAAAGATTTGCTGTTGCATAATAATTTGCGCCCGCTTTTCATTATATTTGCACAAAATTAAAGATAATTAAGATGATAATCAAAAAATTATTCCCTTTAGTGTTTGCCATGCTGTTTGCAGTTGCACCGGCATTTTCGCAAACTGTTGTGAAAGACCGTGAGGCTTTTGCAAAACTTTCAGATTCGTTGGATACCTACCTTGAGCCGTTGGCTTCCATTGTTGTTAGGGTAGGGGTTGATTCGGCTGTTATTGACGGCAAGAACATAAATATCCACCTGAACAAACTTACAAGTGACTATTATTTCAGGGACAATACAGTAAAGGATATCTACAACATTGTAAATACCCTTCTTCCCGATGAATACAAGGGGATGAATGTTACCGTTTCTGCCAATGGATCAACTTTGCAGGAACTGGCATCCAAGTTCTACTCGGAGAATTACAGGATGCCTGCAAAGCCAAAGAAAGTAAAGAAGGTAAAGAATCCTGCCCCAGTGCTGGTGCAGAACCTTTCCCGTCCGTACGATATCAATTATGGCCTCAATGGCCGTCATCTTGCCTTGTGGCAGAGCCACGGCTGGTATTATGAGCAGTCTCTCGAGAGATGGGAGTGGCAGAGGGCCCGTATCCTCCAGACCGTAGAGGACCTTTACACCCAGAGTTATGTGGTTCCGTTCCTTGTTCCAATGCTTGAGAATGCAGGTGCAAATGTGCTTCTTCCAAGAGAGAGGGATATCAACCCATATGAGTACATTATAGATAATGACAAGTTGATGGGTGGCTATGATGAATTGTCGGGAGCAAAAGCATGGAGCAGCGGAGAAGGTGGCTTTGCCAACCCGCAAAAAAGTTATCTCCATGGGGAGAATCCTTTTGCCATGGGTACCTACAGGGTTGCCGAGGGTGTTGTTGCTAAAGGTAAGAAACAGCCTGTGGAGAGTGTTGCCAAATGGATTCCACATGCACAATTCTATGGTAAGGAGTGTGCAGTTTATGTTTCATACAAGACATTGCCTAACAGTACTGAGTCTGCCCTCTACACTGTAAAGCATAGCGGTGGTGAGACCCAGTTCAAGGTTAACCAGAAGATGGGTGGCGGAACCTGGATTTATTTGGGATCCTTCAAATTCTCAAATTTCAGCGATAATGAGGGTGTGTATCTCTCAAACTTGAGCACCAAAGATGGTGTTGCAGTTACTGCTGATGCCGTTAAATTTGGTGGTGGAATGGGTAACATTGCAAGAAAGCCTACCCAGGAGAGATCCTATAATGTGGAGGCAGTTACCAGTGGTTATCCACGCTTTACCGAGGGTGCAAGATACTGGTTGCAGTGGGCAGGTTTTGCAGACAGCATCTATTCTTATACCAATTTGAAGAATGACTATACAGATGACTATATGTGCCGTGGCCGTTGGGTGAATGCCCTTATTGGCGGCAGCAAGGTTAAACCTGATGCTCCAGGCTACAATATTCCAATTGACATGTCATTTGCATTCCATACAGATGCAGGTACCTTCCCCGACGATTCTATTGTAGGTACACTTGCAATCTACACCCGCTACTCAAACGGTTCTGACAAATACCCTAACGGCAAGAGCAGGATGGGGGCACGTGAGATGACAGATATCATCCAGACCCAGATTGTAGATGACGTAAGGGCAACCTTTGAGCCAAAATGGAGCCGTAGAGGTTTGTGGGACCGTTCTTATGCAGAGTCCCGTACTCCCGACGTCCCATCTATGCTTCTTGAGCACCTTTCTCACCAGAACTTTGCAGATATGACCTACGGCCTTGATCCTGCCTACCGTTTTGTTGTGAGCCGTGCCATATATAAGGGTATCCTCAAATACCTGAGCATGGACAGCGGACTTCCTTACAATGTGCAGCCGCTTCCTGTAAAGAACTTTTCAGCAGAACTTGAGGGCAATGAGTCTGTGAAGTTGCAGTGGAGCCCTGTCTATGATTCTATGGAGCCTACAGCAGACCCAACTGCATATGTGGTTTATACCATGAAGAACGGTACTTCATATGACAATGGCGTAGTTGTAAAAGATACATCTGTAGTGCTTCCAATTATGCCTAATGTAATTTACAGTTACAAGGTTGTAGCCATTAATGACGGTGGTGCTTCGTTCCCTTCAGAAGAACTTTCTGTAGGTCTCTCTTCTGCTGCAGTTACAGCGGGCAAGAAACCTGTTATGATTGTAAACGGTTTTGAGAGAGTTGCCGGACCTGCAGTATTTGAGAAGAACGATTCAACTTTTGCAGGCTTCAACAACATTAAGGACAGAGGAGTTCCATACAAGGCAGACTGGTCTTACATTGGCGATATGCATGAGTTCCGCCGCGAGGTCCCTTGGATGGATGATGATGCTCCAGGATTTGGTGCTTCATATTCAGATTATGAAGACAGGGTGGTTGCCGGCAATACTTTCAACTATCCATATGTTCATGGAAAGGCAATTATGCATAACGGATACAGTTTTGTATCTTCTTCTGTAGGTGCTGTAAAAGCCGGAAAAGTTGATATGAACAACTACAGGATTGTTGATATGATTATGGGCAAGCAGGGCAAGACTGTTGTTGGCCGTGGTGTTTACGGTTATAAATATGAGGTATTCCCTAAGCAGTTGCAGAAAGAGATTAGGGAGTTCTGCGAGGCTGGCGGCAATCTCCTTGTTTCAGGTGCAAACATTGCCACAGATTTGTTTGACGCCCCTGGCGTAACAGAAGAGGATATGAATTTTGCCAAGGATGTCCTCAAATACAAATGGATGACCGAGTATGCTTCCAAATCAGGAGAGATAAAACCGGTAGCAAATCCATACCTGAAACTCAGAGGCTTGCGTTTCAACCAGATATTGAATGATATGATATACTGTGTTGAGTCTCCTGATGCACTTGTCCCTGCTTGTAAGGAGGCATATACTATCTGCAGATATTCCGACAACAATATCTCTGCTGGAGTTGCATATAAAGGTGACTACAAAACAGTATGTTTGGGCTTTCCAATAGAGACTGCAGACACTTTTGACGTAGTGAAGAATAGGCTGTTTGAATCTATTCTTAAATTCTTTGAAGAGTAATTACAGAAAATAAAGTTAAGATAGGTATTTTATTTATTGGATCCCTGTGAGTTTTTCCGGTTCCCTACACTCTGGGGCTAAAATTGGATCTTATGGATTTGAATAGAGAACTTGAAATAATTGAACTTATAAAGAAAGAGGTGAAACCTGCATTGGGCTGTACTGAGCCCATTGCAGTTTCTCTTGCTGTTGCCCGTTCCTGCGAGGCTTTAAGGGAGATTGGGGCAGAGGTTGGTTCAGTATTGGTAGAAGTGAGTGCCAATATTTTAAAGAACGGTATGGGTGTAGGTATCCCGGGTACAGGAATGGTAGGTCTGCATATTGCTTCTGCACTGGCTGTTACATGCGGCCGCAGTGAGTATGGCCTTGAGGTGTTGAAAGATCTCTCAACAGAGGCTATTGCCGCTGCCAAGGAGATGGTAGATGCCGGTAGGGTAAAGGTTGTGCTTGCAGAGACCCCTTTGAAACTGTACATTAAGGCGTGGGCTTATTCTGGAGGTCCGGCGGCATGGGATGCTCAGGTTGCCGGTTCAGGTGCTGGAGTTATGGCTTTCCCGGCCCATTCTGCATATACAGAGATTGCCAACAACCACGATTCCATCGTCTCTGTTGTAAGGGATGGTGAGGTCCTGGTTGGTGCTTCCGGTGCTGATGCGTCTGGGGATGCTGCTTCGGACAAACAAGCGGCAGGGGCTTCTGCAGAGAAGTCCACTCTCGACTATAAATTGTCGGTGAAGGAGATTCTGCAATTTGCCCGGGAGGCATCTTTTGAGAATATTGAGTTCATTCTGGATTCTGTGAAACTTAACAAGGCCCTTGCAGATGCAGGGTTGAATGAAGATTATGGCCTTAAGGTGGGCAAGACAATCCTTGCCCGCGAACACTCTTCTGTTTTTGGGTCATCTGTAATGACATACGCAATGGCGGCAACTGCTGCGGCATCCGATGCCAGAATGGCAGGCTGTACACTTCCTGCAATGAGCAACTCAGGCAGCGGAAACCAGGGCATTACAGTTACAATGCCGGTGATTGCCGTTGCAGAGAAAATGGGAGTGGGTGATGAGCAGTTGGCCAGGGCTCTGGTATTGAGCCACCTTGTTGCAATCCATATAAAAGGTTATTTGGGCAAACTGTCTGCATTGTGCGGATGCGTAATTGCCTCTACCGGCTCCTCATGCGGTATAGTTTACCTCAAAGGCGGCAACTATGAACAGGTATGTTCAGCAATCAAGAATATGATTGGAAACATTACGGGAATGGTTTGTGACGGTGCAAAAGTGGGGTGCGCCCTTAAAGTTGCATCTGGAGTATCATCCTCAATCCAGGCCGCAGTATTGGCTCTGGACAATATCTGCATTTCCTCAAATGACGGTATCATAGAAGATTGCATAGAAAAGACAATCTGCAACCTCGGCCGCATTGGCGCAGAAGGGATGCAGACCACAGACAAAATGATTCTGGATATTATGGTTTGCAAATAGCGGCAGCAGGAATATCCTCTTCCCGACAATTTCCCCTTTCCAGACAAACACTTGCAGGCCCATTCCTCCACGGAATGGGCCTTTTTTGTGGACAAAAGTTACCTCCGGGCACCCAGAAGGTTGCTCCTGGCACTGAACTTCCACGCTGGGCACCCTCAGCGTGGACAAAAGCCACCTTCTGGCACCAAACTTCCACAAAAAGCACCTCCTGCGTGGACAAAAGCCACCTTCTGGCACCAAACTTCCACAAAAAGCACCTCCTGTGTGGACAGGCGGCAACATTTTTCCTCCGCGTTCACAAAAATGCCCCCGCCTGTGGACAAAAGTCGCCTCCGGGCACCCAGAAGGTTGCTCCCAGCACTGTACTTCCACGCTGGGCACCCTCAGTGTGGACAGGCGGCAACATTTTTCCTCCGCGTCCACAAAAATGCCCCCGCCTGTGGACAAAAGTCACCTACGGGCACCCAGAAGGTTGCTCTTGGCACCTTGCTTCCACGCTGGGCACCTCCTGCGTGGACAGGCGGCAACATTTTTCCTCCGCGTCCACAAAAGATACCCTCAGCGTGGACAGGCGGCAATATTTGTCGGGAAGCGGATTTGGTGCATGATTTTTGTTTGTTGCGATATTAGATTTAACTTTGCAATATAATGTTTTGTAAGATGAGGGTTACTGGAAAGATTTGTGCATTTTGGGCGGTTGCGGCGTTTCTGCTGCTCCCTCTGGCAAGTTGCGCCCAGAAGGTTAAGGAGTATAAATTGCAGGTGGTGGAGTCGCTTCCGCACGATAGGGGTGCCTATACCCAGGGGCTGTTTTTTCATAATGGTGAGTTGTTTGAGAGTTGCGGACAGTATGGTTCTTCTTCGTTCCGGAAGGTGGATTTGAAGAGCGGCAAGGATTTGCGCCGTCTGAATTTTGATGCCAAGTATTTTGTGGAGGGTTCCTGTGTGCACAACGGCCTCCTTTATATCCTTACCTGGCAGGAGCACAAGTGTTTTGTGTATGATATAAATACCTTCAAATTCCTGGGAGAATTGTATAATCCGCGTGAGGGGTGGGGGCTTGCTTCAAATGGAAAAGAACTGATCCTCTCCGACGGCACTACCAAGATTTTCTTTCTTGATCCGCAGACTTTTGCTGTTAAGGCTACCAAGGAGGTTAAATTCAACGGAAGACCAATTCCGCTGATAAACGAACTGGAGTACATTAATGGGGAGTTGTGGGCTAATGTATATACCCAGGATTATATCCTCATTATTGATCCGGCTACCGGTAATGTGAAGGGTCGTGTTGATTGCAAGGGGTTATTGCCCAGTTCTTTGCGCAAGCCTACAACCGATGTGCTGAACGGTATTGCCCACAATCCCGCTACCGGAGATATCTATCTTACCGGCAAATATTGGCCCAAGATGTACAAAGTGAAACTTGTGGAGAAATAGTGCCTTTCTGCTTCCTGACAGGCAAATACTGGCCCAAGATGTACAAAGTGAAACTTGTGGAGAAATAATCCCTTTTTGCACGGTCTCAAGTTGGATGCTTTCTGTAGTGGAAGCGGTCAATTGCAGCATTGCATTATAAAAATTACGCCCCCGTGTCTATGGCTTCACGGGAGCGTTTTTTATAGGGCGGGTCTATAAGCCGAGTTCTGTACCTCAGACTGGTGTCCCTTGCGGTCACCCTAAGAGGCTCCTATCATTTATCTGGTGCAGCCTACCCCCCGGCAACGGACGAGCAACCCTTGATTGCCGGTATACATGGCCTTGCAGGATGCAGTAGGATACCGCAACAATGTCGCCATTGAAGCCCGTGGGCTCTTACCCCACATTTTCACCCTTACCGCAGTGTTGCAGTCTGTCAGCCTTGAGGCCTCCTGCTACGCGCACAGGCTGTATTTCAGCCTTGTTGCAAGTCGTGGACTTGACGCTTCTGCGGCGGTAATTCTCTGTTACCCTTGCATAAACTCATCGCCTATCTGTGCTTTCCACAGTGCATTGCTCTGCCCTGCCCGGACTTTCCTCCCAATTTCTTGAGCGATAGGACGACCCGCCAGCCGCAAAGGTATAAATTTTTGTGGTTTAGTGGATTTTTTTTTGTATTTTTGCGAGATTAGAATATAACCTAAATACACTAATATTATGTTGCTTATTGCCGATTGCGGTTCTACAAAGGTTGATTGGCGTGCCATCGCGGCTGATGGTACTGTAAAATCAGTTAATACAGAGGGTATCAACCCTGTTTTCTTGTCTTCTGAGGATATTTCAAAGATTCTTGTGGAAAAAGTTGTTCCTGCAATAGGGACAGATGTGAAGGAGATTTATTTCTATGGTGCAGGTATTCTTGCTCCTGAACTTGCCAAAGTTCTCAGTGATGCTTTTGATAAGGTTTTCCCAGGAAACAAGTCTTTTGTTGCTTCTGACCTTCTTGCTGCTGCCCGTGCACTTTGCGGACACAGTTCAGGTATTGCCTGCATTATGGGAACCGGTGCCAACACATGTTTCTATGACGGCAATGAGATTGTAAACAATGTCAGAGCCGGTGGCTTTATTCTTGGTGACGAGGCTTCTGGCGGAGTTCTTGGCAAGAAACTTATGGCAGACTTCATTAAAGGACTTCTTCCTAAAGAGATTGAGGAGGAGTTTGTAAAGAGATATGACCTTGATTACATGAAGATTGTACAGAAGGTTTACCGTGAGCCGCTTCCAAGCAAATGGCTTGCTTCATTCTCACCTTTCATTTCCGAGTTCAGGGACAATCCTCATATCAACAACCTTATAAGGACAAGTTTTGACGAGTTCTTCAAGAGGAACATTGTTCACTATGACTACAAGAACTATCCTGTTAACCTGGTAGGTTCAATTGCCCACTATTACGAGGATATCCTCAAGGATGTTGCTGCACAGAACGGTGCCACAATAGGCAAGATCATCAAATCACCAATTGACGGTCTTGTTGAGTACCATACCAACGCAATTTAATTGCTTTTCTTCCCGACAATTTTACCCGTTCTGCTGTGCAGGAGGGACTGATGACAAACTGTGGGAATAATATTGACAAAACAAATAACAACATATAATTATGACTAAAGTAACAGAGCAATCTTCAAATTACGCTAATTTGGATAAGATGACAACTGCCGAGTTGTTGCAGAACATGAACAAAGAGGACAAATCGGTTCCTGTAGCAGTTGAGAAATGTATTCCTGAAATTGAGAAATTGGTTGACGGTATTGTTGAGAGAATGAAGAAAGGCGGTAGACTTTTCTATCTTGGTGCAGGTACCAGCGGACGTCTTGGTATTCTTGACGCTTCTGAGATTCCTCCTACATACGGTGCTCCATTTGACCTTATCATTGGCCTTATTGCTGGTGGCGATACTGCTATCAGAAAGGCTGTTGAGAATGCTGAGGATGACTGGGAGGGAGGCTGGAGAGATATGCAGCCTTACAACGTAGGTGAGAACGACGTTGTTGTAGGTATTGCAGCCAGCGGTAGTACCCCTTATGTAATTGGTGCTGTTAAAGAGGCAAGAAAACGCGGTATCCTTACAGGATGTATCACTTGTAACCCTGGTGCTGCTGTTGCTGCTGAGGTTGACGTTCCAATTGTTGCAGTTGTAGGTCCAGAGTTCGTTACAGGTTCTACCAGAATGAAATCAGGTACTGCACAGAAACTTATCCTCAATATGATCTCTACTTCTACAATGATCAAGATGGGTCACGTTAAAGGCAACAAGATGGTTGACATGCAGTTGTCTAATGCAAAACTTGTTGACAGAGGTACAAGAATGATTATGGGCGAGACTGACATTACAGACTACGAGTATGCAAAATCACTTTTGCTCGAGCACGGTTCTGTAAGAAATGCAGTTGATTTCTATAACGCTTCAAAGAAATAATTCCAATTGATAGCTCAGGAGAGGAATTCTTATAGGGAGTTCCTCTTTTGGGCTTTTTTTAATTTACAATGTTCAAGCAGAAATATTCTTCCCAGTTGCTGGAAAAGGCAGTTGACGAGTTTGCCTCTTTGCCCGGTATAGGCAGAAAGAGTGCCTTGAGGCTCGCATTGCACCTGCTCAAGCAGCCTGTAGAGAATATTGAGCGTTTTGGTACATCTTTTATAGCATTGCGCAAAGGGGTGAGGTATTGCAATTGCTGCAATATGATTACAGATGGTGACATCTGCTCCGTTTGTGCAGACAGCCGCAGGGACAAGCAGGTCATTTGCGTGGTGGAGAGCATAAGGGATGTGCTGAGCATTGAAAATACAGAGCAGTACAACGGCCTTTATCATGTTCTTGGCGGCATAATTTCCCCTATGGATGGGATAGGTCCGGCAGACCTCCCTATCGGGAAACTCATTGAGAGGGTTAAGGAAGGTGATGTTAAAGAGGTGATATTGGCTCTGAGTACAAGTATGGAGGGGGAGACAACTTCCTTTTTCCTGTACAAGAAATTGAGTGAACTCAATATAAAAATTAGTACTATTGCCCGAGGTGTAGGGTTTGGA
Organism: Bacteroidales bacterium; assembly: GCA_015060445.1. Taxonomy (GTDB): domain Bacteria; phylum Bacteroidota; class Bacteroidia; order Bacteroidales; family UBA932; genus Egerieousia. Next base: position 11,104 of record SUYL01000064.1, read on the forward strand.
GATGACCTTGAGTACACAGATGAACTCACTTTAGGAAAATCTATCCAGAACAGACACCTTTTTAAACTTTAATCTTTTATGAATTCAACTATTCTTTTGGTGACTTTTGTCCTTTATACCCTGCTTCTGTTCGGTATTGCATGGTGGACCAGCCGTAATGCAGACAGCAAGACATACTATACAGGCAACAAAAGTTCAAACTGGTTCCTTGTTGCATTCGGTATGATTGGTTCTTCAATGAGTGGAGTGTCATTCATGTCTTTGCCTGGTAATGTTATAAACGAGAACTTCTACTATATGCCTATGGTGTTTGGTATGTTCTTCGGTTATGCAATCATTGCCGGATTGCTTCTTCCATTGTATTTTAAATTGAACCTTACTTCCATTTACACTTACCTTGAGCAGCGTTTTGGCCTGTACAGTTACAAGACTGGTGCTTCATTCTTTATCATTTCAAGGCTTCTTGGTGCTACAGTAAGGACATTCCTTGTGATTTTTGTGCTTTACAACTTTGTGCTTCAGCCACTTGGAGTTCCATTTGTAGTTGCAGCCATTGTATTTGTGGGGCTTGCTATCCTATATACAATGAAGGGTGGTGTAAAGACTATCATCTATACCGACACAATCCAGACAACCTTCATGATTGTTGCAATTGTTGCCTCTTGCGTTGCAATTTGCGGCCAGTTGGACTGGAGCCTTGGTGATATGCTCAAGAATGTACACGAGAGCCATTTCTCTGATATGTTCAATACAGACAGTGCATCTGCTACAAACTGGGTGAAGAGGTTCCTCAGCGGTGTCCTTATTCCTATTGCAATGACCGGCCTCGACCAGGCCATGATGCAGAAGAGTTTGAGTTGCAAGAACATTAAGGAGGCTCAGAAGAACGTTATGACATCTATCCTTATGATGATTCCTATCAACCTTCTGTTTGTTACCCTTGGTGCTGTTCTTGCCATCTTTATGCAGAGCCATCCTGAACTTATTGAGACTGTTACCACTGCAGCAGGTAAACTTGAGGCAGACAAGATATTCCCTACAGTTGCCCTCACATTGGGACCTGTTGTTGGTGTAATCTTCTTTGTAGGCCTTATTTCTGCTGCATATCCTACCTGTGCAAATGCCCTTACATCACTTACCACTTCAACCTGTATTGATATTGTAGGGATTGAGAAGCACGGTTGGGATGATGACAAGAAGAAGAAGGTGAGAATGAACGTTACATATATTATGGCAGCATTGTTTGTACTGCTGATCTGTATGTTCAATGTCCTTAAGAATGATGCTGTAATCAATATGGTTTACCAGATTGCTTCTTATACTTACGGACCTCTTCTTGGACTCTTTATGATGGGTATCCTTACCAAAATGAATGTGAAGGACAAGGCAGTTCCTTATATCTGCGTAATTTCCCCTGCACTCTGTTTCCTTATTGAGAACTATGTATTCAGTTTCGGTTTCTCACTGATTGCTGTATGTGCAGGTCTTACAATGTTGGGATTGTTCATCTTCAAGAAGAAATAATAGGGTATGACATACCTCGAACTCCTTATTCTGGCTGTTAGCCTTACATTTGATACTTTTGCTGTATCTGTAGGAGGAGGTATATCATTGCCGGATATAAAATTGTCAAAGAAGGCTCAGATTGTAGCCTTCTTTGGCTTTTTTCAAGGGGCATACCTTTTTGCAGGGTGGTTCATTGGGGGCAAGTTTGCAAACATTATCTCCGAGTGGGATCACTGGGTTGCCTTTGCAATTCTTACTTATCTGGGAGGCAAAATGTTCCTTGGAGCGTTTTCTAAACAACAACAGGAGGAGCATCTTCCCGATTTTTTGTCGTGGAAAAAACTCTTTTTCTTTGCAACTGCCACCAGTATTGATGCTGTTGCTGTGGGGGCGTCACTTGCCCTTTTGGAGATAGACACCACAGCCATTTCAATTACAACACTTTTTACCGTTATAGCCACAGCAGCGGCCTCCTGGCTTGGACTGCAAGGGGGGAGAAAACTTGGAGACAGAGTAGGCAAGAAGGCTGAGATGTGGGGAGGAGTTGTACTTATAGTTATTGGGATGAAAATCCTTATAGAACACGCTATAACATTCGGATAAACAATATTGGCACTACTTGTGACGTAGTGCCAATTCTTTTTCCATATCTTCTATTGAGCATCCCATCTGTTCCATAAGTACCAGCAGGTGGTATATCATGTCCGATGCCTCGTAAATGAATCTGCTGCGGTTTCCGTCTACAGCCTCAACAATGCTTTCTACTGCCTCTTCCCCAACTTTCTGGGCTATTTTCTTTACCCCTTTAATGAAGAGTTTTGTGGTGTAGGAGTTTTCAGGCATCTGTTGGTGCCTCTCCTGTATCACCTCCTGCAGTTTCCTTATGAAGCCCTCCTCGTCTGGAGTATCAAAGCAACTTAATGTGCCCCTGTGGCAGGTTGGCCCAGAAGGTGTTGCCTTTATGAGGATGGTATCGTTGTCGCAATCTTTGTAGATTTCCTTTACTGTAAGGAAATTGCCGCTGGTTTCCCCTTTAGTCCAGAGGCATTGGCGGCTTCTTGAGAAGAATGTAACTTTTCCCGTTTCAATTGTCTTCTCATATGCCTCTTTGTTCATATACCCAAGCATAAGCACTTTAAGGGTACATGCATCCTGGATTATTGCCGGTACCAGACCGTCTCCCAGTTTTTTTAGGTCAAATTCTTCAAATTTTATCATAATCTTACATCTATTTTCATTTTTGCCAATTCTCCCTTCAATGCCCCAACGGTAATCTCACCATAATGGAAAATGCTTGCGGCCAGTGCTGCATCGGCCTTGCCAAAAGTAAGTACATCTGCAATATCCTGTACACTTCCTGCACCGCCCGAGGCAATTATTGGTATATTTATTCTTCCCGACAATTCTGCAAATGTACTGCAGGGGTATCCCTTTTTTGTACCGTCGTGGTCCATAGAGGTGAAGAGTATCTCGCCGGCACCCCTTTCCTGGGCCTCATATGCCCAACTGAAGAGTTCCTTGTCAGAAGGTCTGCTCCCTCCGTGGGTGGTGGCCAGCCATCTGCTGTCGGGATACTGGCGGGCATCTATTGCAACTACCACAAACTGGTTGCCGTATTTCCCTGCAATGGCATCTATGAGTGCCGGGTTGGCGATTGCTGCACTGTTTATGGAGATTTTGTCTGCTCCGGCATCCAACAATCTTGAAGCATCATCCAAAGAGGAGATGCCCCCTCCAACTGTAAAAGGTATGTTTATCCTTTCAGATATCTTTTCTACCAGCCTGGTAAATGTGCCTCTCCCTTCCTTGGTGGCACTTATATCAAGGTATACAAGTTCATCTGCACCGCATTTAGAGTAATATTCACCCAGTTCTACAGGATCTCCAACATCCTGCAATCCGGTAAAATTTATCCCTTTTACCGTACGTCCCTCCTTTACATCAAGGCAGGGGATTATCCTCTTTGCAACCATTGTTCTATCTGTTTGAGTGTTATCCTGTTTTCATATATTGCCTTACCCACTATAACTTTTCTCATTCCCAGGGAATCAAGTTTTTCTATGTCTCCCATAGATCCTATCCCTCCAGATACCGTAAAGTCCACTTTCCTGTATTTTTTCTGCAGTGTGGTGTAGAGTTCAAATGCCGGTCCGGCAAGCATTCCGTCTTTGGAAATGTCTGTGCATATCACCTGCGAGAGGTTGTGTGGGGTAAACATGTTAACAAGGTCTTCTATGCCGTAGAGGGTCTCTTCCTGCCATCCGTTTACAGATATTTTATCACCTTTTATGTCTGCCCCAAGAATTATCTTTTCCCCTCCAAACTCCTCCAGCCAATGTGAGAACAAATGGGGTTTCTGCGCTGCTATGCTCCCTATGATTGCGTAATCGGCACCGCTGCCCAGGACGCTTTTAAGGCTCTCGCGGCTTTTTATTCCGCCTCCCCATTCAATTTCAAGTTCTGTTTTTGAAGCAATTTCTTCCAGCGTATTAAGATTGCAGGGAGAAGAGGCTTTTGCTCCGTCAAGATCCACTATATGTATTCTCTTTATGCCATGTGCTGCAAACATTTTTGCCATATCCAGTGGGGTAGGGGTATAGGTTGTCTTCTGGGAGTAGTCTCCCTGTACAAGCCTTACGCATTTGCCTTCAATTATATCTATGGCAGGTATTATCTGTATCATAATTCCAGGAAGTTTTTAAGTATTGTTTCCCCTATGTCACCGCTCTTTTCGGGATGGAACTGGGTTCCGTAAAAGTTCTCGTATTTCAATGCACCGGAGAACATTGTTCCATGAACTGTTGTTGCAATTGTGTCCGGGCATAACTGAGGGTAGTAGGAATGTATGTAATATACATATTCTCCCCCTTTCAATCCTTTTAAGAGTTTGCTCTCCAGGTTGTTTATCCTGTTCCATCCCATGTGTGGTACTTTAAGCCCCTCCACAGGTTCAAATTTCTTTACTTTGGTATCAAATATGCCAAGGCATTCCACATCCCCCTCCTGGCTGTGGCGGCACATTATCTGCATCCCCACGCATATTCCCAGTACAGGTTTGCGCAGATTGAGGATTGTATTGCACAAATCCGCATCTTTGAGCCTCTCCATAGCCTGTGCGGCATTTCCCACACCGGGGAGGATAACTCTGTCTGCCTTTTCAATTGTTTCTTTGCTGGAGGTGATTTCAAATTCCCCTCCAAGCCGTTTGAGTGCATTGGCAACCGACCCCAGATTGCCGCACTTGTAGTCTATTATTGCAATCATATATTTATATTATCCCTTTGCTGGATGGTAGTGTGTATTTGAAAGGATCTCTCCTTATTGCCATTTTTATACTTCTTGCAAAAGCCTTGAACACCCCTTCAATAAGGTGGTGATTGTTTTCCCCTTTTGCCTGTATATGAAGGTTTGCCTTCATTGCAATGCACAATGTCTTAAAAAAGTGCTTGAACATCTCAGTGGGTACATCTCCCACCATTTCTCTGGTAAACTGCACATCCCACTGGAAATCTGCCCTTCCTCCAAAATCCAGCAGCACCAGGGCTCTGCACTCATCCATCGGGAGTGCAAAACCATATCTCTCAATTCCCCTCTTGTTGCCAAGAGCAGTGTAGATAGCCTCTCCAAGCACTATTGCAACATCTTCCATTGTGTGGTGTTCGTCCACCTCAAGGTCTCCCTTGCACCTGATATTAAGTTTTACCCCTGCGTGGTGTACAATCTGGTACAGCATGTGGTCAAAGAACTTCAGTCCTGTATCTATTTGAGAATCTTCACCGCCATCAAGGTTAAGTTCCACTTCAATGGAGGTTTCTGCAGTTTTCCTTGATATTTTGGCTACTCTTCCGGGCTCCGGAACATCTATTTCTACCCCATCCGGTGAGCCGTAGCCTTCCAGCGCCTTAAGGAGGAGGTCATTCTCATTTTTCCTCCCCACGGATATTCTCAAACAACCTGCACACCCCGGAACGGTGTTCCTGTTGCGCACTATTATCCCCTTTTCAATCAGATACCCGTATACGGTATTGGGATCATTGAATTTTACAAGCAGGAAGTTGGCATCACTTGGGTATACCTTTTCTACAATATCCAGTTTTGCAAGTTTCTGTGCAAGGGATTCCCTCTCACCAATTATTTCTGCAGTCTGGTCTGCTATCCCGTTCTGCAGGATGCCGGCGGCCATTTTCATGCTTGCTACATTTACGTTGTAAGGGTATTTTACCTGAGAGAACAGTTCCATAATGTATGGGGTTGCAAATGCCAGCCCAAGACGGAGCCCGGCCATTCCCCAGGCTTTTGAGAGGGTCTGCAGTACAATAATGTTGGGATGGCTTACAATCTCCCCAATCATTGACTCCTCACTTGAGAAATCTATATATGCTTCATCTACAACTACCACTCCTTTGAATCTTTCTGCTATGGCAATTATTTCCCTTTTAGGGAATGCATTTCCTGTAGGGTTGTTTGGAGAACAGATGAATATAACCTTGCATCCCTGTGCTTTTTCAAGAAGTTTCTCCAACGGGAGTGAGAAATCTTCATTCAACTGTACTGGTATATATTGTACATCATTTATCTCTGCTGCAACGCTATACATACCGTAACTTGGAGATATTCCCACAACCTTGTCCTTTCCTGGAGTACAGAATATTCTAAAGACCAAATCTATAGCCTCATCGCTACCGTTTCCTATAAAGATATTTTCTGCCGGTATCCCCTTTATTTGGGAGATAAGCCCCTTCAGTTCTTTTTGTCTGGGATCGGGATACCTGTTGAATCCGTTTTCGTACGGACTCTCATTTGCATCAAGGAATACTCCAAGTTTTCCACCGTATTCATCCCTTGCAGTTGAGTATGGCGCAAGGGAGGCAATATTCTTCCTTACCAGTCCTTTTATATCTGATTCTTTCATGGTTCCTATTGTTTTATCCTTATTATAACTGCTTCTGCATGAGCCTGGAGCCCTTCAGCTTCCGCCATTTCTATTATTGTAGGGGCCAGGCTCCCAACCCCCTCCCTGGTGAGTTCCTGTATTGTAATTCTCCTTATGAAACTCTCAATGTTTACCCCGCTGCAAGAGTGTGCCCATCCGCTTGTAGGGAGTGTGTGGTTTGTACCGGATGCATAATCTCCTGCACTCTCGGGAGACCAGTTCCCTACAAATATGCTTCCTGCTGCTGTAATCTCCTCTACCGCTTCCCAAGGTTTTTCCAATGAAATTATAAGGTGCTCTGCAGCATATCTGTTTGCAAATGCAATTATTTTCTCTCTCTCCTCAAATACAATTATCCTGCTCTCTTCCAGTGATTTTTCTATATAGTTTATCCTGCCCAACTTCTTTGCAGATTCTTCAACCTCTTCTGCAATCCTGGATGCCAGATCAGCAGAGTTGCATACCACCATTGCCTGGCTGTCTGCCCCGTGTTCTGCCTGTGAAAGGAGGTCTGCTGCAACAAACTCTGCCCTTGCAGAGCCGTCTGCCAGCACCATTACCTCAGAAGGCCCTGCTGGCATATCTATTGCCGTGTTTTCTCCGCTTACCAGTTGTTTTGCAGTTGTTACATATCTGTTGCCCGGCCCAAAAATCTTGTCAACTTTCCCAATCTCTTCTGTGCCGTATGCCATTGCTGCTATTGCCTGTGCCCCTCCAATTTTATATACCTTGTCTATACCACACCTTTTTGCCGCATAAAGCACTTGAGAGGCTATTTTTCCCCCTTTGCCGGCAGGGGTGCACATTATAACCTCCCTGCATCCTGCAAGTTTTGCAGGAATGGCCAGCATGAGTACTGTAGAGAACAACGGCGCAGAGCCTCCCGGTATGTACAGCCCAACTCTCTGTATAGGAACAGGTTTCTGGCAGCACAGTACCCCTGGGGCAATGTTTACCTCAAGTGGCTGCGGTATCTGGGCACTGTGGAATTTGGTTATGTTTGCTGCGGCTGTTCCAATAGCCTCTTTCAGTTGGTCTGAAACCTCTTTTTCTGCCTGCACAAACTCCTCTGCCGTTACCTCAAACCTTTCCGGACAGTAGCCATCTATCCTATTTGATATCTCCTTAAGGGCCCTGTCACCCCCTTCCTTCACCTCTGTGAGGATCTGTGCACATTGTCCTGTAATTGTTGCATTGTTCTGCTGGACCCTCCTGCATAGTGCATCCCATTGCTCTGCAGGCGGATTGATGTAAATTTTCATCTTTTAAAGTATTATTTTGTCCAAAGAAAGTACCAATATTCCCTCAGCACCTATTGCCTTCAACTGTTTTACCTTGTCCCACAATTCGTCTGCCCCAACTACTGAGTGCAGTGAACACCATCCTTCTGCAGCAAGTGGCAATACGGTAGGGCTTCTCATTGCAGGGAGTATCTGCAGCGCTTTCTGAAGATTTTCCGAAGGGATATTCATAAGGATGTATTTTTTGCGCTGGCTAATCTTCTCAGACTCTATTCTGAACAATATTTCGTCCAATATTTCCTTCTCTTGTGCTGCAAGATCTTTGTTGGCAATAAGTACCGCTTCTGATTCAAATACCCTTTCTACCTCTTTCAATCCGTTTGATACCAATGTCCCTCCCGACGATACTATATCAAATATTGCATCTGCAATTTCTGCTGCAGGGGCAATCTCTACTGAGCCTGTTATAACCTCAATGCGAGCGTCTATGTTGTTTTCATTGAGGAATTTCTGCAGAATGGCAGGGTAGGAGGTGGCTATCCTTTTTCCGTTGAAATACTCTACACCTGTATATTCATCCCCTTTTGGGATGGCCAGCGAGATGCGGCACCCGCCAAATCCCAGTTTGCACACTATCTCCACATTGCACCCCTTCTCTGCAACCTCATTCAGCCCTACTATGCCCAATTGGGCTGTTCCGCTCTCAACTACGTGAGGGATGTCATCATCCCTAAGATACAATACTTCTGCCGGATAATTTGCAGCCTTTGAGAGAAATTTCCTCTTATTGTTGTCAATATCAATGTCAATGCTCGAGAGCATCTTTATGCTCTCTTCGTTCAGTCTTCCTTTTGTCTGGATTGCTATTCTTATCATATCTTTCAGTTTTTGTCGGGAATAAAAAAAGAGGCTTTCCAATTACGGTAAGCCTCCAATAAATTATAGGATATCATCCATTATAACCCACAGGCATACCGCATCATATTGCTCAGAATATGATGGTGCAGATGCATATGGTTTGAAATGAATTGTCTCATCTTTCTCTTGTTTATCATTACAAATATAAACAATTATATCATTGGTTGTACCAAAAAACCGATTTTTTTGTATATTTGCAGAATGTGATGTCCAAATACTTGAACTATGCTTGAGATCTTCTACAAATCAAAGGGACAGATTATAACTTCAACTGAGATTGCCTATCTCGACGAGTTGGGTTTTGATGATGTTCTCTGGATAGACTTGTTCGAGCCTACGGGGGAGGAGAAGCGTGCTGTGGAGGATTTTCTTGAGACCACTTTGCAGAGCCGTGCCCAGGCCGAGGAGATTGAGAGTTCATCGCGCTATTCCGAGACAGACACCACAATTTTTGCCAATACCAACTTCCTTATTCCAGGTCCCGACAATTACAACATGGAGGCGGTTTCCTTCATAATTTCTGAGGGTATTCTGGTTACCATAAGGCAGGTCCCATTGAGGACATTTACCGATATGCAGAGGAGGATTGGCGTTTCATACAAACTGTATCCTACCGGTTACCACATTCTTGTTGCTATTCTGGAGAGCAGGGTAGACCTTGATGCCGACATGATTGAGCTGATGGCTAAAGAGATTGCCCAGTTCAGCAAGAGTGTGAGTGCAGGTGAGTCTGTAAGTGAGGATTTCCTTTTGGATATCAATCAGTTGCAGGAAAACACCATGATGGTTAGGGAGAATATCATAGATAAGCAGAGGATGATTTCTGCCATCCTAAAAAGCGACAAGTTTCCAAGGGATGTGCATGCGAAACTTAATGTGCTTATAAAAGATATAGCCTCCCTGCTCAACCACACCAATTTCAATTTTGAGAGACTTGAGTATCTTCAGAATACTGTATTGGGTCTTATTAACCTGGACCAGAACAAGATTATGAAGATCCTTACTTATGTTTCACTGCTGTTCATGCCCCCAACTCTCATTTCCGGTATTTTTGGTATGAACCTTGGGCTCCCTATTTTTGGCAGCAGATGGGACTTCCTGTTTGTAATAGGTATAATGCTTGTTTCCGTACTTGTGGCATCAATACTGTTCAGACGCCGCAAGATGTTCTAACGCTCCGTTTTCCTGTACGATTTCCACCACGCTTTTATATCAAAGGGAACCTTTGAGGGGTGCTTTATGAGGTTGTGGAATATGTAGTATATCTTTACAGCCGTGTAGTGGAGCATATTTGAGTGTCTGCGGAAAAACCTTCTGAAAGAGCGTTGTACTATAATTTCCCTTTCCATGTTGCTCCAGGTGTTTGCACTGCACCCCCCACCATAATGGAATACCGGAACCTGCAGCATTTCTATCTTGAGGTTGTGTCTCCAGAAGTTGTAGAAAAGGTCTGTATCTTCCCCATACATGAAATACTCTTCGCACCACCTCCCCACTTTCTCAAAGTTATCCCTGGATACAATTACCGATGCCCCTTTGCACCAGAAACGGGCTTTTCCTCTGGAAATGTTCCACCAGAAGATGTCACGTAGGGTAGGGATGGCCATTTTGCCGTTTTCGGTTGATCCGTCACGGTTTATCAGAGGGGTTACATATATTTTGTCGGGATTAAGGATAACCTTCCTGTAATCTTCATCTGCTCCTCTCTGGAGTTGGGTGTCGGGGTTAAGGAAATGGAGGATTTCCCCTCTGGAACGCTCTGCCCCAAGGTTGCACCCTCTGGCAAATCCCAGGTTCTCAGCGCTGCGGATAAACCTGAACCGGGAATCACCTTCAAATTTGCCGCACAATGCCATGGAATTGTCCGTAGAGTCATTATCCACCACCACTGCTTCATAATTTACCTCCAACTCTTTTTCTATGCTTGCAAGGCAATTGTAGAGCAGTTCCCCGCTGTTGTAGTTTACTATTATTATGGAAATCTGCGGCTTCATCTCTTTATCCTCAATACTTTAAGGGCCTGGTCCCTTACATCCCTGTATTCCTCCGATTTGTATACAAATTCATAACTTGCAACAGTTATGGCAAAACCGGTTGCCAACTGTACTGCAAGGACCAGCAGTGCGCTCCCTTGTACAAGGCTCCCTACATAATTTACAATTAAGCCCATAATTGAGGCAATGATTATATATGGAGCAATATCCTTAACCTGCATCCATAAAGTGTATGGTATCTCCTTTGAGACAAATGCTGCATGAACCATGTATGACACAACAGAAACACCTACCATTCCCCACAGCATAACCTTTATGTTGTATATTATTCCAAGTGTAACAGGAATTGCTGCAAGGAGTGTCTTTATTATTTCAAGGGTAAGTGTTACTGAGGATTTGCCGTTTGCATTGAATACATTAACACTTCCCAATATTAAAGGGAGGAATATTCCCGACAGTCCCAGAATCCTCAGGTACTCTCCGGCAGGGAGCCATTTTGTACCAATTAGCACCTCTATCATGGCATCTGCACACCCCAGCAGTCCCATAACAAGGGTGCCTGTAAGGAGAATTGTAAGGCGTACAATCTTGCGGTAAACCCTTACCTGCCTTACAGGGTCATCCTGTATTGTGCTCATTACCGGATATCCCACCCTCTGTACCACCTGGCCAATGTTGGAGGTTACCATGCTCTTGAATTTCTCCGCTCTTGCAAAGTATCCTACCGAGAGAGGGTTATAGAGTTTACCTATTGCAAATGAGTATATCTCGTTCCAGATTACACTTATGAGGGAGCATGCAAGCAGTTTGCTCCCGAAACTGAACATCTCCCCAAAACTGCTGAAAGAAAATGTGAGTGAAGGTTTCCATTTTGAGAACACCCACAGCAGGATGCTCGTTGTTCCCTGCTTTGTCAACTGTTGTGCAGCAAGACTCCACACTCCCCATCCTTTGAGGGCCATCCATATGCTTATTGCTCCGCTTGCAAGAGATGCTGCCAGTGAAATTATTGCCTGGGTGCGGAAATCTATCTTCCTTATGAAATTCACCTTCTGCACCTGGGTGAAGGAGAGGATTATTACCGAGAGTCCCATAACCCTTACCAGTGGCAGAAGTATTTCTTCGTTAAGATATGAAGCAATGAGCGGGGCTGTAAAGTAGAGGATTGCATATATCGCGGCCCCAATAATGAGGTTTGTGTAGAACACGGTACACAGGTCCTTCTCCGTAACCTCCTGCTTCCTTATTAGGGCTCCGCTGAAACCGCTGTCCATAAGGGTATTTCCCAGTGCGGTGAAAATGGCAATCATCCCTATAAGTCCAAACTCCTCAGGCGAAACAATCCTGGCCAGGATTATGCTTACAACAGCAGTAATGCCGGCACCAAGGAAATTGTCAACAAATCCCCATCCAAGCCCTTTGGCAGTTTTTTCTTTAAGTGTACTCATACCAGTTCCCTGTATATAGAAATCATTTTCTCCACATTGTCTTCCCACCTGTATTTGCTGCATACTTTTTCACGTCCGGCCTTGCCCATGGACTCTATCAGTTGCGGATTGTCTATGAACTTCTGTATTGCATCTGCTGCGGCCATATAGTCTTTGCGCGGTACAATGAATCCTGTCTTGCTGTCTTCAATTACCTCCCTGAACCCGTCGGCATCTGATGCCACTACAGGGCATTCGCATGCCATTGATTCTATGGCAGAGACTCCAAAACTCTCAGAATTTGACATATAACAGGTTATGGAGAACTTTTCAAACTCCTGTGGAAGGGAGTCATTTGGAATGAACCCCCTGAAGTTTACTTTATCGTCTATTCCCAAAGCCCATGCCAGAAGGGTAAGTTTCCCCTGGTGTGGCCCTTTACCTATAAGTTCCAGAGAGCAGTCCAAATCCGGATTCCTTTTTACAATCTCCGCAAATGCCCTTATAATATATTCATTGCCATAGTTTGAGGAGAGGCTCTTAACGCTCCCCACCACAAATTTTCCCTCCGGTCTCCTGTTTTTTCTGCAGAAAAGGGAGGTATTTACCCCAAATGGAGTTATCTCTATTTTCTTTTGGGTGTATTTGTGTGTTTCGTCCCCCATTACATTACTGGTGGAGAGAACCTTGTCTGCTTTTCCCAATGTGAATTTCACCAGCCATTTGTGGAGTATGGATTTCTTTGGATAAATATATACATCACTGCCCCATACAGATTCTATAAGTGGGTGGAAACCGCTCAGGGCCGCAATTAGCGAGTAACTTGTAACAAAATGGGAGTGGAGTATCTGGGGTTTCTCCTCCTTTATCACCCTTTTCAGATCCTTTACTGCCTGCAGATGCCTCCAGATAGGGTAGAGCATCCCCATATTCTCCCTCTTGTAGTTGAAAAGGTCGAAATAGTGGCACCTGATTCCCTTTGATGAGTAGAAATCCCCTTCGAACGGAACTATGGAGTAGAGTACAATCTCTACCCCCTTCTCACTGAGGGATGATACCCACCTCTGGGTGTGTACACTCTGGGCATCCGAAACAATAAGTACCTTCATTTTCTCCTTATTCTGCAAATTATTTCTTCTTCCCTACAATTTTGTTGTACATGAGCAATCCAATTATGCTGAGAATTCCAATACCGGTGAATATCAGCCACAACAGTTGCGGTTTGCCCATCTGCTCCACAATCCTTACATACAGGCTTGCTCCAAGGAAAGAACCTATTGAACTTCCAATAACTCCGTAAAGGAAAGAGTATCCCATATAAAGTGCCTTTTTGTCGGGAGGAGCAATGATTCCAATATATGAAAGGAATTTTGGATGGGTGGTCATTTCTCCAAGGGTGAATACCATTAGTCCAACTATAAATACCCAAGGTGATCCGCTGATGCTGAGGATTCCCATTCCAAGGGTGCCGAATCCTATACCCATAATCATTGTAGGGAGGGCCGGCCAGTTCTGTACAAGTTTTGAAACTATCAACTGGAGGCAGATGATAACACCTGCGTTAATAACTGTAACGTGCTCTGTGTCAAATTTCCAGGAAGGATTGTCAACAAATATCCCCAGGAATGAATTTACAGCGTTGTCTATAGGGGTCATATCTACATACTCCTTAAGGTACCACAGTACTGTGCCGTACATCTGGAAATAGAGAATCCAGAAACCTGAGTAAAGGAATATCAGGACAATGAATTTATAGTCTTTCAGTACCTGGACAATTCCTATAAGGAGTTCCTTTATGCTTTTACCCTGCTTTGGCGCATTGAGGTTTGCTGCAGGCTCCCTATAGAGGAACGTATTTATGAGCATGAGTATGCAACCTACGGCTGCTGCCATGTAAAAAATGTTATGGTATCCTTTTGCCTTGAGCATTGGAACCAGAATGAGCGGTACCAGAAATGCACCAAGGTTAATGGACCAGTAGAAGATTCCAAAACCAAGAGTAGAGTTCTCCTCTGTTGTGGATTTTGCTATTGTTCCCGATATTACCGGCTTGAAGAATCCTGCACCAACTGCCATAAGGAGAAGTGATGCAAATACCGGTATATATGATTCAGTAATTGAAGTAAGTGCATATCCGCCTGTAATACAGGTAAATGCAAAGAACAGTATCCTGCGGTAACCGTAACGGTCTGCTATGCCTCCTGCAATTATCGGGAGAAAATAAAGCAACGGCTGTATAGTTCCCATAATTGTCCCGGCCTGTGCCTTGCTGAACCCAAGGCCCCCCTCTTCTCCAGTAAGTACAAGATATACAGAGAGTACCGAGAGCACGCCGTAGTAGGCACCCCTCTCAAAAAACTCCATTACAATTGCTACCCAAAAATTTCTTTCAAATCCTTTATTTTTCATAGTTGTTCCATTATTGTTTTCCCGACAGCCTTATGCGTATAATCAGTTCTGCCGGCGGTTTGTTTTATTGCAGCCTCTTTATTATCCAGGTCCAGAGGTTTCAGTTTTCCAGCAGGGCTATGCTGCTGGATTGTTGCCTATTGCAGCCTCCTTATTATCCAGTTCCAGAGGGATTCCATCTGGTCCGAGTAGGTCCAGTGCCCTATATTTTCGCCTATAATGAGTTCCTTTGGAGATTTTATTGCGTTGTATGTACTTCTGGTTGTAGTTGGGGCACAGGTGATGTCGTTGTATCCGTAGAGGAAATGAATAGGCGTTTCCATTATGCGTGCGAAGTTTGCAACATCATAATACCTAATTGTGTTTATTATCTCCTTTGTGCGGTTTGCCTCACTTTTGAAGATATGCGGCCAGCCGCCAGCCCTATTGTGGCAGTAGCCTTCCATGTCTGAGAGGGCAGGAAAGTATGCCACTGCTGCCTTAACCCTCTTGTCCAAAGCCGATGTAACTATGGAGAGGGCCCCTCCCTGGCTTCCGCCGAATGTTCCAATGTTGCCGTTACACTGTGGCAAGGAAAGGAGAAAGTCAATACCCTTCACACAACCCAGATATACCCTTTTGTAATAATAGGTATCCCTGTTGTCCATGTTCTGCTCCGGATAATTCTGTAGCGGGCCGTTCCCAAGGTCTTCATATATGTTTCCCCTGTAGTTCACAGGTATTCCGTGTATCCCCATTTCAAGGATGATTGCCCCTTGTGCCGCATGGGTCATGTCGCCCCCCTTTTCACCAATTCCTGCTCCAGGGAACCTGAGGATTCCCGGGTATTTCCCCTCCTTGGCAGGCATGGTGAGCATACCGTACATTCTGGTCCCGTTAATGTTCCTGTATGAAATATGGTAAACTTTCACTTTGTCCGTACACTTTTCAGGTACAAGTTCCATAGTAGGTCTCAGATCCACTTTGGCAAGTTTTGCCAGGTTGCCGTTCCAGAACTCCCGGAAATCTTTAGGCATCTGTACGGTAGGGGTGAGTTTGTCGGGAGAAAAACCCACAGTACTCATTGCTGAATAGGTTTTTCCATCTATTTTGCAGGTGGCCCTCAATCTGAGGTAACCCGGCTTTTTCATTGTTCCCAGGTCTATGGTTGCCTCCCTGCCTTTGAGCCTTATGCTGTCTCTCTTGTGGGCCGGCATAAGGTCTTCGCTTATTTCGTACTGGATTGTGGCATTCTCAAGAGCCACCCCCTGATGCAGTGCCATTACCTTCATGGTTGCCTTCTCCCCGGTCTCATATACGGCATTGCTGCTGCCGGGAACCAATATGATTTGCACTTTCTGCAATCTGGGTTGTGCTGTTGCACTCTGTACAGTTGCGCATATTGCTGCAACTGCGCACAATACTGCTGTAAAAATCCGTTTCATCCTACAAAAATAACTCTAATTTTTTAATTGCCATCCACTGTCCCATAAAATGATTCCCTGCATCCACAAAACTATGGTATTTTGTGGATGCGCACTGCCGGGGGGTGGCATTTGTCCACGCTGGGAGGGTATTTTGTGGATGCGCTCTGCCGGGGGTCGGCATTTGTCCACGCTGGGAGGGTATTTTGAGGATGCGCACTGCCGGGGGGTGGCAGTTTTGCCGATATGAGCATTTTTATTAAAAAAATTTGGCCAACTGCTGAATAATCACTATTTTCGCGCGCTCAAATGTGTGGAGATGCCAATTTTTCACTCAAGTGTGGAGATGCCAATTTCACTAAGTGTGGAGATATTGCTTTCTCAATATGTTTGAGACTATAAATAATGTTTAACCACTTTTTCGTTTATTAAAAATTAACATGAGTAAAGAAACACAGGTAGCTGCAGAGGAGATGGTAAATGCTCCAGCAGTAAAAGAGACCGCTGCTTCTTATGCAGAGGAGACTCCAGCAGTTGTTGACGCAACTAAAAAACGTAAAAGCAATGCATCAGTAGCAATTGACAAATTTGACTGGGATGCATTTGAGCAGGATACAGATTACGGTGTATCCAAAGAGGAAGTTGAGGCTAAATATTCAGAGACCCTTTCTTCAGTTATTGAGAATGAGGTAGTAGAGGGTACTGTAGTAGCCGTTACAAAAAGAGAGGTTCTTGTTAACATCGGTTACAAGAGCGAGGGTATCATCCCTGTAAGTGAGTTCAGATACAACCCTGAGCTTGCAGTTGGTGATAAAGTAGAGGTTTATGTAGAGAACGCTGAGGACAAAAAAGGTCAGTTGGTTCTTTCACACAAGAAAGCACGTTCACTCAGATCTTGGGATAGAGTTAACGAGGCATTCGACAAAGATGAGATTGTTAAGGGTTACATCAAATGCCGTACTAAGGGCGGTATGATTGTTGACGTATTTGGAATTGAGGCATTCTTGCCAGGTTCACAGATTGACGTTAAACCTATCCGTGATTACGATGTATTCGTTAACAAGACAATGGAGTTCAAGATTGTTAAAATCAATCATGAGTTCAGAAACGTTGTTGTTTCACACAAAGCACTTATTGAGGCTGAACTTGAGGCTCAGAAAGCTGATATCATTGGCAAATTGGAGAAAGGTCAGGTTCTTGAGGGTACAGTTAAGAACATCACTTCTTACGGTGTATTCATTGACCTTGGCGGCGTAGATGGTCTTATCCACATCACAGACCTTTCATGGGGCAGAATCAACCACCCTGAGGAGGTTGTTGCTCTTGACCAGAAGATCAACGTTGTTATCCTTGACTTTGATGACACTAAGAAACGTATCGCTCTTGGTCTTAAACAGCTTAGCGCTCACCCTTGGGATGCTCTTGATGCAAACCTTAAAGTTGGTGACACTGTTAAAGGTAAAGTTGTTGTTCTTGCAGACTACGGTGCATTCATTGAGATTCAGCCAGGTGTTGAGGGTCTTATCCACGTATCTGAGATGTCATGGTCTTCACACCTTAGAAGCGCACAGGACTTCCTTAAAGTTGGTGACGAGGTTGAGGCAAGCATCCTTACCCTTGACAGAGAGGAGAGAAAGATGTCTCTTGGTATCAAACAACTTAAAGCAGATCCATGGGCTAACATCAGCGAGAAATACCCTGTTGGTTCAAAACATTCAGCAGTTGTTAGAAACTTCACCAACTTTGGCGTATTCGTAGAGTTGGAGGAGGGTGTTGACGGTCTTGTACACATCAGCGACCTTTCTTGGACAAAGAAAGTTAAACATCCGTCTGAGTTCACTGCAATTGGTGAGAACCTTGAGGTAGTTGTTCTTGAGATTGATGCTGA
>SUYL01000065.1 GCA_015060445.1 Bacteroidales bacterium
ATATGAGAAACCTTCTTGATATAGCTTGAGTGCTTGTTCGCAATAACGATCTCTCAATGATGTACGATAAATAAACATATTAACTCGTAAATTACGAGTCAACTTTTTTCAGGGAAAGACACCTGTCCACGGAGAGGGTGCTTGGCGTGGACAGGCGGTGCCCGGAGGGACAAATGTTATTTCAGGGTGATTGTCTCTCCAGGTTTTACTTCGCCGCTGATTATTTTCTCGGCCAGCGGATCCTCTATGTAGCGCTGGATGGCCCGTTTGAGTGGGCGGGCGCCGTATTGGGGATCAAATCCGGCATCGGCTACAAATTTTTTCATTTTCTTGCTCAACTTGAGGTTAAATCCGGCCTGATGTACCCTTTCGTAGAGATCCTTGAGTTCTATCTCAATAATCTTTTCTATGTCACCGCGGGTGAGCGGGTTGAAGAGTATCTGCTCATCCAACCTGTTCAGGAATTCAGGTGTAAAGGCTTTTTTGATAGCCTTTTCAATAATCATCCTGCTGTTGGCAACGGTATCCCTCTTTGATACGTTTGAGAATCCCAGTCCGTTTCCAAAATCTTTCAGTTCCTTGGTTCCTATGTTGGAGGTGAGGATAAGGACGGTGTTCCTGAAATCTATGTGGCGGCCGTTGCTGTCGGTAAGGCGTCCTTCGTCCAGAACCTGCAGAAGCAGGTTGAAGATGTCGGGATGGGCCTTCTCTATCTCATCCAGCAACACTACGGAGTACGGCTTGCGGCGCACCCTCTCGCTCAATTGTCCCCCTTCGTTGTAGCCTACATAGCCTGGAGGGGCTCCAATGAGACGGCTTACCGCATGTTTCTCCATATATTCGCTCATGTCTATGCGGATGATGCTGTCGGGAGAATCAAACATGTATTGTGCAAGCACTTTTGCAAGTTGGGTTTTTCCCACTCCGGTTGGCCCAAGGAAAAGGAAGGTCCCTATTGGCTTGTTGGGGTCCTTCAGACCGGCCCTGTTGCGCTGGATAGCACGGGTAACAGTGTTTACAGCCTCGTCCTGACCAATTATCTTCTCTTTGAGGGTTGCCCCCATGGAGGCAAGTTTGTTCCCCTCGCTCTGGGCAATTTTGCTTACCGGAATGTTGGTTGCCATGCTCAGTACAAATGCCACATCCTCTGCGGTGACTTTTGCAGGGGAGGCATTCTGTTTGCGCTGCCATTTTTCTCTCTCTGCCTCAAGTTCCGCCCGCTTCATCTTCTCAATATCTCGGTATATGGCTGCCTTTTCAAAATCAGATGCCGCTACTGCATCCTGCTTTTCGGTTACAACTATCTCTATGGCTTTTTCAAGTACCTGTATCTTCTTGGAAACCTTTATGTTCTTCAGGTGTACGCGGCTCCCGGCCTCGTCCATTATATCTATGGCTTTGTCGGGAAGGCAACGGTCTGTTATATATCTTTGGCTCAAGGAGATGCATGCTTTTATTGCCTCATCTGAATATACCACGTTGTGGTGTTTCTGGTATCTCCCCTTTATGTTCTGCAGAATGTCAAGTGTCTGGTCAAAATTGGTTGCCTCCACAATAACCTTCTGGAAGCGGCGTTCCAGGGCTCCGTCTTTCTCAATGAACTGGCGGAATTCATCAAGGGTGGTGGCTCCAATGCATTGGATTTCACCGCGTGCAAGTGCCGGCTTGAGCATGTTGGCAGCATCAAGAGAGCCTGCTGCCCCTCCGGCCCCTACAAGGGTATGCATTTCATCAATGAAGAGGATTATGTTCGGATTCTTTCCCAGTTCGTTGAGGATTGCCTTCATTCTCTCCTCAAACTGTCCGCGGTATTTTGTTCCTGCTACAATTGATCCTATGTCAAGTGATACAACCCTCTTGTCCAGCAGTACCCTTGATACGTTCTTCTGTGCAATGCGGATTGCAAGGCCCTCTGCAATTGCAGATTTTCCCACTCCCGGCTCACCTATGAGCACAGGGTTGTTCTTTTTCCTCCTTCCAAGTATCTGTGCAAGCCTTTCAATCTCCTTTTCCCTCCCGACAACCGGGTCCAGTTTGTCCTCCATTGCCGCCTTGGTAAGGTCGTAGCCGAAACTGTCCAGTACCGGTGTTTTTGCCGCAGCAGGTTTCTTTATCCCAATCATTACTGTCTGGCCCTGCTTTTTCTGCTGCCCGTCCTCTTTTTTGCCGGGTGCTTCCAGCATATCTCCGTCGGGAGTCTCATCATGTGGTATGTTTTGTTCCTCTTCCTGCTGCTCTTTCTGCTCCTCTTCTTCATCTGCAAACATACCCCTGAACCTGCTGTATGTTATCTCCATCTGTTCAAGATATTTTGCTGTCCAGCCGTCTTGTGCGCGGAGTATTGCAAGCATAAGGTGGCTTGAGTCCGGTTTTATGGTGTGGAGTGAGCGGGCCTCCAGAAACATAATCTTAAGGGCATTCTCACTTGCCTTTGAGAGCGAGACCATATTCTCCTTCTCAAAAGGGACCGGCTCTGTTGCCTTAAGGGCCTCCTCAAGATGTGCCTTGAGTTCTGCGGTATTGGCTCCCATGGCCGCAAGTGTTTCAACTGTAATGTTTTCACCATGCCTCAGGATTCCAAGCACAAGATGGTCTGTGGAAACAATCATGTTTCCCAGTCTCATTGCCTCTTCTTTGGCGTATGTCAGGATGTCGTTGAGTTCGTTGGTAAGTTGTAAATGCATCTCTCTAAAATTTCCGCTAATTTAGGTAAATTTGTTCGCTATTCTTTATTAAATCAAAAAAAATGCGTAAATTTGTATGTTTTTACCGTACGTGTGTGCGGTTCTGCTAATTTAACAAAATTTTATGGAAATAGAAGAGACACAAGGGAGGATACACCAGATAAATATTGAAGATCAGATGAAGAGTGCCTACATTGATTATTCAATGTCTGTAATAGTATCCAGAGCACTGCCAGATGTTAGGGATGGTCTTAAACCGGTTCATAGAAGGGTTCTTTTTGGTATGAGCGAGTTGGGTCTTACATCGGGAGGGCAGTTCAAGAAATCTGCCCGTATAGTTGGAGAAGTTTTGGGTAAGTACCATCCACATGGAGATTCAAGCGTATATGATGCAATGGTGAGGTTGGCCCAGAACTGGAGCATGAGATATATGCTTGTACAGGGGCAGGGAAACTTTGGCTCAATAGACGGAGACTCTGCTGCAGCAATGCGTTATACCGAGGCACGTTTTAATGCAATGGCTGAGGAGGTTCTCCTGGACCTTGACAAGAATACCGTAGATTTCAGGAATAACTTTGATGATACCCTGCAGGAGCCTGTTGTGCTTCCTGCCAAGGCGCCGCTCCTTCTGCTGAACGGTGCGTCAGGTATTGCGGTAGGTATGGCCACAAACATGGCTCCCCACAACCTCAATGAGATATGTGATGCAATTGTTGCATATATAGACAACAATGACATTACCACAGATGAACTGATGGAGCATGTGAAAGGTCCGGATTTCCCTACTGGTGGAATCATTCAGGGATATCAGGGAATAAGGGATGCATTTGATACCGGAAAGGGTAGGATTGTAGTGCGTGCCAAGACCGACATTGAGGTTAATGAGAACGGCCGCGAGACAATAGTGGTTTCCGAAATCCCATATATGGTAAACAAGAGGGAACTTATTGAGAAGATTGCGGAACTTGTTGAAGAGAAGAGGATAGAGGGAGTTGCATACGTGAATGACGAGAGCGACCGTAACGGTATGCGTATTGTAATAAGGCTCAAGATGGGTGCTGTGGCAAATGTAGTTCTCAACACTTTGTTCAAATACACTGCGTTGCAGAGCAGTTTCTCAGTAAACAATATTGCCCTTGTAGACGGAAGGCCAAGATTGCTCAACCTAAAGCAACTGATAAAATATTATGTACGCCACCGTCACGACGTTGTAGTGCGCAGGGCACAGTTTGAGTTGAACAAGGCAGAAGCCAGGGCCCATATCCTTGAGGGATTGCTCAAGGCCCTTGATTTCCTTGATGAAGTGATTGCAATTATAAGGGCTTCTAAGACGGTTGATGATGCAAAACAGGGTCTGGTTGAGAGATTCCAGTTCTCTGATGCACAGGCAGCAGCAATTGTAGAGATGAGGCTCCGCCAGTTGACAGGCCTGGAGAAGGAGAAACTCCAGAACGAGTATGACGAACTCATGAAACTCATCAACCATCTTAAGGATGTTCTTGCAAGCATTGAACTCCAGATGGGCATCATAAAGGATGAACTTGTAGCCCTGAAGGCAAAATTCGGAGATGCAAGAAGGACAGAGATTGTCCCTTCAGCAGACGAATTCAATCCTGAGGACTTTTATCCCGACGAGGATGTTGTGATAACCATCTCACATCTGGGATATATAAAGAGAACCCCTCTGAATGAGTACAGATTGCAGAACAGGGGTGGTGTAGGTGCCAAGGGGAGCACAACCCGCGAGGAGGACTTCATTGAGCATATCTATGTTGCAAACATGCACAGTACAATGATGTTCTTTACCCAGAAGGGCAGATGTTTCTGGCTCAAGGTATATGATGTTCCTGAGGGAACCAAGACCTCGAAGGGAAGGGCAATACAGAATGTGATAAACATTGAACCGGATGACAAGGTTTGTGCATATCTGAATGTCCCTACTCTAAATGATGAGGAGTATATCAACAACAACTACATTGTCCTTGGAACCAAGAGGGGTACAATAAAGAAGACTTCGCTTGAGGCATATTCAAGACCTAGGGCAAACGGTGTCAACGCCATTACCGTAAGGGAAGGTGACGAACTCATTGAGGCAATGCTTACAAACGGCAACAACGAGATACTCATAGCAGGACGTGACGGCAAGTGTGTAAGGTTCAATGAGCAGGATGCAAGGGCCATAGGAAGGACAAGTGCAGGAGTACGCGGAATCACTATAGAGGATGATGATGAAGTGGTTGGCATGATTTGTGTCGAGGCTGATAAAGCGGCAGCCCAGAACAGGACAATTCTGGTAGTAAGTGAAAACGGGTTCGGCAAAAAATCTGAACTTGAAGACTACAGGCTTACAAGCAGAGGCGGAAAAGGTGTGAAAACTTTGAATATTACAGAAAAAACCGGTAAACTTGTAGCGTTGAAATCTGTGACCGAGGAGAATGACCTCATGATCATAAACAAATCCGGCATTACTATACGTGTGGCGGTGTCGGACATTAGGGTTGCAGGACGTGCTACCCAGGGTGTAAAACTCATTAACTTGAGGGAAGGTGACAGCATTGCAGCAGTTTGTGTGGTAAACAAGAGTGATGACAAGCCGGTGGAGATTCCGGAAGAGTAGAATTTATTAATATTTTAATTTATAAGAGATGAAAAAATTATTGATTATTGCAGTTGCTCTAATGTTTGTTGCAACTGGCGTTAATGCTCAGAGCAAGGCTGTAAGTGATGCAGTTAAGGCTATGACAAAAGCAAAGGCTGAAACTGAGAACCCTAAAAAGGCTGCCGCTGCAGCAACTTGGGTTAAATTGGCAAACGCTTACATTGCATGCTATGATGCTCCGGCAGAGGGCTTGTTGCCAGGTTCTCCTAAAATGCAGACAGACCTTATCCTTAAAGGACAGCCTGCACTTTCAACTGAGCAGGTAGAGAAGGCTGATGCTCTTCTTACTGCTGTTACCTATGTAGACAAAGTGCTTTACTACAACGAGGGCGGTTCCCTTATTGCATGGACAGTTACAAAACCTGCAGTTGAGAATGCATTGGCACTTGCTGTTGAGGCTTTCAACAAAGCAACTGAACTTGATTCAAAAGGTGTTCAGAAAAAAGCAATCACTGAGGGCTTGAACTCAATCAAGAACAAATATTATGATGCTGCAATGTATGACAATACACTTGGCAACTATTCAGAGGCTTCAGTAAACTTTGAGAATGCAATGAACGTTGCTGCTAACCCTGTTATTGGTCAGGTTGATTCAACTTTGGCATACTATACAGGTGTTACTGCAACTATGGCTGCTGACCATGCAAGGGCAATCAAATTCTACGAGTACTGCCAGTCTATTGACTTTGAGCAGAAGGGTGAGGTTCCTGCTGCATTGGCAGATGCATATAAGGCAAGCGGTGATACTGTAAAATGTAAAGAGGTTCTTACTGCTGGTTTCGCAAAATTCCCTACAAACCAGTCTATCCTTGTATCTTTGATCAACGTTTACCGTGAGACAAACGAGGATCCTGCAAAAGTTCTTGAGATTTTGAAAGTTGCCCAGAACAACGAGCCTAACAATGCCAGCCTTGTTTATGCAGAGGGTGACGTTTACAAGAACCTGAACAAACTTGAGGATGCAATTGCTGCATTCAAGAAAGCAGGTGAGATTGATCCTACTTACGTATACGCTCCATACTCAGAGGGTGCTACCTACTATGATTTGGCAGTAGCAATCCAGGCTAAGGCTCAGGAGGAGTTTGATGATGCAAAATACATGGCTCTATTGGAGCAGATGGAGAAAGCATTACAGGATGCAATTGCTCCATTTGAGAGAGCATTTGAGGCTTCAGGAGACAATCCTCAGTACAAAGACCTTAAATTTGCTTGCGCAGAGTACTTGAAGAACATCTTCTTCCGTTTCCGCGACAAAGATGAGCAGAGCAAAGCAAACTATGACAAATACAACCAGTTTGTAGAGGAGAACAAATAATTGTTCTGCACCATTTTAAAGAGGTGACCCAAAAGTCCCGGAATAAGCAGAAGGCCTGATTCAAAGGTCTTAATGAAAATAAAATACCCCCGTTAGAGATATGCTCTGGCGGGGGTTGCTTATTTAGGGAAGGGGCATTATGAAGAAACTTATCCGGAGCAGAAGATATTATGTAGGAGGACCTCATTCGACGGCTACGGGTTATTGCGCAGCAATGACGAAGTAGAGGAGACTGTGTCGTCCTCCGGAATAAATATCTTCTGCTCTGTTTATTGCATAATATATTGGTGCCTTTTTTTTGTAAATTTTGGTTTTGTTCTGTAACCTTTTGCTATATTTGCTCAACTTTTATCTTTTAAAGATGGCAATTAAGAGGAAAATATCATTGGGCTTTGTGGTGATTGGTACCATACTTCTGGTTTCCAGTGCAATATCCATATATGAGTTCATTAGGATGAGGAATACAGTTTCTAACCTCATCAACGACAATATTGCGGCTATAAATACCTCCCGTCTTCTTCTGGAGGTTACAGATGAATATAATTTCAACTTGCTTGAGGGATTGGGAGATGAAGGTGGAAGCATTAGCCTAAAGCCTACGGATGATACCCGTTTCATTGACTATCTGAGCAAAGTGAGGGACAATTTTACTACAGGGCAGGAGAGGGAGTATGCAGATTCTGTGATGTATGCTTATTCTACCTATATCATTATTATGAATGATGCTCCAAGTGTGTGGCATGGCGACTATTCAGGAAGGAGGAACTGGTATTTCCATAAACTTCATCCGGTTTACATGAAATTGAGGGGTTACCTTCAGAGTCTTACTTTAACAAGCCAGCAGGCTCTGGCCGACAATTCAAAGACAATGACCGAGAGTTTCTACAGGAGCATTATGCCTGGCGTAGTGGCTGTTATTGTGGGTATTGTGCTTGTTTTCCTTTTTAATTATTTCATTAACATGTATTTTGTCAATCCATTCCTGAAGATGTCGGGAGGAATTGCAGATTATATAAACAGGAGGAAGAGTTATACTCTTGTGATTGAGAATGATGATGAGTTGAAGGATTTCAATGAAAATGTGAAGGAACTCATAGAGACAAATAAAAGGCTCCTTAAAAACAAGTAACCCATGAATATTAGTGTAGTTTCAAGAAATATTGGCATTGCACTCCTGTTCAACGCTCTGTTCATGTTCATGAGCGTTGTGGTTTCTGTTATCTACGATTTTGATTCGGCTTTTTCTCCTCTTCTGTTGAGTGGTGTAATTACTTTTACTACAGGCCTTTTTCCACTTATTTTTGTAAGGAAGCATGAAGAGATACACATTAAGGAGGGGTTTACCATAATTGTGCTTTCCTGGATTCTCTCGTGTATTTTTGGAATGTTGCCCTATGTGCTTTGGGGAGGGGAGTTCACCCTTATAAATGCCTGGTTTGAGAGTGTGTCGGGTTATACCACTACCGGTGGTACAATTCTGCAGGATATTGAGGCGCTGCCAAAGAGCCTCCTTTTCTGGAGGTCTTCCACACACTTTATTGGAGGTATTGGTGTTGTAGTGTTTATGTTGCTCATTCTCCCTATGGTGAGTACTTTCAAGATGAGGTTGAGCAAACTTGAAATGACTTCCCTTTCTAAGGAGAATTACCGTCTTAGGACAAAGGAGGCTATAAGGGTTATTTCTACTGTGTTTGTGGGGCTTACAATTGCATCTGCATTGGCTTTTATGTTTGCCGGAATGGGTCCGTTTGATGCTGTGAATCATGCTTTCAGTGTTGTTTCTACCGGAGGTTTCAGTACAAAGAATGCATCTATTGGGGCTTTTGATTCGTTTCCTATTGAGTTGGTGGCTGTTGTGTTCATGATTTTGGGGGGTATGCATTTTGGCCTTATTTATAAGACGTTTTCGGACAGGTCTGCCAAGTTGTTCAGGTCTCCTGTTACCAAACTTTATTTAGGGACTATTGTTGTGGTTTCTGTTATTATTTCGGCTGATCTTTTTATTCACGGAGCCGGTACGGGTTTCTGGAGAACAGTGTGGAACAGTGTGTTTAATGTTGTTTCGTATATTTCCACTACAGGTTTTGCTACGGTAGACTGCTCTGTGTGGCCACCTCTTTCTATACTTATGCTTATGTTCCTTTCTGTGCAGTGTGCCTGCTCGGGTTCTACGTCGGGAGGATTGAAGACTGACAGGATTCTCATTTTCTGGAGGAGTCTTAGGGTACAGTTGCGCAAGCAGATGCATCCAAGTGCGGTTATCCCTATAAGAGTGGGTACAAGTATTGTTGATACCCAGATGGTTGCTGCAGTTAATCTGTATATTGTGGTTTATTTTCTTTTTATGTTTGTGGGGGCGGCTTTGTTGTGTATGATGGGGGTTGATTTTATGGATGCTTTTTCTGCTTCTGTCGCAAGTTTGGGTAATGTGGGTCCCGGGTTCGGTTCTGTAGGGTCGCTTGAGAATTTCTCACAAATTCCTTTTATGGGCAAGTTCATTCTTGCGGCGCAGATGCTTTTTGGCCGTCTTGAGATATATTCTTTGGTGATCATGTTTTCAATCTGGAAATGGCGGTAGAGAACTATTTTTCTGAGTTGCTGGTCCGGAAAATGGGGATGGAACCTACAAGCGGGCAGAGGGAGTTGTTTGAGAAGTTGGGGAGGTTCCTTACTGTTGCCCCCTCTGAGTTCCCTCTTCTGGTTGTGAGGGGATATGCCGGTACCGGCAAGACAACTGCCGTTTCTGCTTTCATTAAGGTTCTTAAGGAATTGAAGCACAAGTTTGTACTTCTGGCCCCTACAGGAAGGGCCGCCAAAGTGCTTTCCAATTATTCTGGGATGCAGGCCAAGACAATCCACAAGCAAATTTACCGGCAGAGGTCCCTTTCCGATAAGGAGTCCAAGTTTGCCATAGATTTCAACAAGAGCAGGGATACTGTATATATTGTGGATGAGGCCTCGCTTATAACCATTGGTTCGGGATTTGAAACCTCCATTTTTGGAACTGGAGACCTGCTGGATGACCTCATTTCTTATATAAGGCAAAACAGCGGGAATAAACTTATTCTTATGGGAGATTCGGCCCAGTTGCCCCCTATAGGTCTTGAGGAGAGTCCGGCGCTTGATTTTGATTATGTGTCGCAGTATTCCCATCTGGCAGAGGAGGTTACCCTTACTGAGGTTGTGAGGCAGGCTGGTGAGAGCGGTATTCTATACAATGCAACTTTGCTCCGGGAAGAGATTGAGAGAGGGGATTTGGATGCCCCGCGTTTCAGATGCGGTGGATTTGATGACTTCAGGAGGATATCGGGAGGAGAATTGATAGAGGAGTTGGACGGTGCAATTTCCAAGTATGGTTTGGATGAGGTTGTGGTGCTTTGCCGTTCCAATATGAGGGCAAACAGGTACAATATGGGTATAAGGCAGACTGTACTGTTTATGGAGGAACAACTTACCAGAGGGGACAAACTTATGATTGTGAAGAACTGCTACCAGTTTCTGGAGAATGTGCCGGATCTTGATTTTATTGCCAATGGAGATGTTGCGGAACTGGTGAAGATTGGAAATTATGAGGAGCGCTACGGACTCCATTTTGCACAGGCAACCCTGAAATTTCCGGATTATAATGATGTGGAGATTGATGCCAAGATAATTCTGGATACCCTCTCTTCTGTATCACCCTCTTTGGACAGGGAGCAGCAGCAGGCGCTTTTTGAGGGGGTTTATGCAGATTATGAGGATATTACAGTAAGGAAGAAGAGAATGGAGAAGGTTAGGGAGGACAAATATTACAATGCCCTGCAGATTAAATATGCGGCTGCCATAACTGGACACAAGTCTCAGGGTGGGCAGTGGAAATGTGTTTTTGTAGATAATAACCTGTGGAAGGATGAGATCTCTTTGGATGACAAAAAATGGCTTTATACGGCAATGACCAGGGCGGTTGAGAAGGTGTATCTTGTGAATTTCAATGACAAGTATTTTGAATGATTCCAAAAAGTTGGTAACTTTATTTTTTGAGACAATTTTTATGACTATGAAACTATACAGATTTTTATTTGCAGTTGCTTTGATTCTTTCATGCGCTGCCGCCTCTTATGCTCAGGAGGTTGAAAAGAGGAGACTTACCCAGGAAGAGATTGTCGGGAGGCTCCCGCAAGGTATTGTAAACCAACTTCCTATGGTTACCGGGTGGAAAGATGCCAAAACCGTTAACCTTGCCCAGAGAGAGGGTAGAGGGTACAAGATGTATGAGTACAACATTAAAACAGGTGAGAAGGTTGCAGTGGAGAATGCTCCAAAGGAGATGAATCCGGCACCTGAGGCAATGGAGAAATTCAGGAAACTCCCTTTGGCAAAAGAGGTAAAGAATCCTACTCTTTCTCCCGACGGAATTAAGGTTGCCTTCACCGACAAGGATAACAATCTTTGCGTATGGAACTCTCTTGATGGGAAGGTTGCCAAACTTACCTCCGATGGTACCAATGTCATTATGAACGGATATGCCTCATGGGTTTATTATGAGGAGATTCTTGGCAGGCCTTCTCGTTACAGGGCCTTCTGGTGGAGTCCCGACAGCATGACCATTGCATTCTACAAGTTTGATGATAGTGAGATATCAATGTTCCCTATATATGATTCACGCGGCAAGCACGGTTTCATTACTGAGACACGTTACCCTAAGGCGGGAGACAAGAACCCTGAGGTTAAGATTGCCTTTGTGAATGTGGAGGACGGGTCAACAGTATGGGCAGATTTTGACCACACTTTGGACCAGTACTTCGGCATCCCTTTCTGGAATGCTGACGGAAGCCGTTTCATTATCCCTTGGATGCCAAGGGAGCAGAACAATCTGGTGCTCTATACTGTAAATCCTGCAGACGGCTCAAAAGAGTCTATCTATAATGAGAATCAGAAGACCTGGATAGACTGGATGGAGGATATGCAGTTTGTTGAGGACGGGTTCTTTATGGTAAGGGATTTTGAGATGTGGGAACAGATCTATTTCCAGTCGTTTGACGGGAAACGCCTTGAGAAGATTACCGACGGCAAGAACTGGGGTATCCGCTTTGTTAAGGTTGATATGAAGGAGGGTTCCATCTACTTCACTGCCCGCAGGGAGGTTTCTACAAGGAACGACTTCTACAGGGTTGACCTCAAGACAAAGAAGATTACAAGACTCTCTTTTGGTGATTATAATTTTGTGGGAGTACGCATTGCTCCCGACAACAGATATTATGTTGCACAGTATTCAAATTCAACCACCCCAACCAGATTGGCGGTTGTTGATGTAAAGGGTGCTGCAAAAGCCTCTTCTGCCAAAGTTGCCCCTAAGGTTGCTTTTGAAAAATCGTCGGGAGTAAAGGTGATTGCCGACAGCAAAGGGGAGAAGTTTGACCAGTACAAACTTGCAATTCCTCAGATGTTGTCCATTACTGTTGACGGCTATGTGCTTCCTGCTCAGGTGATTTGGCCGGTTGACCTTGACCCTTCAAAGAAATATCCTGTACTTGTAAGCATGTATGGAGGACCAAATGCCGGTACTGTTATGGATACCTGGAAGGGTATTGGTGAGAACAACCAGTGGTGGGCAAATGAAGGTGTGATACAGATCTCTATTGACCACAGGGCCAGTGGCCACTGCGGTAAGGAGGGATTGAATTATCTCCACAGGAATCTGTTGAACATTGAGTTGAAAGACTATATTGAGTGGATAAAATATCTACATGCAGAGTATCCGTTTGTAAATGCAGACAAGGTTGGCATTACCGGTTTCTCTTACGGCGGCAGTATGACCACATTGGCTTGTACCGAGGGCAGCGACTACTTCAAATACGGTATTGCAGGTGGTGGAGTGTATGATTACCAGTTATATGACACCCATTACGCCGAGCGCTATATGGACCGTCCTCAAGACAACCCGGAGGGGTATGCCAATACAGTTCTTGGAAACAGGATTGCCAAATACAAGGGTGACAAGACCAACTACCTTAAGATTACCCACGGTACTTCAGATGACAATGTACATATGCAGAATACCATGCATCTGATTAATGCAATGCAGGATGCCGGCAAACAGTTTGACCTTATGATGTACCCGGGTGAATTCCATGGCTACAGGGGCAAGAAATCTGTACATTCCAAAGCCGGTGACTACATCTTCTGGTACAGGCATCTGCTGGAGAAGGAGGCTCCTGCAATACTTTTGCCATAAAATCACGTCGCAATTTTGTACAATTCGTTGATTTATAGGAGTATAAATAAGTGCTTGGAGATTGTACATTAGTTAAGAAATAGAAGGAAATTCATCTTTAAAACTGAATCCCTCCCAAATCTGTTATTTGGGCCCCTCCCGTTCACGAGACCACGGGCGGTCACGGTTTTAAAGATGAATTTCCTTCTATTTTATCTTATCCTATTGCTGATGTTACTCTTGGGGCACCCTCTTTTATTGGACTGTTGTTCAGCGAGTTGGATTGGTTACTATAAGTACTTTCTCCCCGTTGTGGAGAGTGGTGGCAAAAATGTGCCTGTCTCCTCCATCCTTTATGCCGGAGAGTTTTTTGAGGGCATTGGTGTCCAATGGAAAATTTCTTGCAGTAATATCAGCCTTGGGGAACCTCTTTGCCAGTTCCTTGAGGCTTTTCTTATTGAATGGTATAACCTCTTCCACCTTGTAGGCTTTCCCGGGAAACTCATTTATCTGCTCATCCGACGTGTACAGGTGGGTGCTTGCTGCCAGTTTTTCACAATTGAACCTCTGGCTTGCCAGATTGAACGCCCCTGCCTTCAACCACCCCTTGCCAAGTTCATAAAGATATGATTTTACCTGGCTGGTGTAGGTGGCAATACCTTTCTCAGTCACGTCGCATTTTTGTACAATTAATTCAAAATCAGATATTTCTGATTTTAGATTTGTTGTACATTCAGATTCTTTATTTTGTATATTGTTGATTGTCAATTTGTTGTACAAAATTGCGACGTGAATATTAGGTATACCTTCATGGTCTCTGTGGAGGAGGAAAAGGAGTTCCTTGCACTCGTTGTCAACTGTAACAACATAAACGGCTGAGGTTTTAGGCAAAAGTTTGAGGTTCAGGGAGATGTCTGCCATAGGGGAGACCTTTACAAGGATATGTGGACTCACTTCAAACATCTTTTCCTGAAGGTCCACCACATTGGGCTCGTAGTCTTGTAGGAGTATGGCTTTCTTACCGTCTGCCAGGCGGCGGGCCGGGTCAATATACAGCAGATCAATGCCTTGCCCCTTAAGTTCCTCCAGGGCTGCACATCCGTCTGCGGTAATGTCGCGGTTGGAAACAATAATGTTTTCCACACTCAATTGCCCGAAATTGTATGCAGTAGCCTCACACAATTCTGTATTGCGCTCAAAATAGTAATGTTTTGCGGCAATTCTGGAGATAAAGAAGGAATCTATCCCCATACCGCCGGTAAGATCTGCAGTAATGATTCCTCTTGCTCTTCCCGACAAATTCTGCTTTCCGTCCACAAAAGCGCCCCCGTTTGTGGATGTGCTGCTGGAAATGTTTGTTTCGTCCACAAAAGCACCCCCGTTTGTGGATGTGCTGCTGGAAATGTTCGTTCTGTCCACAAAAGCACCCCCGTTTGTGGATGTGCTGCCGGAAATGTTTGTTTCGTCCA
>SUYL01000066.1 GCA_015060445.1 Bacteroidales bacterium
CAGATACTATCAACCTTAAAGACCTCTTTGCAAAACCTAACTACAATATTGTCAATGAACTGGATGGTTCTACCGAACCAAGTTTGTTTTAATTATTAAACTTTATAATAATCGTCCGGAACTTTTACCGGACAGCAATGTTTTCAACTAGTTAACATATTCTATATTATTTATCTCATATTAAACATTATCTTTTCAACTTCCAGGATGTCATCATCCTTAAACTCATGGGCAATTTTGCCTTGTACCAGAAGGTAACTTCTTGAGCAGAATTCCAGAGCCCTGGCAATATTCTGTTCAATCAACAATATGGTAAGTCCCAATTCTGATCTTAGTTTACCTAAAATCCCATACATTTCCTCAACAGCACGAGGTGAAAGACCTGCACTTGGCTCATCAAGTATTACCAGTGACGGCCTTGAGGCCAATGTCATGGCAAGGGCCAACTGGTGACGCTGGCCACCGCTCAGTTTGTCTGCCATCTTGCGTTTCAGTTCGCTTTCCGGCAATGCCAGCAAAGGAACAATTTTCTTCAGTTCTGCCATATACGCTGAATCAGGAGACTTTCCAAATGCCAATTGCAGATTGTCCCAAACACTCATAGTTGTGAACACCTGTCCACCTTGCTGCATTATTGAAATTCCTTTTCTTGCAAGCATCGTTGTTGACAAACCTGCCACATCCTCCCCTTTGTAGAATATTTCTCCTTCCCTTATAGGAATCATATTCATTACAGCCTTACCTAATGTAGATTTACCACAACCATTAAGACCAATAATTCCCACAACATCACCTTTATCCAGCAACAAGTCAATCCCCTGCAGGATTTCCAACTGTGGAATATATCCACCTCTAAATCTCTTTATTTCAAGCACGTTTCCCATTACAATCCCAAATAACTGTTACGCACCTCCTTATCATCCAACACCTGCGAGGTTGTACCAAACTTTTCAATCACACCATCATCCAAATATGCACAACAGTCTGCTATCTCCCTCACAAAATGCATATTATGTTCTATCAACAACACACTCAATCCACGTTCCTTAACCATCTTTCTTATCATGTTCCGGATAGTTTCAATATACACAGGATTCACGCCAGCTGTAGGCTCATCCAACAGCAACAGTTTAGTTTCTGCATTCATAAGCAGACGCGCTATTGCTATAAGCCTCTGCTCACCATACGAAAGATCAGATGCCTTACAATCCAACATCTCCAAGTATTTGCAATCCTCACCAAAAAGATCTTTAAAGATCTGTATTGCCTTATTTTTTTTCTCCTCCTCTTTTCTTGTTATTTTCTGAGGATGAAACAATAATGTGAATGGAGATTCACCTGCCCTGCTTTCTGAAGCTACCATCATATTCTCCAAAATGGTAAGATTTCCCATCAATTGTCTACCCTGGAACAATCTGCCAATACCCAATCTGGCAATTTTATGGGCTGATTTTCCGGCAATATCTTTTCCCTCAAAAACTACCTTTCCTTTATAGTCTCTCTGAAACCCGGAAATTACATTGAACAATGTTGTCTTGCCGGTACCATTACCTCCAACAAGGGCCGTAATCTTACCTTTAGGCACAGCAAGATCCACTCCATTGAGAAGGTTAAATACCTCTCTGCTGGAATTTGTAAAGCTCAGTTCAATATGTTTAAGGTTAAGAATCATTCTCTGATATTATTTTGAATTCTCACCCAACAATCCTTGCGGGCGTACAAACATTACCACCACCAAAGCAACTCCGTAGATAATCTGCCTTAAATTTGCTGCAACTGCATCTGGCAATCCCACAAAACGCAAAAGTTCAGGAAGAATAACTACAAATACAGCACCTAATACAGGCCCTTTCACATTGCCAATGCCTCCAATGAACAGTGCAGTTATGATAAATATGCTTTCATCCAGAGTAAAGCTTGTGGGGTCTACGTAACTAACATACGAAGAATATATCAAACCTGCCAAACCAGAGAATGCCGCTGATATAAAAAATGTCTGTACTTTCAATAAGGTTGTGTTCCTTCCTAAAGCCCTAACAGAAAGTTCATCTGAACGCATAGCTTTCAATACTCTTCCAAAAGGAGAGGATTTTATCATTCTGAACAGCCATATTGATACTATTGCAACAGCGAGTGCCAAAACGCAATATCCTACAACACCTTCCAACTCCACTATTCCAAAAAGCTTTATTGTAGGGATTCCCGGGATTCCATAAGGTCCTCTGGTTACATCAGTCCAGTTGTAAAGGATTGTATATGCAATCATCTGAAATCCTAGAGTACCCAGGATAAAGTAATCATTCTTGAGTTTTACAGAAGCATATGACACTATCATACTGAAAAGCCCCGTGAACCCCATAACCAATATTGCTAAAAGTATAAACGGGAGGTCAAACTGCATAAGGAAAAAAGTTCCTATATAAGCTCCTATTCCATAAAATGCAGCTTGGCACATTGTAAGAAGATTTGCCATACCTACAGGCAAATTGGCACTTAGCACCAAGACCATATAGATACATATCATTATTACAATATGAAGGATGTATTCCATTACACAGTACGCTGTTTATATCCTGCTATTCCCTGTGGACGGAAGAACAGGAATAATATTAAACCTACAAATGTTATTGCGTTTTGCCAATTTGATGCAAACAAATATACAACTACAGCCTGCAACACTCCCAGTAGCACTCCTCCCAATATACATGTACCAAATCTTCCAACACCACCAATAATCATTGCAACCATTGCATTAATCAGCACATTCATTCCCATATGAGGATCCAATCCCACATCATAAACTGTGAGACAACTTGCAAGAGCTATAAAAGCACCGCTCAACACAAAAACTCCGCTACGGGTTCCATTGGTATTATAGCCCAAAGTCTCAAATAAAGTTTCGTCTGCACTCAATGCCCTTAATCGCAATCCATATCTACTGAACGCAAGAACAAGCATAAACAAAATCATTACAACCGAACCTATTACCAACTGATACATCTGCGGAGTAGTAAAAATCAACTCACCAAAAGTATATGTTTTCTGTATTACATTATCTATAACCTTGGTCTCATTACCATAAAACATGGCTATAACATTCACCAGAATAGTCATAAGGCCAATTGATGCAATCATCATCACATTCAATGAAGCCTTTCTTCTCTTTAGCGGCCTGTATATTACAACCTCAGTACCCCAGTTGACAAACATCGTTACAATTACAGACAACAAACAGGCCAATGGCAACGGCATCCCCAAAACAGAAGCAAAAGTATAGA
Source organism: Bacteroidales bacterium (assembly GCA_015060445.1). Lineage (GTDB taxonomy): Bacteria > Bacteroidota > Bacteroidia > Bacteroidales > UBA932 > Egerieousia. Next base: position 3,279 of record SUYL01000066.1, read on the forward strand.
ACATATATGCCGCAACAACATATACTGCCGATGCCGCTATATGGAACACTTTTGTGGTATTATACACTAATGCAAAGCCTATTGCAAGCAAAGAGTACAATACCCCTGTTATCAAACCATTTATCAAAAACTGCAACATTACCTTTCGTATGGGTATAATTCGTACAAATTTAATAAAAATAATTGCACGTTATCCACACTGTGGTTATAACGTGCAATTATTATTTAATTCAAACTTCTTTATTTCAACACATACCTCACTCCGCAATCCAGAATATAATCCAGAACATCCTTAAAGATTCCCTTTATCTCAGAGGTGGAGCATACTCAGCTGGTGTCTCCGCATTCATCCCAAATACGCTGGGGCAGTTGTTCTATAGGCACATTCAGGCAGGCAGCCATCTTTGCGGTATCCTCACGGTCTACTGTGGCAAGTTTCTTGCTTTCAATTTCTGTCCTGTAATCTGTAGTTGAATACTCTATAACAAGTTCCTTGCGGTAGTTTATCTCTGCACTCACGCAGTCTCCAAACGGTAGATCACCGTCTGTTTCTGCTATAATCTTACTATAATCCGTCATAGCCATTTAATTTTAATTACATTTTTATTTCCTATATCCCAGTTTGTTGGAAACCTTTTTCCAAACAAATTTCTCCACATCGCCCAGGCATACGGTGCGGCGTGGGGTGGTGGTGTCGCGGCTCTCGCGGAGCATTATTATTTCGTAGATGGTGCGGGAGAGGAGTTTCATTATGCGGGCATTTGCAACCTCTGCACCCTTGTCCGCAGCCATGGCACTTATGTATTTTTTAATACATGCAGTTGCTTCAGGGGTAAACCGCACCTTGTGAGCAGCAAGGCATTGGGCCAGAATCTGGTAGAGTTCACCAGGAGTATAGTCATCAAATACAAAGGTGTGGTCAAATTCATATACCCCGTTACTGGTCATTGAAGAGACAAGGGCCTGCCTTTTTGCAGTGCATTCCGCAATAATTATGGCACCTGCACCTCCCTGCTCCGCCGTAAGTTGCATCAGTTTTATTTTAAGTTGCTCATTGGTTAGGGTATAGCCTCCCCTATCCCTGAATTCAGGGGCATCGCTGTCTATAAAGAGCATTCCGTAGCGGCTCCTGTCAACGGCAGATTTTAGTACCTGGTCGCAGGCGTATTCAGATACATTAAAGATCTGCTCACCTTTCACCTCCACAAAGTTACCTTTTGCCAACAGATTCATCCCCTTAAGGATATCTGCCAATATCCTTGCAACGGTACTCTTTCCTGTACCGGTATTGCCTGTGAAACTCCATTTCAATATTTCACTCCCCACAAACTTCTCCCCTATGGAGTGCCTGTACCTGGCCACATCTACAAAATTATGTATGGCCTGTTTCACTTTATGCAGCCCCACCAATGCATCCAGTTTGGCAAGCGACTCATTTATGAGGGTATCATTGAATCCTGTTTCATTAACCGCCATGGTCTCTGCTGCTGTAATTGGAATATCTTCAGCCACAATTGTCTGCAATTGTTTCTTTGTAGGGTTTTCTACTCCCGATAATCTTGTAGCCATCCTTGGAAGTATTGTTCCCGATATCAACCTGTTTACAAACCTTCCATTTCCAAACCCCTTCTGTTTCTTGAGCACCTCCCTCCTTATATAGGCCTCGAGCCTCTGTTTTGCAGTAGGGGTAAAGATGTACCCCTCTGCCACCTTGCTTGAAAGGGCTATCTTCATAAGTTCATCTACCGAGTAGTCGTTGAAATGGAATACATTAGGGAACCTGGATTTGAGCCCCGGATTGCATTCCAGCAACTCCTCCATCTCTTTCCGGTAACCGGCAAGGATTACTATCATATCTGCATTGTCATTGCCAAGTTCATCTACCAGTGCGTCCAGAATAATCCTGCCCCTGTCCTTTTCATCCCCATGAGGATTAAGTTCATAAGCCTCATCTATAAAGAGTACATTTCCTTTGGCCCTCTTGAAGAGTTCCCGCAAGGTCTTTTCTGTATCTCCAATCCAGAACCCCACAAGGTCTTTCTTTGTATATTTAAGGACATTACCTTCCGAGAGGATACCCATTGAGGCATATATCTCACCCATAAAGTCTGCTACCGTTGTTTTTCCTGTTCCAGGGTTTCCCGTAAAGACCATATGCAGCGGCGGCATCTGGGAGCCCAACCCCACCATCATCCTGTTTTTGCAGAGTTTCACATAGTTCAGATGATTCTGTATGCTCTCCTTCAGTTGGGTAAGGCCCACCATATTGTTGAGCATATCAAGTTTGCGGCTCCTCTTCAGATCCTTCAAACTTGGAATATCTTCAGGCAATATGGTTGTAATCATCTCCTTGTTGGGATTGGCAACCCCGGCAAGGCGCTTGCCCATCCTCTTTATAACAGATGTCTCCAGCAGGTTTATCACATACCGTCCATTATCAAAATTCTTGGAGCGCTTTGCATAATCCCTCTCTATTACCGCCTTAAGGTGTTCTTCTGCCTCAGGGGTAAGGGTATATACATGCTCCCTGCAATACTTGTGGGCAATCTGCAAAAGGTCGTCGGGAGCATAGTCATTGAAATGGAAGACATTGGGAACCCTTGATTTGAATCCCTCATTCTGGGTCATCATTATCTCCATCTTGTCGGGATAACCGGCCAGGATAAGCATCCAGTCCTTCTTGCTCTCATCTGAAAGCACCGTAAGGAGTGAACTTATGATATCCTGCCCCGGATCTCTGGGATCTTCCGGCACCGCAAGGTTATAGGCCTCATCTATGAACAGTATTCCCCCTTTTGCCTTGTCTATGGCCTCCATGGTTGCTGCGTTGGCACTGTCATACCACCGCCCTGCAATAAGGGTCTTACGCTCTGCAAACACCACATGCCCCTTGCTGAGCAACCCCATATCCTTGTATATCTGCCCCAACAGTTTGGCAACAGTTGTCTTTCCTGTGCCGGGATTGCCATAGAAGCGGGCATGCAGGAACGGCATATCTGCAGGGAGCCCCATAGCCTCCCTTTTCTTTGCCAACTGCAGTTGCTGCCTCAGATCTTCAATCTCCTTCTTAACCTCATCAAGGCCAATCAGTGAGTGCAACTTCTCCAGGGCACTCTTTTCCTCTTCACAGGCCTCCTGGTCTGCTGTAACTGCTTCCTGCTCCATTTCACTTAGTATTTCCCTTTTTATTTTGGCACTATCATATGTACCGGCCACATTCCAGGGACCAAGAGTAAATGTTATTTTAATAAAATAATCATCCACGAATCTGTTATCTGTATAATACACGCTCAACACATATCTCCCCTCTACCCATTCAGGCACACTAAAACTGTCATATTCCGCCTTAAATAAAGTGTAACCCGACTCGTTGTCAAACAACTCCTCAACAGATGCCTTATGGCACAATCCCTGGGGAGTATCCAGTTCAACCATCATATTGTCGGCAATATTGCACATCCAATCCGGCTTCTTCAACTCAAATTGCAGGTGGAGTTTGTTCATCTCTTCCAACTTGAAGCCCATCATAGGTTCCAGCCCCTTGCTCAAATCATAATTCTTGGGCTCATTGCTTATATCCACACTCCCCAACTCAAACAGGTCAAAGATGGAATTCACTACAACACCTGTAAATCTCTTTCTGTTAACCAACTTTCCATCTGCAACCAGTTCAGCCTTAAAGAGGATTTTTTGCCCCAATTCCGGCTTTTGGGCACAGAGACTGTTTATGGGTACTGTTACATAAATTATATCCTCAATTTCAATCTTGGCAGCCACCCTTTCTCTCATTCCATCCGCTTCCAGGCAAGCACATTCCACAAAAATTTTCTCTGGCTGCTCCTCAAAAGAAACCCTGTATTTCAAATGCAGATAATTATCCCCCGGCCTTATAAAGAAATAGTCAGAGTCATCAATTCCCGTCACCCAACCTTTTCCTCCCGACGAACACATCCCCCTCTCCTTCACCTTCATATCCACCTCATCCCCATCTCCACTACTGTTGAGGGACAAAGGCTTGCACACCTCATCCCTGCTGTCATTTTCAACTTCTCCAATGAATTCATCGAGCAGTTTTTGAAATTCATCATCAACATCTGCATCTTCCTGGGCATCCTGCTCTCCAGTTCCATCAAACAGGATATCGGGTTCATCCTTAAAGTAAGGTATGCCCAATATATCGTGGATATCACAGCACACTCCCAGATGTTGCTTTGTATGGAAGGGAGAAAAATCTGAACAGCATATATCCACATTACCTTGATTTACATTTGCAAAAGAGTGGAACAACTCCTGCTCCATAAAATAAAAGGTTATCTTGTATGCCCCATCCTTAAAAACCGCCTCCTTCACTTTACCCAGTTCCCCAAACAGAACCCCTTTATAGGAATACATATTGTAGTTTTTGTTTTTCCTCAACTTAAGGAACCGCAAATATGGGATATGTGGGGTAAGGGTGTCAATCAATTCCATCCTCATTGCTATCTCCATGGTTTCAGGCTCATCCTCCATTCCATCAAACATGACTGTACATAAATGCAACTCCAGAATTCCATCCATCCACCTGTCCACCTCAATGTCACTTTCAATATCCTCCTTACTGAGTTCGCTGCCCACAAGATTGCATCCTGCCATAGTATTGGTTGGCCTGTTCACATAAATGCACTGTTTCAGAAATGCAGGAGTTTCTGTACCTGCCTCATAAATTTTCACATAAAACCAAGTTGACTCCTCAAAACCCGGCATGTCACTGAAATCATTGAACGGAATATACAGCACAGAAGTATATTCGCCGGCAGTTATCTCAAATTCACACTCCTGCACACTGCAATTTGTACCCTCTCCATCTGTTGAGACCTCAACCATAAATTTTACCTTTTTGCCTGAAGTACCGTACCCCGGATTTGTAATCTTTACCGCCACAACCATAAGGGAATTCAAAGGGGTGAACATGTCATCTTTTGAGAACTGGGTCCTGCGGCACCTGGCAAAACTCAAATCCCCCAAACTTTTATAGTCATTGAACAACTCCGCATCTGCAGCACCTACCCTCACCTCATTAATGATGCACCCTCCAATAATGCATCTGCCAAAATGGGCCACATTCAACAACTTGTCTATATAAAACATATCCTCATCCCTCATAAACGGATACAAATCCTCCAGTGTATGGTAAATTTCCTCAGGCGAGGTTATACCGTAATTTCTGAAAGTATCTGTCAATTCTTTTATTCTCAATTGTGTAGGATTTGCAGGAGTAATGTTTTGCGCATTCATGGTACTATACAGGTTAAATTGGTTGTGTTCTAACAAATTTACCAATTTAACCGGTATATAGCAAATTTTATATATCTTTACATTTTAAAAATTTAACACACGCTATGTCAAATAACGCATTAATGGCAGTGTCTCCAATAGATGGCAGATACCGCAAACAAGTAGAAGATTTGAGCATGTACTTCTCTGAGTACGCGCTTATAAAATATAGGGTAAGGGTTGAGATTGAGTACTTCATTGCCCTTTGTGAACTTCCTCTTGAACAGTTGAAGAGTTTCAACAGTGCAGATTTCCCTAAACTCAGGGCCATTTATGAGAATTTCTCTTGTGAGGATGCCCAGAAGGTTAAGGAGATTGAGAAGGTTACCAACCACGACGTTAAAGCGGTTGAGTATTTCATAAAGGATGAGTTCAAGAAACTTGGAATTGAGAAATACGGTGAGTTTGTACACTTTGGCCTCACCTCCCAGGATATCAACAACACTTCAGTTCCGTTGAGCCTCCTCGAGGGTATAAGGGATACCTATATGCCTGCCCTTGGTGAAGTTGTCGGGATACTGGAAGGTTTTGCAAAGGAGTGGGAAAATGTTCCTATGCTTGCACATACCCACGGGCAGCCTGCCTCCCCTACCCGTCTTGGAAAGGAGATTTATGTTTATGTTGCAAGGCTTAAGGAGCAGTTGAGGCTTCTGGAGCAGGTGCCGTATTCTGCAAAGTTCGGTGGTGCTACCGGTAACTTCAATGCCCACAATTTTGCATATCCGGGTATTGACTGGAACAAATTTGCAGTCTCTTTTGTAGAGGGTAAACTGGGGCTGAAACGCTCATACCCTACAACCCAGATTGAGCACTATGACAACCTTGCGGCACTTTTCCACAATCTTGAACGCATTAATACAATCCTTATAGACCTTGCCCGCGACATGTGGACCTATATCTCAATGGAGTATTTCCGCCAG
>SUYL01000067.1 GCA_015060445.1 Bacteroidales bacterium
CTCCAAAAACCTCTGTAACTACCTAACATTCAATATTTTCAAAGAACTTTTATAAATTTTTACCGGACACTAATGATTGCAAGTAATAAAGAGGTATGGTGTTTAAACAATTGTTTAGGTAAGGTATGTATTCTGACAGTATGGTGTATGCCTCGACTCTTCTTTCTGAGATTCCGCAAAGTCGGACTATGAGTCTTAGTGCACAACCTTGAGCTGAATTGATTGCCTTTGTCAATAAATGGTTGGCAAGCTTGTCGAATTCTGTAATATTTTCAGTTTTCTCATCTAAAATGAATGGGATGTTCAAGATGGCTTTAAGAGTTGATAAGATGTCGTTTATATAATCATTGTCCCTTTTTAAATAATACTCAATGATATCGCTGAATGAGTGACAACTGTTAAAAGCGTATTCTATCGAAATAATTTTTTTTACAAGAGGCCATATCTCATCAAGTCTTACTCCTCCTTTGAGCAGCCCATTTACACCAGCAACCTTGTATAACATTTTAATATCGTCTCTTTGATAAATGTCATATACAAAATCTTTGAAGTAATCAGGATGATTCTCAACACATGTTTCAAATGCGTCTGCATGAACGTTTAGGTCGATAGGATGTCTATTACCACGCCAAAACCTTGCTTCGTCTAATTTCAGAAATGAGTTCAACCAAGTGCTTTTTGAGAATCTTTCATATTTTTCCTGACTGACAATTCCACCGCATACCATCGCACATGAAACTTCGTAATTCGGTTTCTTAACGTTATAGTTATCTCCATACCTTCGTATAAGTTCCTGTCGGCACTTATGCATATCACTTATCAGTCCATATTCAGGTAATGTATTGCAGATTAAAACCCACTTATGCAACCATAAGTGTGGGTAGAGCGATAAAGAGTATTTACGCTCTTTATTACTTAATAAATCGGTTGAAGACTTGAAGTTGAGTATTCGTCTCTGGTAGGATTCTGATTGTTCACTACCTAATGTTAAGTGCCACTCTTTCAGCATTTTCAAAAAGTAGTACTCAATATCTCCATGCAGGCATTTCTCAATTTCTTTATCCTTTGATATCAAGTTGAAAATCGTATCATTATATTCTGTTGGATTCTCACTGATGGTATTGAATGCTAATGACAAAGATGTTTCGTTATTGAGATCAATTAGTTCTTCAACAATCGGTTTAATAATATCATTTACTTTAGCATATTTAATCAGTAGCGCTTCATACATTTCTAAGAGTTTACGTGTATTGTTGCTAGCTAGAAAACCTCTGGATATATTTGAAACGGAGAATTGATATATGAAGGATGGTTTAGATTGCTTTTTAATGCTTTGTACAAAACATTCATGAAATGCACGAAGATATTCTGTGGGATATTTCTCGCACAGATCTTTGCATAAAACATCAACTATTTCATAATGTGCATGTTCGTGTGGCAGGTCCGGAGATTCAAGATAACTCAAAATGCATTTCTTTGTTTCTTTCAATCCGAATTCGATATTGCTCAACATGGAATCTTTAATTCTGCCAACAATGAATGTCATGTCATCATCTAACTCATAGAATGCATTCCGAACCTTTTCGTTTTGGTAGTCATTATGCTCTCTTAAAACATATTGTAATGCAAATTTATGCGTGGATTCATCTTCAATCGAATCTAACAAAGGAAATATTTCGTCAGGATGATTAAATGAATATCTCGAAAGACAATTAAGAGTCGGACCCAATATGTGATTGTCTCGGCTGATACCAGGTAATACATCTTTAACTAGTTTTAAGATAACTTTGAACCACTTCTCACTTCTTGCTCCAAGCAAAAAATGAATTAGAAGCCTTTTATCGGAAGAGCAAGCTTCTTTGATGATTTTTCTCTCAGCTGCGCTTGGGCTCTCTGTGGCGGCAAGGATTGAAATGGCCAAGAGTTTTATGTGTAATCTAATCTTGTCAGAGTTTAGTAATTCACTAATTTCTTTAATATAAATGGATTCGTTGTGCCCTTTTTCATATTCTAATATTGCCTTGACAGTGGACCGTATTTCCAGACCTTGAAACTGATTCTGTAACTCAGCTATAAACGATTTGTGATTTGTCGTATAATAGCGTGCTAAAGTATAGTCATAGAAGGTTTGATGAAAAAAAGAAACAGAATTTCCATTTGATATGATTGCTCCAGAACTTGCTAAATGCGTAAATGCCTCCTTCTGCTCTATGGCTGGTGTCCATACCGGCCATAATGTCTCTAATTCGCGTATGGAAACAGCGATTTCAAATAGGATTTTCTCCACACTGTTTGGTTCAATTCCAGAAGGAGCAGAAGTAATATAAGAATCCCATAACGAATCATATAGTTCTATTGGACTACCGAAATTCAATTTTGCCTTGTTTTTCTGATATACGAAGCAGAATGAATTAAGATACTGGACTGTCTTCAGCATTTGATATGTTGTGGAATCCAATTTGTCTTTTAACCCAGCCTCTAATTTTAATAGTGTGGCATCTACAGCATCATTTGAAAGTTCACCAAGTTCTATGATTTCTGCCTTCTCTTTAAGCCGACTAAGTGTGGCGTCATAATCTAAATCATATTTTCGACATGAAATTATAGCACGAACATTGGGCCATCCATCTAATGAGGATAATATGCTTACGATGTCATTTATTCGATTTCTGTCATTGGATAGACTTTGAGATAAAGCATCGATTTGATCTATTATAACAACGACCTTATGTCGTCCTGAAGCAAAGCATGAGATGGCATTGTAAATATCATCGAATGATACTGGATTATTTATGTTAATTGAGTCGGCCTTTATACAGATGCTCTGAATATAAGCTGCATCCAATCGCCTTACGATGTCTTTTAAGACTGCGGATTTACCCACTCCTGCATTGCCCGTAAGTAGGCATATATTATGCTGCTTGTTTGATAATTCCGACTGAGCCCAGTTTAAGAGTATATCAACTTCGCCTCTTTTAATATGAGATTCCGGGATTCCGTGAATGTCTGTACAGATTCGATTGAATGCTGCTTTATGAGTGGTTGCAAATCTTTCTGCAAGTGCTTTGTCATCCTTTATAGAGTCCATCTTTCTATGGTACAGTTCTCGCCAAGCCTGGATAACATCTAAGACATTTGTTTTATTGCAGTATTCGTTTTCTTTGAAATAATAACGTACAGTTTCCTGAATGTGGTCAGAGTGATTGATGAATTCATCTATGGCAATTTCGTCAATCACTTTCCAATAGAAGATTTCATTTTCATAATCACAGGCAATGAAAATCACAACTTCACCCTTGCGTCTATGAGCATAGGCGTAGATGGATTGGGGAATGTCATAAAAAGCATCGCCATTTATAGCAGGATGAGTGAGATGCTTTACTTGTACGACAATACGTTCATATGCTGTTCCGTCTAAACATAGCAAATCCAAATATCCATCTATATTAGGTAATGTTCCTCCAATTTGTAATTGACTGCAGTCTACCAATTCGCATGGAAACAAATTGTTGAGAAAATTTATGGATTTTCTGTCTAATAAAGTGGATGGGTATATGCTTTTATTTGGCTTTAGCTCTATAGCGTTCATTATTAGTACTAATAATAATTCTTCTGTAAAGGTATGATATTTTGTCTGTTTCTTCAAGAAATGTAGTCTGTAACCATTGAGATAATCTTGTTGCCAATCAATTGGCCGGTTGAAGTGATTTCGGAATTGCAAGTGACATCTCATAGCTAATGCGATGATATGATGAAAGTAACATTAATGATAAGGGTGTATGGCATCTTGTTTCTAATTTTAAATGTGTTGTTGGTTTCACTAATAATAAAGGTGAAACATTAAAGGAAAAAAGCTACATTTGTTACTCTTAAATACAAGCAAGCACTATGACAAAACTAAAATTAACCACTGAGGATGTTATGAGGTTGTCAAACGCCTCTGAGTATCAATTTCCGAAGTATACATCCCAAATTATCAATTGGGCCAACCAAAATGCACAGGGAACAAGAGCAAATGTAGTTGGTCAAATGTCAGACCTTATTCAAGAATTTGATGGCAAAACATTATCAGAATGGATTGCTTGGTATGATGATAAAATGCCAAATGCTATTGAAAATGCTACTGATAAGATTTATGGAATGGTAAATAAAATCAGAGATGCAGCTCCTCAAATTGACCGAGAAATGGTTAGAAATTGGGTAAAGGATTTGGTGTATAATAAAACCTATTGTGGCCTTAAAGTTCAACAAGCAATATTGGCATTCATTGCAAATAAGGTCGGGAAGGGTTGGAGGTTAGCGAATAGTGATGAAGAGTCAAAGAATATTGATGGTTACATAGGAGAGGTCCCAGTTCAAATTAAATCTTCAACCTACAAAGTAGAAAAGCATCTTAACCAATCAATAGAGATTCCTATTATTTATTATGAAAAGAAAACAAAGGGAATAGAATTGGAGTTTGATGGTTTTGATTTATCTATATTTTAATAATTAACCCAGCCAATTGGCTGGGTTCTGTTTTAGAATAAAGCCCCATCTGTGATTGGTATTTTGGTCATATCTGATAAAATTTCATAGTCAATCTCGTAAGTGATAGGTAATTCGTAAAGCTTATTGATAGACTTCACGTAATTCAATCTAAGGTCTGACTCTTGAGCTGTCATTACATCACAATTCAAATGAGCATTGTTGTGCTTCAAAGCGCCGTTACTGATAGTTCTCTCATTGACAAAAGCGATATGCTTGTCGTATCTTGCTTTTATCATTTTGTTCATTTCGTAAGTATTCAATGATTCAATATTCTCTTGAATTATCGAAGAGAGCATTTTATCAATTTCATAACCTATACTATGCCTGCCAAGAAGCATTGCAGCTTGGGTTGTAGTGCCAGTACCCATAAAAGGGTCCAGTACAACATCGCCTTTTTGAGAGTACATATTGATAAGTCTGTAAGGAAGTTCAAAAGGATATGCAGCACTGCGTTCTCTTGTTGCTGATTTGGTTAATTTTTGCTTTGTACCTTTCAAATCCCATAAATCAGAGAACCATACATTTCTTTCTTCCCAGAAATATGAACTCTCTCTTCTACTTTGTTTGGTGTCGGGATTTTTATAATCTCTTTTGCCTCCCTTGCGGAAAATCAATATATATTCGTGTTCAAGCGTAACATATGCACCACAGGGTAACATACCACTTCCCATAAACTTGTTAGGAGCATTGGTCTGTTTTCTCCATATGATGTTTGGCAAATTGGTAAGTCCAATACTTGAGCAATAGTTTACAATCCTTGAATGATTGTTATACAAAGCGAAGTTGCCGTTTATGGTTCTCGTTGCATCACCGATGTTAATACAAAGAAAACTTCCATCCTTCAGTACTCTGTAACATTCTTTCCATACTTTGTCCAGCTCGATGTGCATTAGTTCAAATGCAAGAGATGGATTGTTATTGGTGAAGGCAGTTGCTATTTCAGGATTTTGTTTGCCCATAATTTCATCCCACATTTCAATCATAGGGTATGGTGGAGAGGTAATGATTAAATCAACGCTGTTATCCTCTACATTTGACATATTTTGAGACTGACCAAAATGGATTATATGCTGTGTTTTCATAATGCTTGAAATGTTAGCGTGCAAAGATACTTAAAATTGTAAACAATCATAAACCTCTCCCAACTCCTGCTGCCTCAACCCAATGTAGCGCCTCGTTATTGAAGGGCAACTATGGTTCATAATTTCGCCGAGTTTCAAAAGAGCCATATCCCCTCTGCCTTGTGAATTTTCATTTTCATAGACTTGCCTTGCCCAAGTCTTACGGAGTGAGTGGGTGCTGAAATTCTCTATCTTCAGTTGGTACTTTACCTTAATGGCTTTGAAGTTTCGGTTAATCATCTGCAATGAAATAATGCTGCCATATCTGTTGAGGAAACAAGGTTCATTTATATCCTTTATCCTCAACGCTTGAAAACAATCGGCAATATGAGCCTTAAACCCCTCGTTGATGTGTATTACACGCCTTTTATCGGTTTTCTTCTCATAGATAACAAATTCATCACCTCCTAAAATTTGATTCCACGAGAGGGTAAGCAAATCTGATACCCTCAACCCGAAAAAAATCCCACAACCAATGAAAAGGCTCATCCTATAATCCCCGTTGCGGAACAATTTTCTCACTATATTTGTTGCTGTATCCCAAGTGATGTAGTCTGCTGTTGTGTATGAATGTTTCAAACTCATTTGATTAAAATTTTATGGTTAATGTTTACGGAAAGAGTACTGATTGGGGCAGGATCCTGCCCCAATCTTTAAAATACTTTAACCAAATTCTCCCAGCGGAATGACCTCCATCCACCAGCCTCACAATCATAGTATGCTGTAGTTGCAAAATTTTCTCTGCTCTGTCCCCTACCGTTAATATGTTTTGCAGCAAGGCTGTTGGTAGTACCCCAAGCCTCTCTCAAAGAACCATCCTTTTTTTTGTAAACGAAGTGTGCTATGCCAGCGCTCATTTGCTTCTTAAGGTTCTCAATCATCATTGCTTTTGCTCCAGCTATCAATTCTGAATTTGTCCTTAAAGCAATTACTGCCATTCTTGAAATTGTAAGGTCGTTGGATGTAATAATCATTGCGCTCATAGTCTTGTTTCCTTTTGTTTTCAGTAGCTAAGATATGACATTTATTTAATATATGCAATAGTGGAATGAAAATTTTATGACATTTTTTGAATATTTGTCACATTTGATTAAATTTGTATAGCAAGCAAGACATTCACATATTTATGGCAGGAAGAAAGGTTATTCACCTCAACACAAATGGGGTGGACTATTATTTTGGGTCCTTATCTGCAATATACTCCGTATTCAACAAGGAGGATATTGGCATCAGTTATGGGTCCCTTAGAAACTATGGTCTTGACGTGGACCATCCTTATTTCAACAGTAAGGTAGTTATTAAGGAAGGCGTCCTTATAAGCGCCAGAGGCGAAAGGGGAAAAAGGGAGCAAGCAGGATAAAGTTTCAATTTCGGGAATCATAGAGAAAATTATCACGTCAAACTGTGTGTAGTAGGGGTGATATTTGCGTACCCCCTCAAAAAAATTCCAACTTGGATAACACTTAAAACAATCCCCCACCCATCCATTCTGCTCCTTGTAAGTGCCTGTATGTCTATGGGTTATAATAATATGAGATTTGAGAGAATTTGATATTTGTAATTAGGCTTAATAATCCATCATCCAATCATAGACTTTCTGCAAATTTGTTTTTCAAGGATTAAATCTGTATATTAGTAACATAGCGGTCCGTTTCGAGACTTCTATCCCCATAAATAAGATTACAGAGTAGATGAAATAAGCTATATATTAGCTGCGCTCAATGTAGCGCATAGGTTTCTGCGTGCCTTACCGAACAGAAGTCCCGCTCAATTAACGGTAGCGGGAGGTGAAGTGCAGTATACCCCCTTTTAGGGGATATAATACTCATTAACAAGATGTTGAGTATAGAAAGATGTAATGAAATTTTAATAAAAAACAATTATAAACTAACAAATACAGAGATTAAGCAGGTCAGAGAAATTCTGTACTTGTTTGCTGAGATTCAAATAAATGCAGAAAAACAACTGATAGAAGATGAAGAACGTAATACTATATTGTAGGGTTAGTTCTGATGAGCAGAAGACTAACACAAGTCTTGACTTTCAAGAGAAGAAGTTGAGACAACATTGTGACAAGAATGGTTACAATGTTATTGCTTGTTCCCACGAAGATTTCTCCGCTAAGCACCACGATTTTATGCGACCAGAGATGAAAAAGATTAGGGACTATTGTAAGAAGCATAAAAATGAGGTGGATATGATACTATTCCTGCGTTGGGATAGGTTCAGCCGTAACCCCGAGTTTACATATATGTTTAAGCGTATGTTCCTTGATGAATGGGGTATTCAATTCAATGCTCTTGAAAGTCCCATAGATTTTAATGCCACAGAATGGTCTTCTCTTTTAGCGAGTTATTGTGCAGCAGCACACACCGAGAATAACAAGATAAGCCGCCGAACAAGAGATGGTATTCGGGAGACAATGCTGTCGGGAAGATGGGCAAACTCTGCTCCAAGAGGATATAAGAATGTTCACATAGTGGATAGTAATGGTATAACAACAGCCAAGACTGTTGAGGTGGATGAATTAAAGGCTCCAATTATCAGAAAAATATTCCAAGAAGTTGGGAAGGGTGTTGAGGCTCCTTGTACCATCCGCAGAAAAATTTGTCCCGATATTCCCGAAAGTACATACCTCGATATTTTGAGAAATATATTCTATAAAGGGAAAATACGTGTACCAGCTACAAATACGGAACCCGAGGTTATAGTTGATGGATTGCACGAGCCATTGGTAACAGAGGAATTGTTTGATAGGGGCCAAGATATAATGGATGGTAAGCGGAAGAAAAACCCGAAACTCGCCAAACCCGTGAAACCCGAGTATTACCTCCGTAAGTTCCTTGTATGTCCTCATTGTTGGAAAGCCATTACGGGGGCCACAAGCAAGGGCGGTAGCGGAGGTAAGTATCATTACTATTTCTGTCCAACTACGGGTAAGCACCTACGAATGCCAGCTGAAACTGTTAATGATGCTTTTGTTGATTATGTAGGAGGGTTAAGACCTAACGGTGCCATTATGCAGTTGTATTACGAGGTCCTCAACGACCTTAGAAAAGAGAATACCCGAGATATACGTGCAATGGTTGATAAATTGGATAAAGAGATATACGAGTTGAATGAGCGGTTGGATAAGATTGAAGATAAGTACATTGATGGTGATATAGACAAGAATGATTATACCCGTATGACCAATAGGGTTAATCAGCAGATGAAAACTATCGAAGATAGGAAGGAGTTGCTTGAAACCCCGAACCGTGGTGCAGTCGAACCGAAGTTGAAGTACTCTATTAACTTGATAGACAATATAGATAAGTTCTTCAAATATGCCCCTGCTGAGGCTAAGATTAGGGCCTTGAGTTCGATTTTTTCGGGAAAATTGGAATTTGATGGAGAAAATTTTCGAACTGATAACCTCAACAGTGTGCTTAACCTAATATATCAGCAAACCAATGAGTTACGAGGGAAAAATAAAAAAAGCGAGGAAAGTTTTCAACTTTCCCCGCTTCCGTACCCAGAGCCGAGACAGTACCCAAACAAAAACATAACCCTAATACAAATAAATCAAAGTACAACAGCGTTTTAGGTGTTTATTATTTGTATTAAGTTTGATAAAAAAGCATTCGTTTCGCACTTTTGTTACACCTGAGTTACACCTAATCAAAATAAAATTATTACTTTTGCAACTAAATACAACAAAAGACAAATAAGTATGGCTAAAAACGATGCAAAGGTAACGGATAATCCAAAGTTAAAGCAGAAAGCCCTATCAGACGGCAATTTCTCGCTTTATCTCGATTATTACTTAGGGCGTGTCAATGTGAAAGACGAAAAAACAGGAGAAATTACTAACAAAGTACAACGCAAAAGGGAATTTCTGCATTTAACTTTGTTAGCCTCTCCAAGAACACCAATTGAGAGACAGCAAAATAAGGAAACATTAGCATTAGCCCAAAAAATCAGATTTGAGAGGGAGCAGGAACTCAAAGAAAGTATGCACGGTTATCGATTAAAGAAAGACCGTGATATTAACTTTATTGACTATTTCAGGGCATATATAGACAGCTATACCAAGAAAGACATAAGAATGATGCAGATAGCATTAAATCGCTTTGTTGATTTCCTTAAAGATACCCCCGAATACAGTAAATTCTCACTCAGGATTAAGCCCGAGCAAATAACAAGGGATATGATAGAGGATTTTACCGAGTATCTGCAAAGCCGAAGCGTTGGAGAGGGAGCAAAGAGCATATATGCAAGATTTAAGAAAGTGATTAAATATGCTATTGAGCACGATGTAATGCTTAAAAATCCGTGTAATGGAATTATAATTAAAGTTGATGAGCAACGCTTGAAGAAAGAGGTTTTATCTCAGGAAGAAATACAAACATTGATAGCAACACATTACGAGAACGAGAACCCCAATATAAGAAGAGCATTTATATTTTGTCTTTATTGTGGTTTGAGATATTGCGATGTGAAAGACCTCACATTTGAGAATGTTGATTTTGCCAACAAGAGACTAAATTTTGAGCAAAGCAAAACAAAGGGACATAGTGCAAATAGCAGTGTTATAATACCTCTGAATGAGGGTATATTAAAACTCATTGGAGAGCCTCAACAACCCGACAATAGGACAGAACTTATATTCCCCTTGCCGAGTTATGAGATGTGCTTAAAAGCCCTCAAAAGGTGGGTAAAAAGAGCAGGAATTAACAAGCATATTAGTTGGCATTGTGCAAGACATAGCTTTGCGGTTAATATCCTCAACAATGGAGCAAATATCAAGACCGTAGCAAGCCTTTTAGGACATAGTGGATTAAAGCATACAGAGAAATACACTCGTGCCGTAGATAGCTTAAAACAAGAGGCTATAAATAGCTTACCCGAACTTAATTTGTAATAATATGGAAGAACATAATTTGAGATATTGTAAATACTACAAAGGGGAAGATAGTAATCCATTTGAGGGAACAGACCAAAACAAGGCGATGTTGTGGTTTTATGAGCAGTATTGGATAAAAACTTATAAGACCGCTAATTTTGAAGAGTATTTGAATGAGTATAGCCTCGTAGGATTATCTCAATTCGAGGCTCAGGACTCAATCCCCATAACATTAAAATCTCTTATCTTCAATCGATATGCGAAAACTTATTTTACAATGTTAGATGCAGTAGAGCCATTCAAAAAATTCTATAAAAAGTATTATACAGGGATTATAGAAGTATGACAGATAAAGAATTTATATCAGGCATTATTGATGATACATATAGCGAGAATGATATTATAAAATATTGTTCGGGCTTGTATAGTGTCAAAGCATTTTGGGGCGTATTGATGAGCGAATACTCTAAATTTAGCGATAATTGCCCCGTTGTATCTTTTGAAAACAACGCAACTATAACAAGCAATGACAATTTAACAATAGAACAGAAAAGAAGATTGGGTCGTTTGTTGGTGGCTATCAATATTGTTGAGGAAATGATGCAACAGCAGAGCAATGTAGAAACTCAGCCACAAATAACACCCAAAAAGAAACAACAAAACAATGAAATAGGTACATTTCAGGAGTTTCTTAATAAAGTGCCCGAATGTAAGAGAGACAAAGCCCAGAAATACCTCAATAAAGCAATAGAATTGGGGCTGATTGACAATAATTATAAATGGACTGAGGGAAAAGAGTTGTTATCGTGGTTTGTGAGCGAGTTTAGTCTTAAATGTAATATGGGGAAAGGTGTCAATAGTAATGGACAACCTCGTACAAGTTGGCAGCCATTTGAAACCCTTTTTAAGATTACAGGATTAAGGAGTAATTTCAATGATACTCAAAAAACGGGGCGAACCCCAACGAAAAAAGAGCTAATAGACAGCGTTTTTGTATAATTATGGGAGATAGATTTAGAATTAACCAAGCCGAATTTGCATATATTTACGAGAATGCTCAGGCTCGAATGAGATATAACCCTGATATTGCTGCAAAGCATAAAAAAGAAATTGAGAAATACCCCTTTTACCAAAGCGAGAAAGAGGCATTACAATATACTCTTGATATGATGAACAAGGAGTATTCTAATTATCAGATTTGGGCTAAGATTGGCAAAGAAGATGAGTATTACTATATTCGGGATTATTATATTGCAACCGATGATAATCTAATAAAACAAGCAGCCGATTATATAGGAATGGCTCTTATTTATGACGGAACGAGACTTCAAACCATAATCGATAATAACAGGCAATGATGTGGTAGTTTTATTTCTGAGCAAACAACAGGCACACAAACCCCTACAACCCCACAATGGGCAATTGTAGGGGTTTTTAGTTGTATTTGGTTTGCAATTTTGCATCAGCTTTCATAAAGGAAGTTGGCGGAGTGCACACGCCTTTTGTTTAACGCAACATTGCAAAAGTATGAACCAAGAGGAATTAAGACATTTGGCTGAGCAAATAGCAGATAAGATTATTTTTTGCTCAAAAGAGGTGCTAACTATTGATGAGGTCTCTAAATATATGGGCTTAAAGAAAAGCACATTATACAGGCTCACAATGAACCGAGAAATACCGTGCTACAAGCCGACAGGTAGAACTGTATATTTTAATAGAAGAGAGCTTGAAGAGTGGTTGCAAAGCAATAGAGCCTCAACGGGTGCAGAACTCAACCAACAAGCTACAACATATTGTATGAAGAAAGGAGGTGCGATATGATACCGACCCCCTCAACAAAAGACAATGGCAAAGTTATAGATAAATTGCCAAGAGTACAAAGGAAAGTGTATAATTTACTCCGTAATGGAGGTAAATACTCCGCAGCTGACATTTCTATATATCTGCATTTATGCGACCCAAGAGGACATATTGCAGAACTCAGAAACAAGGGTATTACGATACTTGACGAATGGAGAGTAAGCGATTACGGCTCACGATATAAAGTATATTTTTTAAAGCAGGAGGGGTAATTATGGGATATTCTTTTAAGTTTTTTGCGGATTGGGTACATTTTGGCGATAGCCTCAACTCAACGAATGAGAGAGTAGAATATTATAGGGCTATCTCACGATATGGAGCATATCGCCAAGAACCCGACAATCTCAACGGGGAAACTCTTAAATACTTCAATAAGAATATACGCCCTGAAATTGACAGACAACACGAAAAGAAAGGAGGGGTCAATGAGCAAGGATAGTGCGGATACATTTGTATTTTACCCGACTTTTTTAACGCAAATCGAGGCAGTTAAAAATGAAACCGTACAATTAGCATTATTTAAGGCTATTGCGAATTATGGGTTATATGATATTGAGCCTGATTTTTCGGATATTGACCCGTTGGGAACTCTTGAAGCTATGTTTATACCGATGAGGTATGCAATAGACGGGGCGAAAGCAAGGAGAAAGACAAATGCCATTAACGGCAGGAAAGGAGGTGCTCCAATTGGCAACCTTAATGCCAACAAAACAACCGAAAACAAGCAAAAACAAGCGAACTCAACCGAGAACAAGCCTAATGTAAATGTATATGGTAATGTAAATGAAAATATAAATGTAAATAATAAGAAAAGTACAAAGCACTTTTCTAAGCCCTCTATTGAAGAAATTAAATCTTTAATAGATGTAGAGACGTTAAATTGTGATGCGGATATGTTTTATAACTATTACGAGAGTAACGGTTGGTGTGTTGGTAAAGCCAAAATGAAAGATTGGAAAGCAGCTCTAAGGAATTGGAGCAGGAGAGAAAAAGCCTCAACGCTCAAAGAACCTCAACAGCGTAGAAGTTATGAAGTAACCGCTATAAGTGAAAATGATTATCAAACAACATTTTAAGATGAAAGCAGATACTATTACGCAGGAGGAATTAAACAAAATCACAAGTGATTGGATTGATGAACAGGGCGAGGCTCTGCAATGCCCTATTGGTTTAACAGTTGAGGATAGCGAAGAGTTTAGCTCCAAAGATGAAGCTCAGAAATGGGCAAAAGGCTTGCCTGATAGAAAATAACGTCATTTCTAAAATAGATAAAAGTAGAAATGGAAAATCAAGAATTAAAACCAAGACGGAGAGCAAAAGGAACGCCCAAAACAGGAGGGCGAAAGAAAGGAACTCCCAACCGAGTAACATCTGATATTAGAGGGTGGCTCGCCAAACTGATAAAACAAAACCGCAGACAAATTGAGGCTGATTTACAAGAACTTGAACCCAAAGACCGTGTAATGATGCTTGAAAGGCTGATGCAGTATGTAATTCCAAAGAAACAAGCCATAAAAGCAGATATTTCGGATTTATCCGAAGATGATGTTGCAGATGTGGCAAGTAGAATATTAAACGAATTAAGGAACAATGAGTAATGAAAATAGAATTATCGCATAGGCAAAAAATCGCATTACTTGAAGCCGTACAGAGTGGAACGCTCGATACTTCGATATATGAAAGGCAAGATAATGAACCACAGAATATAGAAGATATAGAACGGGAAATTATACGGCTTGAAATATTGGAACTCTCGAATAGTGGATTACTTGCACTATCCGAATTGATGAGAGATTATGCAAGGGGCAAGTTACCCCGTGAAGAATATATTACCAAGAGAATAGAACTCATAAATAAATATTGATATGGAACAACAAAGCGAATTTCAGACAAACGATTTATTAGGTAATAATCAGAGCCGATATGCGAACCAAAAAGCAGATTTAACAGCGTTTTGCAACTTGATAAATACTCTTATCTCAGAATTAGAGAATAAAGGTTTTATTTCCGCAATAGAAATAACACCTAATATTCTTTGTGCAATTGCAGATTTTGAATACACTCCGATTGTTGAGGTAGTAGAACAAAAGTATAATATTGAGGCTGAACGCATTGAGTACGAAAGAGCAAAAATGGATTTCCTAAGAGGCTTTGACGATGCAAAAAGTGAAATTATTGCAATCTTCAAGAGAACCAAGCAAGAATATTCAAACAAAGCAATACATTTCTATAAACCACAGGAGGGCGGATATTGGAGGCTTGAATATCTAACTATTAGCAATAAAGGTATTTCTTTTGATGAGGCTAAATTAAAGGAGCATAATTGCCAAAGAGTAAAGAACAAAGAACACGCAAAATTTCTCAAACGGGCAAAGAAGCTATATAGCGACATCGTAGATTTTAACAAAGAGGTGTCTAAACACTCAGGCAATGTAATTATGGGTGTGTCAGGTATAGATGCGACAACAGAAGCCATAATAACCATAAATGAGGCAGGCGAAATTATTTTTGATGCTAATGTTACATCGTTTATGGATTTTGAGTAAATTTGCGTTGCGTATATGAAATGCTATCGGCATTCAGGCTTGTAAAGTTGGTATTTGATGAAGAAATACCAACTTTTTTTATTTTTTAACACCCCCTAAAACGGTACTTAATAGGCACTCACGAAGAGTATATCCATATAGGCAAAGGGATATTAAGTGCTTAATAAGCACTGTTTTACGCATTTTGAGGTTTCGAATTTTGCTATTACATTTGCATCATCAAATCATTAACAATTAAATTATGGAAGAGACAATTAAAGCGTTAAGAGACCCCAACAAAGCTATTGAAATGCCTCAACGGTACAGAGAAATAATAGCATTGATAGCTGAGTTATTTGAACTATCAAACAATTACAATACATTTTCATATGCAATATGGGCTGATAGCGATAGTGCAAATACGAGATTTTGGGAAGCCCTCGAACAAGCGAAACAAATCCTATTAGATGATTTGTATAGTGTATTATCAGATGATATATGTAGCGGACAATTAGAAGACTATGTTAGTAGAGGTTAATAATCGTCTTGCAAAAATGATTGAGGATTGCAGGAACGAAGAGAGATTGAACGCACAAAAGGCTATCATTTGTGATATACTATGCGAAATGATAGATGATGCCGATATTAACGGTACTGAGAGACTTAAATTTTTTACTCCAATGGTCGTGATAGCTGATTATGTAGAGATATTGAATGAGTTTAATAGGGTAAATAATTGATATTTAACACATTACAAAACCCTGCAAATTTTGTTACCCATTTGTTACTCGTGTTTTTAAAAATGCTTGTAACTGATTGTATATGAGCGTGTTACAAAATTGCCTTACTTTCTGCAACAGAAAGTAGAATGAGTAACAAAAAAATCAGTATATTAGGGGTGTGAATATAGGACAAAAGTAGTAATACGGTTAAATTGTTACACCTATGTTACACCCAATAAATGAAATAAGGTTGATAATCAAGTGATTGCCAACCTTATTTTGTACCCAGAGCCGGGGTCGAACCGGCACGGGTCGCCCCACTGGTGTTTGAGACCAGCGCGTCTACCGATTCCGCCATCTGGGCCTTTCATTTGCGCTCCCGTAAGAACCGCATCACAAAGGTTAAGAACTTTTGAGAGCGCAAATGTACAAACTTTTATTTAAAATCCAAATTTTAATAGTTGAAAGTTATGGATTTTTTAATGTCCGGGTGCAAACTGTTGTAAACAGGGCATGATTTTGCAGATGCTTCAATCACCCTTTTCTGTCTGTCGGTGTAGTTGTTGTCTTTAGGGAAAGTGATGTTCAGTTTCAGTTCAACAACTCTTCTTGGGTCTGTTCCCATTATTTTTTCTGTTTCAATTACGGTTCCCTCAAGGTTGTAGCCGTATGCAGGGGCAGAGATGCCCATAATTGTAAGCATGCAACTTCCAAGTGAGGTGGCAAGAAGGTCTGTAGGTGAGAAAGCCTCTCCTTTGCCGTTGTTGTCAAGTGGTGCATCAGTGATAATCTTGTTGCCTGATTGCAAATGCTCGGCCTCTGTCCTCAGATTGCCAAGGTATACAGTTTTCATTTTTGTCATAGCGCGTATTTTTTGTGTTAAGTTATAAATTCTTTTTTCTTCCCGACAGATATGCACCGATGTGTTTCTGCCATTTTGTGGTGCGTGGCCTCAAACCGGGGCTATTCTTCAACCAGTTCTGCCATAAGTGTTGCAGAGGTGCATGAGGTTACTTTTACGGTTACATAGTCTCCAATCTTGTGCCCTTTGCCGTCAAATACGCAAACCTTGTTTTGAGGTGTGCGTCCGAACAGTTGCTCGGCAGACCTTTTTGATGTGCCTTCAATCAGAACTTCATACTCTTTGCCTACGCATTTCTGGTTGCTGGCAAGTGAAAGGCTGTTCTGCAGTTCAATTATCTCGTTCAGTCTGCGGGTTTTCTCCTCTAAAGGCACGTCGTCTGTAAAGTGCCTGTGGGCTTTGGTGTTGGGCCTCATTGAGTACTGGAACATGAATGCGGAGTCGTAACCTACTTCTCTCATTATTGAAAGGGTGTCGGCATGGTCTTCAAGTGTCTCGCCGCAGAATCCTGCAATTATGTCTGTACTTATTGCGCAGTCCGGGATAATCTCCCTTATCTTGGAAACTCTGTAAAGATACCCCTCCCGGGTGTATTTCCTGTTCATTTTCTCCAGCATTGCATCGCTTCCGCTCTGTACAGGAAGGTGTATGTGGTTGCAGATGTTAGGATACATTGCCATAGTATAGAGTACTCCGTTGCCCATATCTTTAGGGTGTGAGGTTGAGAACCTTACCCTCAATTGTGGGCTTACCAGGGCCACAAGTTCAAGCAGTTGGGCAAAGTTTGTGGTTTCTGTGGTGTTGTCGGGATTAACCCATTTGTATGAATCCACATTCTGCCCCAGAAGGGTAACCTCCTTGTATCCTGCATCAAAGAGTTCTTGGGCTTCCCTTACAATGCTGTGAGGGTCTCGGCTCCTCTCGGCTCCTCTTGTGTAAGGTACAACACAGTATGAGCACATATTGTTGCAGCCTCTCATAATTGAGATGAAGGCAGAAACGCCGTTTTTGTCGAGCCTTACCGGAGATATGTCTGAATATGTCTCCTCGCGCAGCAGTTTGGTGTTTATCTGCTTTTCTCCTGTGTCAAGGGCTGCAATGAGGTTTGCAATGTTCCTGTAGGAATCCGGACCTGCTACAATGTCAACTGCAGGGTGCTCCAACAGTTCTTCCTTGAGCCTTTCTGCCATACAGCCCAGTACTCCTACCACTACATTTTTCCTTTTCTTTTTCTCCTGGAGGAATACGTCAAGCCTTCCCCATATCCTCTGTTCTGCGTTATCCCTTATAGAACAGGTGTTTACCAGTATTACATTTGCCTGTTGCAAGGAGTCGCATAAAGCATAGCCGGCTTTCTGAAGTACTGAAAGTACCACCTCGCTGTCGTTCACGTTCATCTGGCAGCCGTAGGTCTCTATGAATACCTGTGGCAGTGAACTGTCTTTAATGGGCTTTACGGAACAATATTTGTTTGTCATGTAGTCAAATTATTAAAACACAAAGATAAGTTTTTTATAAGTTTTTTTACCTTTGTCAAATGAAGAAATTGATATTTATACTCCTTGCATGTTCACTGATATTGGGTGGATGTGCCAATTACAGGGATATTGAACTTGCAGGGCTGGATGTGGTGAGTTTTTCCATGGTCTCGCTCAATGCTGCCCAGGTTGAGGTAAAACTGGAGGTTGATAATCCCACAAGGGCAACTTTTGAGGTTGTAGGGGTTGAGGGCTCAATAAAGAAACAGGGGAGTGAGTTTGCATCCATTCTGCAGGTTGATACACCCCAAAAGTGCCGGATTGCTCCGGGAGCATCTTCAGTTGCAAACATCACCCTCAGGGGGGAACTCTCAGATCCTATTGCTATTTTTGCAGGAGGGTTGAAGCAAGAGCATTTTACTGCAGATGTTACAATAAGGATAAAGCAGGGAATAATAACCAAAAGGATAGTTCTTAAGGATGTTCCGGTTGGCGAACTGGTTAAAGAAATAATAAGGAAATGATGAAAAGGATAATTGCAATTATATTTTCGGCTGCGTTGGCATTGCCTGCTTTTGCGCAGCAGAATGTTGTACAGGCTGTACCCCAAACAGATTCTACAGTTGTGGCAAGGGCTCCTCTGGCAGATTCTTCACTTGTGGGCAAGACAATTTTTCATGTGCTTGGCCAGCCGGCAGATGGAAGCGTAAGACTTAACCAGCCGCAGGAGATGGGGCCGGCGTATGAGAAATATGTAAAGGCAAATGGAGAGCGCAAGCGCCAGGGTTACAGGATAAGGCTTTTCTTTGACAACAAGCAGACAGCCCGCGTTGAATCTGAGGAACTGGAGAAGGCTTTTCAGGAGCAGTTTCCTCTCATACCCACTTACCGCAGTTATACCAACCCTTTCTTTAAGGTAGTTGTAGGTGATTACCGCACAAAATCGGAAGCGGTGAAGGAACTCAATAAAATACTCCCTTTCTACCCCAGGGCAATTGTGGTGAAAGAGAGCATCTTTTTTCCTGCAATATAGAATCATCTTCCCGACAAATCCTGTCGGGATTTATTTTTTCCACCATTTTACCCTTATCCTGTGTGCCCAGCTGCGTAGCGGGGTAATGTAGCGCTCTATCTTTTCGGGGTAGATGTCGGGGATGTTCACCAGTATCCCTGTCTCCTCTACACCTCCAAAACCGTGGTTGATTGCGGTGCCGAATACCTTCATGGAAGGGGAGAGGTTCATATATGAGTTGATTAGCGGCGGAATGTGCTCGCCGTTGTTCTTTATCTCCTTCTGCAGTACCTTGTATCCCTCCTTGAACTCCAGTCCTTTGAACAGTTCTACAAAGTACGGATTGTCAATGTCGCATTCGAGCGGTGTAATAGGCCTTACAAGAGAGTGCTGGTCCCTGAAGTACTTTTTGAGGAAGTGCAGCAGCAGGTTCCTGGCCCGGGCATTGTAAGAGGTGTACATTGTAACCTTGCCAAAGAAATACTTTATGTTGGAGTATTTTACCACAAGTGCTCCAAGTCCGTCCCACAGGTTGTCAAGGGCATACAGACTTTTACGTCTGATGTTGGTGCTCTGGTAGTTCGGCTGTACAAATGAGCGTCCGAGTTCTATGGTAAAAGGCATATACTCATTTATGAACTCCTCGGAAAAGTCAAACAGTTCCTTTGTCGCCATTTTGCTGATGTCCAACCCGCCGCAGTTTATGTACCGGTACCCTCCAATGATTTCCTGGTCTTTTGGATCCCATACTATCAGTTGCCTGTACGGCTCGTGCGGATCAGTGTCATATTCATCTATATCCACGGCTTTTCCTGTACCGCCACCACCAACTCTGAATGATATCTCCCTGAGTCTCCCTATCTCCTGCATGATATTGGGGGAGTCGTGGGCAGTTACCTCATAGAGGTAATTGTCACCCTTTCTGGTGGCCCTTATGAATTTGTCGCGTGTGAGTTCCTTTATTATCAGTTTCCTGTCAACAGGCGGGATTATAGGTTCCATTCAATTCTCTTTTAACTGGTAGCACATCTTCCGTATCTCCATACACCACTGCTCCAATGTCCTGCTGGAATCAATTGTTTCAATGGGTACAGGTTTTCCTATCGTTACCGCAAATATACTGTTTTTTTGCCGGAACATTTCGTCGGGAAGGAAAATCATTTCAATGTTGAATTTTATTCCAAGTGCTTTCCTTATATTGGCCAGGCGGTAGAAGAATTTGGAATTCCTCCCTTCAAAATATACAGGAACAATATCACGGTTGTATCTTTTTGCCTGTTTGAGGAAGTTCTTCTGCCATTTGAGGTCGGTTATCTCCCCCTTTATAAGGCGTGAGCACAATCCTGCCGGGAAGTAGAGAATCTGGGCATCTGAAGAGTAGGCATCATGTATCATTTTCCCATACTCCTTCCCCATTCTGCCGTGTTTGTTAACCGGAACAAACAGGCTGCGCATGGGAATTATATTGAGCAGAATATCATTTACCACAAATTTTATCTTCCCGAAAATTTTCCCCAAAACAGATATCATAATTAGCCCGTCCAGCCCTCCCAACGGATGGTTGGATACAAAAATGTATCTCCCGTTGGGCTTTAAACTCTCTCTGTCAGTGAACTTTACATTGCCTCTTGCGTTAAGCCACTGAAGGGTTTTGTCTGCAAACTCCACATCAATGGCCCCATTGCTGAAACGGAGGATTTCATTGAGTTCATCCTGGTGTATTACCTTTTTTAGCCAGGCAAGGAGAAACTTTGGTGTGTATTTTGCTAACTTCTCACTTTTAGAAGCTATAACAGCGTTCAAATCTACTTTTAAATCTTTGTTAAGGCTTTCCATAACGGGGGTTATTTGTGGATGCTAAGTTAAAAAAAATTGTATCTTTGTCATTATGTTAAAACAGGGGTTACAACAAAAACAGCAACAAAAATTATCACCGCTCCAGATACAGACAATAAAACTGCTGGAGTTGCCTACTCTTGAACTTGAACAGAAAATAAGGAAGGAGTTGGAGGAGAATCCTGTGCTTGATGAGATTACAGAGAGTGATGACCCCGAGAACGATTCGCCAAAGAATGTCTCTTTGAGCGAGTATCCCGCAGATGATCCCACTCCGTCATATAAGTTGTATGTGAACAACCAGGGGAAGGATGCCAAACCCCAATACAGCACATTTTCCGTAAAGGAGAGTTTCCAGGAGAATCTTGTGGTGCAGTTGGGATACAAGAAACTGGATGAGCGTACCCGTTCAATTGCAGTCTTCATTATAGGTAGCCTGGATGATGACGGATATCTGCGCAGAGACCTTGAGTCTCTCTCATATGACATACTGCTCCGTCTGAATATTGAGACTACTGAGGAGGAACTTGAGAAGATCCTTTCAATAATACAGGAGTTTGAACCTGCCGGTGTGGGTGCAAGAGATTTGCAGGAGTGTCTTCTGCTCCAGTTGAGCGGAAAAAATGTTGCACAGGAGAGGGCCCGCATAATATTGCAGGACTATTTTCAGGAGTTTACAAAGAAGCATTATTCAAAGATAATCTCCAGAATGGGGATAACCCAGGAGGAACTGAAAGAGGCAATAGAGGAGATTGTAAGGCTCAATCCACGCCCGGGGGGCCAGATAGACGATTCCTATGAAGACCAGGCCCAGCAGATTATCCCTGATTTTCTTCTTGAGGAGAAGGATGGGGAACTGATTATGAGCATGCCGAAGTTTTCTGTGCCGGAGTTGAAGGTGAACAGGAGATACGCGGAACTGCTTATGGATTCTGCCAGTTCAGGGACCAAGGCGGGGAAGGAGGCAGCCAGTTTTGTAAAGCAGAAACTCGACTCCGCAAAATGGTTCATTGAGGCTATTAAGCAGAGGCACAATACTCTGCAGAATACAATGAACGCCATAATTGATTTCCAGAGAGAATATTTTATGGATGGAGATGAGACCAAACTCAAGCCAATGGTGCTGAAGAATATAGCAGAGAAGACAGGACTCGATATCTCAACCATTTCCAGGGTTGTGAACTGCAAGTACATACAAACCCATTTTGGAATATATCCATTGAAGTATTTTTTCTCTGAAGGGCTTATGACCGAGGGTGGGGAGGAGGTCTCTACAAGGGAGATAAAGAAAATACTTATGGAGAGTGTGGATGCCGAGGATAAAGGCAAACCGCTTACAGATGAGGAACTTGTTGAGGTTCTCAGTGCCAAGGGATATAAAGTTGCCCGCCGTACAGTTGCAAAGTACAGGGAGCAACTCAATATTCCTATAGCAAGACTCAGAAAAGAGTTATAGTTTGTCTCCGTATGCCAGGTCTCCGGCATCACCTATACCTGGAACTATATATGATTTGTTGGTGAGTTCTTCATCAACTGCGGCAACCCAAAGTGTAACTTTTTTGTGTGGCAAGTGCTTTGAGAGGTATCCAAGGCTGAATTCGCTTGCAATCGGGCACACTATATGGGTATGTGCGGGTTCCCCCTTTTCGCACAACTTCTCATAAGCCAGTACAAGTGAGGATCCTGTGGCAAGCATGGAGTCCGCTATAACCAGAATCTTCCCTTCAATGGAAGGGGAACTTATGTATTCTATCTGTATTGTAAACTTGTTGTCCTTCCCATATTTGCGGTATGCAGCCACAAAGGCGTTCTGGGCTTTGTCAAAGATGTTCAGCATCCCGTTATGCAATGGAACACCAGCCCTCAGGATTGTGGCAAGCACCAGGTTTTCGTCGGGAATGGAGCAGTTGGCAATACCGAGGGGTGTAGCAACCTCCTTTGCGGAGTAATTCAAGGTCTTGCTTATCTCATAAGCGAAAATTTCCCCTATACGTTCAAGGTTCCTTCTGAATCTCATGCTGTCTTTCTGAATGTTCTTATCCCTGAGTTCTGCAATGAACCGGTTGAGGATTGAATTGCTCTGGCCAAGATTTATCGTTTTCATAACTTTAAGGTATTACATGAACAAATATAATGAAAATACGGCTGTTATAACAGACCCTCATCTGCAAAACTGAAATAATTCTCTCCTGCAACAATTATGTGGTCTACAAGTTTTATGTCGCACATCTGTGCCGCCTTCTGCAGTTTGTTTGTCTGTATCTTGTCTGCTTCTCCTGCATATCTGTTTCCCGACGGGTGGTTGTGTACCAGTATTAAATGGCATGCATTCTTCTGCAGGGCTTTTTTTATTATTATCCTCACATCCACTACTGTAGTATCCAGCCCACCTTTGGAAATTCTCTCTTTCCCAAGAAGTTTGTTTGATTTGTTAAGGTAAAGTACCCAGCACTCCTCATGGTGCAGATCCTTGAGCAGAGGAATTACAATTGCGGCAGCAGTGACAGACGAGTAAACCTGCGGCATGGCAGGTGTGCTCTCCATCTGGCACCGTTTCCCCAGTTCAAAGGCTGCCATTATGGAGAGTGCTTTCCCTATCCCAATACCCCTGAACCTTTTGAGGTCTTCAAAAGTGAAGCCATTAAGGTTTTTCAGTGAATTCTCTGCTCCACGCAGAACTCTTCTGGCCAGTTCAATGGCATTCTCATCCCTGTTCCCTGCCCGTATCAGGATAGCCAGCAACTCAGCATCACTCAGACTCTCGGGGCCACGTTCCAAAAATTTTTCTCTGGGCCTATCTTCAACCGCCCAATCCTGAATAGTAAACTTATCTCTCATATTGCATAAAAAAATAAAACTTCCCAAAGTTTGGGAAGTTTTATCTTTATCTCAATAATAAGGATAAATTTACGCCAATTTATTTACATAAACAGCAAGACCACTCTTAAGGTTTGCAGCCTTATTGCTGTGAATGATGTTCTTTTTAGCCAATTTGTCCAACATTGCTGCTACTTTAGGCATAAGTGCTAGTGCTGCCTCTTTGTCGGTAGTGTTACGCAATGCTTTGATAGCATTACGTGTTGTCTTTGCATAATAACGATTATGCAATCTACGCTTCGCATTCTGGCGATTGCGTTTTTCTGCTGATGCGTGATTTGCCATGATTTTATTTTTTAATATTCTTAGTAGTCGGTAGGGGAATCGAACCCCTATTGCAAGAATGAAAATCTTGAGTCCTAACCGTTAGACGAACCGACCTTTCCACTTTGGGACTGCAAAGATATAAATAATTTTTATACCTCCAAAATTATTTTCCAAAGTCTTCTTTCCAGTCAAAAGAGTACAGTATGGATTCCACCTGCCTTATATAGTCTCTCTTGTCGTATCTTGGTGCATACACAAATCCTTCAACTACAATTATCTCTTTTGGATTGTTCTTGTCATAAAATGCATGTATAACAAAAGGACCTCCCATAAAATCGTTCTTAACCTCCCATAATCCTCTCATTTCTACAAAGTTGCGGTTCTTGTACTTCATTACTTCCAAGCCTGGGGTAACCTCGCTGCTTATGGTCATATAACTGTTTTCAACCATACCCGGTACATTTTCCTGCATCATGTCGCCTGTTGCAGCCATAAGGCTTTCCAGTTGTACAGATGTAGAATCCTTATAAGGGATTTTATATACGAATATGCCCAGATTGGTGTATGTGGTTTCATATGAAATCCATACAAAGTTGTCTGTCTGCTTCTTAAGGGAGTATCCTTTAGGGAAATATGGGGAACCTCCGAACTTGTCTGCAACAAACTTCCTCAAGGCAACATCTTCATACTTCTTGGAGTTCCTCATGATTCTGTTCCTTTCTGCCTGGTTGATTATGTTGAACAACTGCTCAGCATGATCGGCAATCACTTTGGCTGCCTCTTCCTTGGTAGGTGCTGTAATCATGATTACAGTTTGAGGTGCTGCCCATACATCTTCCACAGCGGTGAATTTTGCCTCAAGTTCCTTGTCAACTTTAAGGATTATGATGTTCCTGTGGTACTCGAACAGCGATGTGAAACTTTTGTGGGGAATATTTATAAGTGTGTATGAAGGCTCTGACTGTGGAAGATAAGGGTATGGGGTTGCCAGTACTGCGCGCAGTTCGTTGCCCGGTTCACTCTCCCAGTCAGCCTTGTTGGCTACAATTATAATCTCCCCGGCTTTGCCGCCGACATTCTGTTTTACAAGAGCATCAGTGTCGTTGCAACTGATGGCAACCAGAGCGGTAAGTCCTAAAATTATTGCTTTGAGAAGTTTCATATATTGTTATTTCTTTAATTGAACAATCTGAAAATGTCGTTTCCAAAGGCAAGCACCATAAGTCCCAGCAGGAGAACCATTCCTACCATTTGTGCGTACTCAAGGAACTTGTCGCTCGGCTTGCGCCCTGTAACCATTTCATATAGGGTAAATACAAGGTGCCCGCCGTCCAGTGCAGGAATAGGGAGTATGTTCAATACCGCCAGCATCACAGACAGGAATGCTGTAATACCCCAAAAACTATGCCAGTCCCAAGTGCCTGGGAATATCTTGCCTATGGTTATGAAACTGCCAACAGATTTGTATGCTTCAGTTTTTGGAGAGAAGATGAGTTTCAGTTCCTTGAAATAGTTGGTTACTGTGGTGACAGCCTTGTTTATGCCGGCCGGTATTGCCGACAGCAGTGTATATTCCTTCTTGGTAACGGTGTAGAACTCTTCCAGATTGGAGTTTACCAAAACCTGAAGGCGTCCCAATGTATCTGTAAGCAGAGGTACAAGAACAATCTCATTGCCCCTGGCTACTGTTGCAACAATGGAGTCTCCCTTAAAGCCCATAAGCACCTCCTGCGCTTTGTAGAACATGTCGCATGAGTTCCCGTTTATGGCCAGAAGCCTGTCTTTTGCCATTAGCCCGCTTGATGCGTTGAGTGATGTGTCTGGAATCTCCTTCACCTCAAAAGGGATTCCGTAACTGAACATCCCTGGGGTATTGAGTATGGTAGGGATATATATGGGATCTATGGATACGGTTACAGTATCTCCGTTCCTCAATACTTTAGCCTCCTTTGCCTGGGTACGTATAAGGTCAACCTGCAGTTCGTTGAACTTGTCGGGGACAATGCCGTCAAATGAAATGATGCGGTCCCCGTTGCAGAAACCTATTTCCTGGGCAAGTTGGCTCGCATAAATACCTGTGGTTACATCTGAATTCTTTATGTATTGCTCCCCCCAGGTGTACATTATCCCGGTGTAGATTACTATTGCAAGGATAAAGTTGAAAAGTACTCCTCCAAAAATTACAAAGAATCTCTGCCATGCAGGTTTGCTGCGGTATTCCCAAGGCTGCGGCTCTTTGGCCATGGCCTCCTTGTCCATGGACTCATCTATCATTCCCGCTATCTTGCAGTAGCCACCCAGCGGAAGCCATCCTATACCGTATTCGGTATCGCTGTTTTTGGGCTTGTATTTGAAAAGGCTGAACCATGGGTCAAAGAAAAGGTAGAATTTCTCAACCCTTATCTTGAATATTCTTGCAAAAAGGAAGTGCCCGAACTCATGGATAAGTACCAGTATGCTCAGGGCCAATACAAGTTGCAGTATCTTTATTAAAACAACCATCTTCTTATTTCTTAAATTAAACTTGTTGCTATCTCTTTTGCCTGCTTGTGTGACTGGTAAATGTCATCTATGTCGGGCAGGGGCACAAAGGTAGCCTTTTCCATTGTTTTTTCAATAATTTCAGGTATCCTGTGGAAGAGTACCTTCCCTTTGAGGAATGCATCAACTGCAATTTCATTTGCCCCGTTCATGATGCAGGCCATGTTGCCCTTCATCCTGTGCGCCTGGTAGGCCAGGTCAATTGCAGGGAACCGGGTAGTGTCGGGAGCAAAGAAATCCAGATGAGCAAGTTCTGCAAAACTGATTCTCTTTGTATCCAGAGATACCCTTTCCGGGTATGAGAGGGCATACTGGATAGGGACCCTCATGTCGGGAGCCCCCAACTGCGCCTTAAGGCATCCGTCTGTAAACTGTACCATTGAGTGGACAATGGATTGCGGATGTACAACAATTTCAATGTCATCTGGGTTTACATTGAATAGCCATGAGGCTTCTATCATCTCCAGTCCCTTGTTCATCATGCTGGCTGAGTCTATGGTGACTTTTGCCCCCATATCCCAGTTGGGGTGGTTAAGGGCCTGCTCTCTTGTGGCTTTTGCAATATCCTCCCCCTTCCAGGTGCGGAACGGACCACCGGATGCAGTAAGGATAAGTTTTTCAATCTGGGTGTGTTCTCCCTGCAGGCATTGGAAAATTGCAGAATGCTCTGAGTCAACTGGTATTATTGGGCTGTTGTACTCCCTTGCAAGACGTGTTACAATGCTTCCTGCCGCAACCAGGGTCTCCTTATTGGCCAGGGCAATGACTTTACCTGCCCTTATTGCGTTGAGGGTTGGCTCCAGTCCGCTGAATCCCACCATTGAGGCAAGCACTATGTCTGTAGTGCTGCTCTGTACAAGACTGTTTACTGAGCCCATTCCTGCAAAAACTTTTGTATCTGTTCCTGCAAGGGCATCATTTACTGTGGTGTAAAGCTCCTCGTTGCAGATTACCACATTGTTTGGTTTGAACCTGCGTGCCTGCTCAATGAGCAGTCCGGCGTTGTTGTTTGCAGTTAGTGTGTCAACCTCAAACATGTCGGGATGATGTGATATTACATCCAGTGCCTGGGTTCCTATGGATCCTGTGGATCCCAATATTGTTATATGTCTCTTGTTCATGATTGCGCTAGAATTTGATGTACTGTGAAGGGTCTATTGGTTCCCCCTTGTGCCATAACTCAAAATGGAGATGCGGGGCGGTACTGAGTGTCCCGGTATTTCCTACAAGTGAGATAGGGGTTCCGGCGGTCACCTTGTCCCTTACTTTCTTCAGGAGTTTGGAGTTGTGCTTGTATACGGATACCAGGTTGTTGTCGTGCTGTATCTGTATTACAAAACCGTTCTCATCATCCCAGCCTGCATATATTACCGTACCGTTGAGCACTGCTGAAACTGTACTGTTCTCTTCTGCTGCAATGTCCAGATAAGGGTGCCCTATTGCCAGGTTGTACTCTTCTGTAACTACCCCCTTGAGCGGAGTAAAGAAATGCAGCCCCTCTATCTGTTCAATCTTGTGGGATTTGGCTGTGAGGTTGAACTGCTCCTCCTTGAGCACTGTGGCCCTCAACAGTGAGTCGTCCCTGTAGTACTCGGTGCTGAATTCTGCAATTGAATCGCGGCTGCCGTGCAGGTTCAGCAGACTGTCTATGTGTATGGGCTGCCTGCCTGTTGCTATCCTCTGGATGTTTGCCAACTGGAGCCTCCATATGTTCACCTCATTCTGCAATGAATCTATTTTGAGGGCATTCTGTACAAGGTCATGCCTGCTTTGGGCAGAGGGGTATCCGGGGATGAATTCCCTCAGGGAGGTAAATGATATAAGTACTGTAACGGATGCAATGAGCATTATTACAGCAAGCAGTATGGTAAGTATGGAGAGTACTCCGTAGGCCCTGAAGGAGAAGATCTCTTCATGGGTGGTGTCGTTGAAGATGGAGAATCTATACTTTTTTTTAGCCATTTTTCCTTATAAAAATTTAACTTTGCAGAATGGACAGAATTATAGGAATTGATTATGGCAGAAAGAGAGTTGGTGTTGCAGTAAGTGACCCCCTCGGAATTTTTGCTTCTGCCCTGGATACAATCCCGGCTGCAAAGATAATTGAATATCTCAAAAATTATACCCAAAACAACAAAGTGGTGCGTTTTGTAGTTGGGTACCCCATGAACCTGAACGGGAAGCCGGCGGAGTGTGCCCAGTATGTGGATATATTCCTCAAGCACTTGAAGAAACAGTTTCCCGATATCCCTGTTACACTGGAGGATGAGAGGTTCACTTCACAGTTGGCAATGAAGGCAATGATTGCCGGTGGAATGAAGAAGTCTGACCGCAGGGAGAAGGAGAATGTAGACAAAATAAGTGCGGCAATAATTCTGCAGTCATATATGGATAATCCGCACGAATAAAGTTTTGAATTATGATATTACCTATTTATGTGTATGGCTCTGATGTTTTGAGAGCCAAAGCCCAGGAGATTGATTTTGCATCCTATGAGGGATTGCAGGAACTTATAGCAAACATGCAGGAGACCATGGAGAAAGCGGATGGTGTAGGAATAGCCGCCCCACAGGTGGGACTTGCAATAAGGCTCCTGATTGTAGATGGTGCCCCGTTTGGGGAGGACGATCCGGAACTTGCAGCATTCAGGAGGGTAATGATAAACCCTGTTCTGCTGGAGGCAAGCGAGGAGACTGCAGAATATTCAGAGGGTTGCCTGAGTGTTCCCGACATACATGCTGACATTACCCGCCCGGCAAGGATAAAGGTCAAATACCTTAACGACAAAGGCGAGGAGGTGACAGAGGATTTTGACGGCTTCAAGTGCCGTATGGTACAGCATGAGATGGACCATCTCGACGGCAAAATGTTCGTTGACAGGGCCACCCCTATACGTAAGAAGATGATTGCCGCCAAACTTGGCAAGATTGCAGACGGCAAGGTGCGTACACACTATAAAGTGGCCAGACCTGTTCCAAAAAAGAAATAGATGTCTTTGAAACCGGCACGATACCTTTCGCTCGATTTTCTCAGGGGACTTACAATCTTTGGGATGGTACTCAGCGCAATACAGCCTTCAGGTGTAATGCCCGGGTGGATGTATCATGTGCAGAATCCCCCTCCGGCCCACAATCTTGATATGACAGTTCCCGGGATAGGGTGGGTGGATCTGGTCTTCCCCATCTTCATTTTCTGTATGGGGGCTGCCATACCTTTTGCCAAACCCACAATAAAGGGGATATTGGGGCGCTTTGGAATGTTGTGGCTGTTCTCCTATCTGTATGTGCTTATTAACTCAACTAACCCTTGGGTTACACTGGCCGGCTTTGCTGCGCTGTTCCCTTTATATATGGTAATGAAGGGGCCTGTGCGCTTTGCCGGGGCCAATATCCCCGTATGGGTTGTAAGGCTATTTGGGGCGGTTGCAGTAGCGGGGGCAATAGCGGTTAACCATCTCTTCTTTGGAGAGGTGGTCTCTGAGCAGAGAAGGGGAATTATTATCTTCCTTCTGGCATTCCTGTATCTTTTCGGCTCCCTCATTTGGTATTATACCAGAGGAAATCCACTCAGAAGAGCCGTTGTCTGGCTTGTGGTCCTGGTTTTTACAATTGTTACGCAGCAACTGGACTTGCCTGCCATAACATATGCAAACCCAAATATCAGGTGGTGGTTCAATGTTGAGTACTTCTACTTCCTGCTTCTGTTGGTCCCCTCAACATACGTTGGAGATCTGCTTGTGGAAAGGAAGGGAAAAGGGGATATGGCAACGGCATCTTTTCCCCTTGCCGCGTTGTCGCTGCTTGCGGTGGTGTGGCTCACTTTTGCATTCTATATGCAACTGTACTGGTGGAATGTGGCTTTGTCGGGAATAATGCTTCTGCTTATATTGGCCGTGGCTTCAAATAAGGATGCGGATTATCTTCCAATGCTGAGGATTGCGGCATTCCTCATATTTCTGGGAGTGGTAGCAGAACCCTATGGCGGAGGTATAAAGAAGGTCCCTTGTACAATACAGTATTGTTTTGCAACGGCAGGAATGGCTATGCTTATGCTGGTTGTATCTGACTGGGTGTGCCGCAAGTTTCCTGCATCATTCCTTACTGGGGTAATGGAGAGGGCAGGGAAGAATCCCCTCATGTGCTACATAGCGTTCAATTGCCTGGTGCTGCCACTGATGAATATAACAGGTGCCGTTTATCTCTACAGACTGGCATATCCGCAGGGGATGCACCTTGTGGGGTTTGTAAGGTCCGTTGTGATGGTCCTCTTTACAATGTGGATTGTGGGGCTGTTTACAAAGAGGAAGATTTTCTGGAAAGCGTAATGGCTAGTCTTCCAGAAGTCCCCCAGGGATGGTCATTGCAATTACCCTTTTTTTGTTGTCGAGTTTAAGGATAAGTTCTTCATTGAACGGCACAAGATGTTTACCGTTGAGTTCTATGCAGGGGTTATTAGGGTAATTGTAATAGTCTGATATCTCTCCAACAAGTTTCCCGTTCTGGTCCTTCACTTTGAATCCCATGAGGAATGCTGCCATTGCCTGGTCTTCATCCATGTCAATGGAGTCGGGGTCTATGGTGGAACTGTCAACAAGGATCTCCTTCTTAAGGAGTTCTTCTGAGTGGGAGAGGTCATTTATGGTCTCAAACTTTACAAGGGCACCGTTTGAGCCTTTTGTCTTGAATGATGTAATGAAGAAAGGAACCGGAAGTCCATCAAAAATGATGAATACCGGTTCCTTTTTAAAGTTGTAATCTTCCAGAATTCCCGATGAGAGCCTTATGACAACCTCACCGTTTACATCGTAAGATTTTACAATTTGCGCTACAGGCAACAAATCCATATCTGCTGTTGGGCGCAACATTGCAAATTAAGCCTCTGGGTTCTCAACTGTCTCCTCTGCCTGAGCAGCCTCAGCAGCAGCCTCTGCCTCAGCAGCAGCTTTAGCAGCCTCAGCCTCAGCCTTTTTCTTTGCAAGTTCAGCAGCTCTGTCTGCGTTAACTTTAGCCTCAGCCTCAAGAGCAGATTTCTTTGCAGCAACCTTACCCTGAGCAAGAGCAGTTTTCTTCTGGCTTACTTTAGCCTCTTTTTCTGCAACCCATGCGGTATATTTAGCCTCAGCCTGCTCCATTGTAAGAGCACCTTTCTTAACACCCTCAAGAAGGTGTTTCTTAAGAAGTACACCTTTGTATGAAAGGATTCTTCTGCAAGTCTCGGTAGGCTGTGCACCGTTGTTCAACCAGTTTAGTGCTTTCTCATTATCCATGATAATGGTAGCAGGGTTGGTGTTAGGGTTATAAGTACCAATTAGATCAATAAAGCGACCATCACGTGGTGCTCTGCTGTCGGCAGCAACAATGTGGTAGAAAGCGTAGTTTTTCTTACCGTGGCGTGCCAATCTGATTTTTACAGACATCTTTAATAAAGTTTTAATTAATAATTCAACTTCCTAATCTTCTCGAGAAAAGGCGCGCAAAAATAAGAGTTTTTTTTCTAATTGCCAAGAATTTGATGAAATTTACTCTGCAGGCATTACACTTATAATCCTGATAGGGTTTACAGGGGCATTCTTTGGAGCAGTCACAGGTTCTGCTGCAATTGCATCAATCACATCAAATCCCTCAATGGTCTCACCGAAAATGGTATATTGGCCGTCCAGGTGTGAGCATCCGGTTTCGCTCTCCACAAAGTAGAACTGTGAACCTGAAGACTCTCTGGCAGGGTTGCTCTTGTCACCTTTACGTGCTGCAGCCAAAGCCCCTTTCTTATGTTTGAACTGAGGCATAATCTCTGCAGGAATTGTGTAGCCCGGGCCGCCTGTTCCATATTTTGCAGGGTCTGCAGAAGGGTCTTTGGTAAGAGGGTCGCCAACCTGAATCATGAAATTCTTTATTACCCTGTGGAAAAGGATATTGTCATAGAATTTCTTTGAAGCAAGTTTTACAAAGTTGTCCCTGTGGAGAGGGGTCTCCTTGTACAGTTTTATCTTAATTGTACCCTTTGAGGTAACAATGTTGAATACAGGCTCTTGTGGCAGTGAATCCGGGTTGAATGCCAATGCCGGTGCCTCAACTTTTACAGGTGCAGCCTCAGGTTTTGGCTGTGGAACCTCTTTGTTGCCGCTTTTACATCCCGCAACAAGGATTGTTGCAATAACTAGCAAACTGAATAATCTGGTTTTCATATTATTTATTATTTAAAGATTGTATTCTGCAAAGTGATACTACAAAGATAATTAAAAATGCTATTTTTGCATACTGAATAATATGTTTGGCACTCAGGAAATATAAACAGATGGGAGTATTGAAGAAACTGGCAGGGGAGACGGCCGTATATGGTCTCAGTACAATTTTGGCAAGGATGATCAATTTCTTCTTTGTCCCTATTTATACCCGTATCCTTACTACAGGGGAGTATGGATCATATTCAGAGATAATGTCCTACATAGCGGTGCTCCAGGTTGTCCTTGTGCTCGGCCTGGAGACAGGCTGCTTCCGGTTTGCCAACAAGGTGGAGAATCCGGCAAAACCTTTCGGGACAGCCTTCACTACAGTCTTTTGGGTAAGTATGCTCTTTTTTGCGGCAATGTGTATCTTTTCTGATTCCATAGCGGGAGCAATGGGATACGCCGGTTATGGGAAAATGATCATATATACTGGAGGTATCCTTGCCCTTGACTCCGTTACTGCGATACTCTTTGCCAGGTTGAGGTATCAGCAGAAGGCCCTTAAGTTTGCACTTCTCAAGACAATAAAGATACTCAGTGAACTGGGATTCAACCTTCTGCTGTTCTTTGTGGTACCGGGTTACCTGGCAACACACCCGCAAAGCCTGCTTCTGGATTTTATCCCTGCAACGGCAGATTTCTCATATATAATTTTTGCAGTGTTCCTCAGTTGTGTGGTATGTACACTTCTCTTTCTTCCCGACATATTCAGGATGAAGGTCTCTTTTGACAGGAAACTCTTTAGGCAGATGATGGTGTACTCACTGCCCCTGATGATAGCGGGGCTTCCCGGAATAGTGAATGAGAGTTTCGACCGTATCCTTTTCAGGTTCTTTGCACCTGAGGGGGCAGTCTGGAGGGCAGATTTGGGAGAGTATCAGGCAGCAGTTAAACTGGCGGTAATAATGAACCTGTTCATACAGATGTTCAGGTATGCCGCAGAACCTTTCTTTTTTGCACGGGGAAAGAACAGGGAACTGCTGGCACAGGTTATGGAGTATTTCACTGCATTCTGTGTACTCATATTTTTGGGGATAACCTTGTATATGGATATAATAGGGCTTATCCTGGGGAAAGATTTCAGGGGGGCGTTGGGAACTGTACCGTTCATGCTCATGTCATATATGCTGTTGGGGATGCTCTTTAATGTATCAATGTGGTATAAACTCAGCGGTGCCACAAGGTATGCTATCAACATCACCCTGTCGGGACTGGCCGTTACAGTGGTGGTAAACATTGTTTTCATGCCTGTGTTCTCATACTGGGCATCTGTTGCGGCCCATGTTCTCAGTTGTCTGGTAATGCTTCTTTACAGTGTATGGCTGGGGAACAGACATTATTATATCCCTTACAGGTGGGGCAGGATATGCAGTTACATTTTGTGCGCTCTTGTGCTGTTTGCACTATCGGTAATGTTGCTTCAGATTGGCGCGGTAAGGGATTCACTTGTACTCAAACTTGGTGCAAATACAGTATTGCTGCTGGTTTATATGGCATTTGCCTTTGGAAAATTAAAGAAACAGATACACTATGAAAGTAAAGATTGTTAACAGGAGCGGGTTCCCGGTTCCATTTTATGCAACGGAACTCTCTGCGGGGATGGACCTCAAGGCTGCCATAGAGGAGCCTGTGGAACTGGATTCATTGGAAAGGGCAATGGTCCCTACCGGACTATTTATTGAATTGCCTGCAGGATATGAGGCTCAGGTGAGGCCCAGGAGCGGCCTTGCTGCAAAACATGGCATTACAGTATGCAACAGCCCGGGTACAATTGATGCGGATTACAGGGGGGAGATTAAGGTAATTCTTGTAAATCTTTCCAAAGACAAGTTTGTGATAAATCCGGGAGAGAGGATTGCGCAGATGGTAATTGCAAAATATGAGAAAATAGAGTGGGAAGAGGTGGAGCAGTTGGGGGAGACAGAGCGTGGAGCAGGCGGGTTCGGATCAACAGGGGTGAAATAGTATGAAGAATCTCGATACAGAACAGATTTATGGAATATACTCCGGCAATTCACAGGGAGTATGTACAGATACCAGGAACATTCTTCCCGGCTGCATGTTCTTTGCTTTGCGTGGGGAGACTTTCAACGGTAATGATTTTGCTGTTGCAGCGTTGGAAAAGGGGGCAGCATATGCGGTAGTTGATGAGCCAGCAGTGGAGGAGGCAGATCCTCAGAGGATAATTCTGGTGGAGAATGTCCTTGAAACCCTGCAGCAGGTTGCCCGCCATCACCGCAAACAGTTCAGGATACCTGTAATAGCCCTTACAGGTACAAATGGAAAGACTACAACCAAGGAACTTATTGCCGTATGCCTTAGGAAAAAGTACAATGTGATTGCCACTGAGGGGAATCTGAACAACCATATAGGTGTTCCGCTCACCCTTTTGCGCATAAATCAGCAAACTCAGGCTGCGGTAATAGAGATGGGGGCAAGCAATCCCGGTGAAATAGCGGTGCTTGTGAAGTTGGCATGCCCGAGTTTCGGCCTTGTTACAAATGTGGGAAAGGCCCATCTCCAGGGTTTTGGCTCTCTGGAGGGGGTGATGGCAACCAAGGGCGAATTGTATGACGACCTTGATGCCCACCGCAAGATTGCATTTGTAAATATGGACAATCCTCTTCTTGTAAAGATGGCGGGCCAAAGGCAAAGGATGCAGATTGTCCCTTATGGTGTCTCAAATGACGGGGCCCGGGTGATTGTAGATGAGGGCGGTTCCCCATTCCTCTCACTTGTGGTTCCAAACCCATGCTTTACTGCGGTGGAGGAGAACAGGGAGGAGGAGTGGCTCACTGTAAAGACAAATCTCATAGGGTCATATAATGCAGACAATGTCCTTGCCGCTCTGTGTGTAGCATCCTATATGGATGTTCCTGCAGCAGATGCAATGGCGGCAATAGGGGAGTATGTCCCGTCCAATAACCGTTCGCAGTTGACAAGAACAGAACGCAATACCCTTGTGGTGGATGCATACAATGCCAATCCTACAAGCATGAGGGCTGCCATTGAGAATTTTGCCATGCTTAAGATGCCGGCAAAAGTCCTTCTGTTGGGAGATATGCTGGAACTTGGCCAGGATTCCATTCAGGAGCACAGGGCCATTTTGGAACTGGCTCTTGAAAAGGGATTTGAAAAGATATTCCTTGTAGGGGGGGAATTTGCACAGGCTGCATCACAGTTGCCTGGAAGGGGAGGAGATTTGATCCTGTTTGATGATTCCGCATCATTGAGGGACTACCTTAAAGAAAAACCCCTTTCCGGCTGTTCAATCCTAATAAAGGGATCCAGGGGAAAGAGGCTTGAAAGGGTAATTGAAGCACTTTAGGAATTATCGGGGAGAAGAAAAGTCTTCCCGATATTTTTTTGGTGACATTCCGGTGTGTTTCTTGAAGAATTTTCCGAAAGAGGACTGGTCTGCAAAATGGAGTTTGTCCGTAATCTCCTTTATGGTAAGGTTGGGTGTGCGCAGAAGTATCTTTGCCTGGGCAGTGATTTTCTTTGCTATCCAGTGGTTTGCAGTATGGCCTGTAATGTCCTTCAATATTATTGAGAGGTATTGGGTACTTATGCAGAGTTTGTCTGAGTAGAACGACGGATTGTGCTCTGTCATTGCATTTTTTTCAACCAATATCATAAAGTCCCTTATTATTGTCTCCTTCCTGGAGAGTGAATTCAACTGTTTCCTTACACCATCCCTGTTGTGGAACATGTTGCTGGCCTCCAATATGAAATTGTAGAATGTGTTGTGGAGCATATCCTTCTTGAAATGGTGTTCGCGTCGCATATAGTATATGATGCGGTCTGCGCTGTGCTTGAGTGCCTCCAGTTCTTCATCCGTAATCTCCATGCATGGTGATTCCCTTGCGTCAACAAAATGGGATACGGGGATAGGCTTTTTGTCCAAAAGTGTATCAAGTATGAAGGATTCGGACACCATTATTATACAGGCACTGAAGTTGTCGCTGTAATTGAGAAGCCTTACATCTGCTGTAGGACGCAATTCAACCCAATGGTTTTCCCTGAACTTGTAGTTGGCGTAATCTATTGACATTTCTGCTTCTCCGGCAACAATGAACATGAATCCCATCATTCTCTCAATCTCTTCAGGGGCACTTTTTACAGATGGAACCTCTGTTATATTGCCCTGCGAGAAGGGTGATATTACAACAGCCAGCAATTTGTCATTGAAACTGTACCCTTCTATCATCTTTATGAATTTTTGCAGGTTCACAGTTGAACCTATTGATGTTCTTTTCATTCTTTATGTTATATTGTTTGGTTGGGTTTGTCACTGTTTGGTTGCAAAATCTATGCAAATATAAATTTTTCTTGTTTTTTGGAAGATTATTGAACCTTTGTGGAATAAAAAATGCTCAGGGAGGAGTGTTTTGGCAGGAGTGGCGGTTATATTGATAAGTTTCAAACCAAAATATTTATTTTTGTGCCAAAATTATTGGTAAATCTTGCAAGATATTTGCAAACTGATTTTGAGTTTGAAAAATTGACAATAATTATAGTTAAAAGATGAGAAGAGCAAAAATTACAAAGTTGCTGGTTGCAGTTGCTGCAACCCTGTTTGTATCTTCATCCGTATGGGGACAGGATACCCTGCACCTTACTCTTGAGGATGCATTGAAAGTGGCCTTGAGCGAAAATATTTCGGTTA
Source organism: Bacteroidales bacterium (assembly GCA_015060445.1). Classification (GTDB taxonomy): domain Bacteria; phylum Bacteroidota; class Bacteroidia; order Bacteroidales; family UBA932; genus Egerieousia. The sequence continues at coordinate 37,412 of SUYL01000067.1, forward strand.
AGGTGGCTGACAAGGAGGTTAAGAGGACCGAGTATGCAAAGAAAGGTACATATGCTTCTTTGTTCCCTCAGATTGATTTCAGCGGCACATACCAGCGTGCCATAAAGAAGCAGACAATGTATATGGGAGACCAGTCTTTCCAGATAGGAAGGGACAACACATGGTCAGCAGGTTTTTCTGCAGCATTGCCATTGGTAAATGTGCAGTTGTGGAAAGCCATACAGATTACCGGAATGGATGTGGAACTGGCTGTAGAGAAGGCAAAAGGATCAAGGCAGGATCTTGTGGCACAGGTTCAGCAGGCTTTCTACGGAGTGCTTCTGGCTAAAGACCTGTACAATGTATATAAGGAGAATTATGACAATGCTTCTGACAACTACAATGATGTGAAGGGCAAATTTGACACAGGCCTGGCTTCAAAATTTGAGCTTTTGAGTTCAGAGGTTGCGATGAAGAATGCAGAGCCAAATATGTACGATGCGCAGAACAACATTGTTCTGGCAAACTGGAAACTGAAGGCCCTTATAGGTATAGATTTGGACCAGAATATTGCGTGTGAAGGTTCTTTGGCTGATTATGAGTCTGTAGTAAGGGATGTAGCTTCGTATGACACTTCAGTGGAGAACAACTCTACAGTAAAACAGTTGGAGATTCAGGAGAGGATGCTCAGCAAGAACTATGAGATGCAGTTGGCAAAATATTATCCTACTTTGGCTGCCCAGGTGGGTTATAACTGGATTGCCATGGAGGACAACTTCAAGTTCAGCAACTATAAATGGAATCCGTATTCAACTGGAACCATTGCCCTTACAATCCCTATTTTCTCAGGTGGGCAGAGATATAATGAACTTAGGAAGACCAGAGTACAGCAGGAGCAATTGGCATTGCAGAAAGAGGATGCAATCAGACAACTTGAGATAAGCGTAATGCAGGTTCTCAATTCTCTTGAGACATGTCTCAAACAGTATGATGCTGCACAGAAGACAATTGAGGCTGCCCAGAACGGTTATGAAATTGCAAAAAGCAGATTTGACGTTGGTAGCGGTACCCTTCTTGAACTGCAGGATGCGCAGTTGGGTCTGTTGCAGGCAAGGTTGAACCTGAACCAGTCTGTATATACTTATATGACTCTCAAGTCTAACCTGGATAAAATCCTGGGTGTAAATGAATTTAATGAAAAATAATAAAGAAAAGATATGAAAAGACTAGTTAGAACATTATCATTTTTAATGTTGTCGGGAGTAATTTTCTCCTGCAATTCAGGACAGGAGAAGGCTGCTGCAACTGCTGTTGAGGCAGAGGTGATTCCACAGGTAAGGGTACAGCAGGTTTTTGAGAGGGAGGTTGAGCAGATTGAGACCTTTACTGCTACAGTTGAGGCTGAAACAAAGAACAAGATTGCCCCTTCAATGCCTTTGAGAATAAAGAGCATCCTTGTAGAGGTTGGTGACAACGTAAAGAAAGGAGAGATACTTGCAACTTTGGATGCTACAAATCTTGAGCAGGCAAAACTTAAAATGAAGAATGATTCAATTGAATTTGCCAGAATAGACAAACTTTACCAGGTTGGCGGCATCTCAAAAAGCAACTGGGACGGCATGAAACTGGCTGCAAGCGTTTCAAGAAGCAATTATGAGAACCTTCTTGAGAATACAGTTTTGAGGAGCCCAATCAATGGTATTGTAACTGAAAGAAATTATGATGCAGGTGACATGTATGGCGGACTTCCTGTGTATGTTGTAGAGCAGATCTCTCCAGTCAAACTTAAAGTGAATGTTTCAGAGAAACTATTTACCCAGATAAAGAAAGGAATGGAAGTGGATGTGAAACTGGATGTTTACGGTGATGAGGTATTCAAAGGCAAAGTTTCATTGGTTTATCCTACAATCAACGCTGCAACCAGAACATTCCCAGTTGAGATTACAATTGCAAATGCAAACCAGAGGGTACGTCCCGGCATGTTTGCAAGGGTTACCTTCTCTTACGGAACAGCCAACCACGTTGTAGTTCCGGACCAGGCTGTTGTTAAGCAGAGCGGTTCAGGTGACAGATATGTATATGTATTCAATAATGGTACAATTGAGTTCAGGAAGGTTGAACTTGGAAGAAGATTGGGTACAGAGTATGAGTTGGTAGGTGGTGTTGCTTCAGGTGACAATGTTGTTACTGAGGGACACTCAAGAGTGGTTAACGGCGGTAAGGCCGAGATTGTGAAATAAACTGCAAACGGAGTTTAAAATTAGAAAGATCAGAAAATGAGTTTATATCAAAGTGCGGTAAAGAAACCCATAACCACAGCCCTAATTTTTGTGGCAGTGGCTATATTCGGTCTCTTCTCCCTGATGAATATTCCAATTGACCTTATTCCGGAGATTGAGACAAATACCATCATGGTAATGACATCTTACCAGGGTGCGAACGCTTCTGATATTGAGAACAACGTTACCAAGCCTTTGGAGAACGTGCTCAATAGTGTGAGTGACCTCAAACATATCTCTTCAACTTCAAAGGAGAATGTGTCTGTAGTAGTTTTGGAGTTTGAGTATGGAACAGACATTGATGTTGCCACAAATGATGTCCGTGACAAACTGGATATGGTTACATCCATGCTTCCCGACAATGTTGATAACCCTATTATCTTCAAATTCGGAGCAGATGCGATTCCAATCCTTTTGCTGTCAGTTACAGCAGAGGAGAGTACACCGGGATTGTACAAGATTCTGGATGATGCGGTTGCCAACCCATTGGCACGTATTGGCGGTGTAGGTACAGTTTCTGTAGCAGGTGCCCCACAGCGTGAGATTACAATCTATTGCGATCCTCACAAACTTGAGGCATACAATATCCCTGTTGAGACTATTGCCAGTGTAATTGGTGCAGAGAACAGGAACACCCCTGCAGGTCAGATTGACGTGGGCTCAAACACTTACTCTTTGCGTGTGCAGAAGGAGTTTGCAAGTGCAGATGAGATGAAGTATCTTGTAATTGGTGTCCATAATGGAAGTCCTGTTTATCTTAAAGATGTTGCTACTATCAGGGATGGTCTTGAGGAGAGGTCGAGGGAGACTTTCAACAACGGTAAGAAGGGTGGTATGATCATAATCCAGAAACAGTCGGGAGCAAACTCCGTGAATATCTCCAACAAGGTGATGGCAATGCTTCCAAATCTGCAGAAGAACCTCCCTTCAGATGTAAAGATTGATGTTATTGTAAATACTTCAGATAACATTGTAAGTACAATCAACTCTTTGGTTGAGACAATTGCAATTACATTCCTGTTGGTAATGGTTGTGGTTTACCTCTTCCTTGGAAGATGGAGGGCTACATTCATCATTATGCTTACAATCCCTATTTCATTGTTGGCATCTCTGGTGTATCTGTTTGCAACAGGCAACTCGCTTAACATCATATCGTTGTCTTCACTTTCAATTGCAATTGGTATGGTGGTGGATGATGCCATTGTGGTTCTGGAGAACGTTACAACACATATTGAGAGGGGAAGCCGTCCAAAGAGTGCTGCAGTTTATGCAACAAATGAGGTGGCAATCTCAGTTATTGCATCTACCCTCACCATGTTGGCAGTGTTCTTGCCTTTGACAATGATCAGCGGTATGTCGGGAGTATTGTTCCGTCAGTTGGGATGGATTGTAAGTATCATTATGATTGTATCCACAATTGGTGCGCTTACCCTTATCCCTATGTTGTGTTCGCAGATGTTGAGACTCAACCCGCATAAAGGCAAGTTCCAGCGTATTTTCCTTGACCCTTTCCACAGCTTCCTTACTTGGCTTGACGGAGCTTATGCAAAATTGTTGAAATGGTGTGCAAGGCACAGGAAGACTACAATCTTTGCATCTTTTGCATTGTTCCTGCTTGTGGTAGTTGGTGGTGGTGCATTGGTTAAGACAGAGTTCTTCCCTGCATCCGACAACGGCCGTATCTCAATTACAGTTGAACTCCCTATGGGTACAAGACAGGAGATTACAAGGGATCTTGCCCTTGAACTTGTGAACAAATTCATGACCAAGTATCCTGAGATTGTTACCTGTAACGTAAGTGAGGGTGCCTCAAGTTCAAGTGCGAGTGCATTTGAGATGATGCAGAGTTCAGGAACACACGCAATGAGTTTCAATATAAATATAGGTAGTGTTGAGGATAGGGAGAGAGGTTTGTATGAGATTTGTGATATGATGCGTAATGATTTGGCAGAATATACACAGATAAGGACATTCCAGGTTATTGCCGGTGGCCAGAGCGGCGGTATGGGCGGTGAGGCTACAGTGGATGTGGAACTTTACGGTTATGATTTTGAGGATACAGACAAGGCTGCCCTTATGGTTGAGCAGGGATTCCGCAGCATTCCGGGTGTAAAACAGGTAATTATCAGCCGTGATGAGTACACTCCTGAGTTCCAGGTAGATTTCGACCGCGAGAAGATTGCCCTCAACGGCCTAAATACCAGTACAGTTTCAACTTATTTGAGAAACCGTATCAATGGTGTTACTGCATCTTACTTCCGTGAGGATGGTGAGGAGTACGATATCAATATCAGATATGCCCCTGAGTTCCGTACTACAGTTGAGGATATTGAGAACATCCTTATCTACAATGCAATGGGACAGGGTATCAGATTGCGTGACTTGGGTGAGGTTAAAGAGATTCTTACCCCTCCTGCAATTGAGCGTAAAGACCGAGAGAGACTTGTTACAGTTTCTGCTGTAGTTCCTACCGGTATGGCAATGTCTGATCTGGTTTCAGCAACAAATGGCTTTATGGACAAGTTGGCTTTGCCAATGGGTATCAGTTGGCAGTTGGGCGGTACATATGAGGACCAGCAGGAGACATTTGGGGACCTTATAATGCTGATGGTGCTTATCATTATCCTTGTGTTCATTGTAATGGCTGCGCAGTTTGAGTCACTTACATATCCGTTTGTAATCATGTTCTCAATCCCATTTGCGTTTGTGGGTGTGATTTTGGGATTCCTTGTTACAGGACAGCCTCTGAATGTAATGTCCATGATTGGTCTTATCATGCTTATGGGTATTGTGGTTAAGAACGGTATTGTGCTTATAGACTATATCATCCTTTGTAGAGAGAGGGGTATGGGAATTGTGCATGCAATAGTAACGTCGGGAAGATCCCGTCTGCGTCCTGTGCTTATGACTACAATGACAACAGTATTGGGTATGGTGCCAATGGCAATTGGAACCGGTGAGGGTTCTGAGATGTGGAGAGGTTTGGGTACTTGTGTGGCTTGGGGTCTATCAGTATCTACCCTTATCACTCTGGTCATTGTACCTGTAATGTATGCCGTGTTTGCAGGTAATGGCCTGAAGAAGAGGAGGAAAGCAGAGATTAAGGCTATGAAGGCCCTTGCAAAGTAATGTGAAACGCAAAAAAAAGAAAAGAAATGAAAGCAGTTTTTGTATCATATAACCAGGCTTTTAAGGAAGAGATTCTGGATATTATGCTGAAAGCCGGTGTAAAGGGCTTTACAAACTGGGAAGAGGTTTCGGGCAGAGGGTCAAAAGGTGGTGACCCTCACCTTGGAGACCATGCCTGGCCTACTCTCAACTCTGCAATGATCTCAATTGTGGATGACAGAATTGCGGAGGATTTTATGATGAGATTGAAAGTGTTGGATGAAAATAACCCACTTATGGGCCTAAGGGCTTTCAGTTGGGTTGTGGATTCCACAATTTAGGATAGTTTTAAAACTTTATGCGTCTGCCAAGGACTTTGCTTACAAGAAGGCTCTTGGGATAGATGCCAACAGGTTGGTGACGGCGGTTGTCCTTGAGGATGACCGCCGTTTCCTTTTTCATTCTGCGGAAACTGTTGTGGGCCTTTATTACAGAGGTGAAGAAACTCCATTTCAACTGCAGCAGGTAAATGATGGCAGTGAGTCCATCTACGCACATCCTTATGAATATATGCAGGTTGCGGTTCCCCCTCTTTTTCCCAAAAGCACTCCACCCTTCACAAACCGGAAGGTTCTTGTACAGCATGAGGAGGTTGTTGCGGTAATTGAGGAACAGTTTTCTTGGAGAGTTGTTTGGCAAAGTGCCCCCTCCAACATGGAATACACGGCTTTGCGGTACTGCCCATACCTGATGTCCTGCCAGTTGGGCCCGCCAGCAGAAATCAATCTCCTCCATATGGGCAAAGAACTTTTCATCCAAACCTCCCAGTTCCCTCCATACGGTGCTGCGTACCATCATACATGCTCCGGAAGCCCAGAATACCTGCATGGGATTGTCATATTGTCCGTTGTCGTATTCCACATCTGACAGGATTCTTCCCCTGCACAAAGGGAATCCCAGAATATCAATGAAGCCGCCACATGCCCCGGCATATTCAAACATCTCTTTTCCGGACCCTTTTGGAGTAAATCTTCCCGACAAGTCCTCACCGCCTGTCTCCTGTATGCACAACTGCTGGTGTACCCCTTCAGAAAGCATTTTGGGCTGGCACACTCCAACTTGCGGATGTGAATCCATAAAATCCACCATAGGCTCCAGCCAATTGCATGGAACCAGGATGTCTGAGTTGAGCAGGATAAAATATTCTGCCTCCACCTGTTTGAGGGCTCTGTTGTAACCGCCGGTAAAGCCGAAGTTTTCCTTGAATGGTATAATCACTATTTGCGGATAATTCTCCTTCAGATATTGGATGGAGCCGTCTGTAGAGCCGTTGTCTGCAACAACCAGTTCCACCTTCTCTCCTCCCAATCCTGCAGGGGTATTGGCAACCAGGGCCGGGATGTATTTTTTCAGGAACTTTTCTCCGTTCCAGTTAAGTATTACAACAGCAACTTTACTCATGACAACGCAAATATAATTATTTTGCTATCGGTTTTGGGCGAAAATTGCTTAAAAAATGCCAAATATTTATATCTTTGCCAAATATGTTTAACAATTTGGAATAAAAGAAACCAAATATTACTAATTCAAAATTTATAACTTATGTTCAAAAATCATCCTAAAGGGTTGCTTGCAGCGGCTCTAAGTAACATGGGAGAGCGTTTCGGATACTACATCATGAACGCGGTACTTGTACTTTTCCTATGTTCTAAATTCGGTTTGAGCGAGGGTGTGAGCGGTACTATCTACTCATTCTTCTACGCAGGTATCTATATTCTTGCTCTTGTAGGTGGTCTTATTGCAGACCGTACCCAGAACTATAAAGGTACCATCAAGACCGGTCTGGTCATTATGGCAACAGGATACATTATCCTTTCCATTCCTATCCTTGCAACTGCAGGCAACACAACCTGGTTGCTTTCACTCACTTGCCTTGCATTGTTCCTTATCGCTTTCGGTAACGGTCTTTTCAAAGGAAATCTTCAGGCTATCGTAGGTCAGATGTATGATGACTTTGAGGCTGAGGCTGCAAAGAAAGGTCCTGAGGCTCTTAAAGAGGCTAAAGACAAACGTGATGCAGGTTTCCAGATTTTCTATGTATTCATTAACGTAGGTGGCCTTATTGCTCCTTTTGTAGCACCTGTATTGCGCCAGTGGTGGTTGGGTACAAACGGCATGGTTTACAACGCACAGCTTCCTGCACTTTGCCACGAGTACATTAACGCAGCATCTGCAATGGCACCAGAGGCTCTTGCAAACTTGCAGCAGTTGATGACAGCTGCAGGCGGACAGATTGCTGATATGGCAGTAGCATGCCAGAAATATCTTCAGATTTTCAATGAGGGTATCCACTACTCATTCATTGCATCTGTGGCTGCTATGCTTATCTCATTGGTTATATTCTTCATCTCTCAGAAACAGTTCCCTACTCCTGCAAAGAAAGTTGCAGCTCAGAGTGTAGAGTATACTGCAGAGGAGAAGGCTGCAATGGCAAAAGAGATTAAACAGAGAATGTATGCATTGTTCGCAGTGCTTGGTATCGTTATCTTCTTCTGGTTCTCATTCCACCAGAACGGTATGTCACTTTCATTCTTTGCACGTGACTTTGTTGATTCATCTGCAGTTGCTCCAGAGATCTGGCAGGCTATCAACCCATTCTTTGTAATTACCCTTACCCCTGTAGTTATGGCTATCTTTGCTGCATTCGCCAGAAAAGGCAAAGCCATCTCTACTCCACGTAAGATTGCTATAGGTATGTTCATTGCAGGTTTGGCATTCCTGTTCCTTGCAATTTTCTCTGTAATGAAAGGTTATCCTTCTGCAGACTCTTACAAGGCACTTCCAATTGCAGAGCAGATGGCTCAGAAGGCTCACTGGTGGGTACTGATTGTAGTTTACTTCTTCCTTACTGTTGCTGAGTTGTTCATCTCTCCACTCGGATTGTCATTCGTATCAAAAGTTGCTCCTAAGAACCTTCTTGGACTTTGCCAGGGTCTATGGCTTACCGCTACCGCTCTTGGTAACCTCCTTTTGTGGATTGGACCTCTTATGTACAACGCTTGGCCAATCTGGCAGTGCTGGACAGTATTCCTTGTAGTATGTCTTGTATCTATGGGCGTTATGCTTGGTATGGTTAAATGGTTGGAGAAAGTTACTGCGTAATTTTTCTGCAACACCTTATAATGGGAGTCTGGGCCAAATGGCCCAGACTCTTTTTTTTATACAAAATCACGTCGTGATTTTGTGGCATTTGTGATTTTTCATTAAATTTGTTTTTGTGCTTGATTGCAGGAGGTATTGTCGGGAGGAAAAAGTTTAGAAAGATGGAGAAATTGTTGTTCTGGATATTGTGGGGGAGCATGTATGTGGTTTCCCTGTTGCCGAGGAGGGTATTTTATATCCTCTCGGATATCTGTGCATTCTTCCTGAACCTTTTCGGTTACCGCAGGAGTGTGATAGATGTGAATATGGCACGTAGTTTCCTGCAGTTGAAATATGGTGAGATAAAGAGACTCCGCAAAGGGTATTACAGGTACATGCTGGATCTTACTTTTGAGAGCATCTGGGCAATTACCGCATCGCAGAAGGAGATTTGTGAGGTTATTTCTGTTCCCGACAGATCTGTGATGGATGAACTTTGCAGCAGGTATCCCAAGATGGTGGTTGTGGTTGGACATGTTGGGAATTGGGAACTTTTTGGGGGAGTTACAGGACCGGGCGGGGCAAGTGCAACCGGAGGTTTTGCTTTGCACAATATCTATTTGAGTTACAAGAGGGCTAAGAACAAGGCTTTTGATGCATTTTTTGTAAAGATGAGGATGCTGGCATTCAGAAAATCAGGGAATGGAGGACATATTCTTGAGTCCAAAAGCATTGTAAGGCATATCCTCAGGGACAGGAAGGCTACCGGCCTCTATATTTTCATTGCAGACCAGTCTCCTAAAGATGAGAGGGTGGTGGTGAAGTTCCTCAACCAGCCTACACTTATGCTGGCAGGTGCCGAGTATGTTGCCTCAAGATTGGGAATCCCAATGGTATATATGGGAATTGACAGGGTGGCACGCGGCAAGTATGAGATCAGATTCAAACTTATTGAGGAGAATACAAAAGGGGTGGAGCACGGTGAACTCACAAGAAGATTTGCATGCTATTTGCAGGAGGACATTTTTGCAAACAAGGTGAACTGGTTGTGGAGCCACAAGCGGTGGAAGAGGGATTTCCTTCCGCAGGAGGCCGATGAATATGAAAGGATTTATGGCACAAGGCCATTTGTAAATTGATAATATGAACAGAATCAGATTGTTTTTGGCAGCCATTATGATTGTGGGAATACTCCCGCATGCGGCTGCACAGGTTTTGAATGTGAATGAGCAGGCACCTGCAGGTACTGTTGTATATTCTTTGCCGAGCACTACAATTGCTCTGGAGGTTACTGCAGAGCATGAGTCATATCAGGCTGGCCCTTATGCCCAATATGCAAAGAAGTATCTTGGAATAGATGTAAGGGGCGCAAGTGGAGATTTCTATAAGATAAAGTCTGTGAGGATGGTCCCATATATTGAGGCTGATCCTGCAGTTTCCGCAGCAGTGAACCTCCAGGGATCAAAGGTGGCTTCTGCAAATTTCCTCCAGATGGCAAGTCAGGGGCTTGTTGTGCTTTCTGACAGTTATACCGGAAAACCTGCCCAGTGGAGATTCCCTGCAACTGTTGATGCAAGGGATTTCTTTGCGGGTACAGCCTCAAATATAGACAATACCTCAACTGTACTCTACAAGACCGTAATGGGAGCGGAGGGGATTGAGAAGATACCGGTAAAGCAGGAGCAGGCTGTGGTGAAGAGCCTTGAGAAAAAGGCTGAGGAGACGGCGGAAATGATATTCAAGTTGCGTCAGAAGAGGGTTGATATTATAACCGGTGATACAGATGCCACATTCTCCGGTGAGGCAATGGGTGCCGCACTGGCTGAAATAAAGAGGCTGGAAGAGGAGTATATGAGCATGTTTGTGGGCAAGAGTGTCTTTGATGAACAGTCTGTTGTTTTTGATGTTGTACCACAGGCTTCAAACCAGAAACATATATATATTGCATTCAGGATTTCAGAGACACAGGGGCTGCTCCATCCGAACAATATGCAGGGAAGGCCTGTTGTTCTGGAACTGGTTCAGGACAAGGAGCCTATAGCACCTACAGCGGTTTCTGAGGCGGCCATGAACACCAAGGGACGTGTTGCATACAGGAAGCCTGTAACAGTGGTTGCCAAAGTTATGGACGGACAGAAGGTGCTTTTGCAGACAAGGGTACCGGTATATCAGTTGGGCAAGATAATGAGTTTCCCTGTTGAAACACTTATGAGATAATTTTATAACACAATAAATACACATAGATATGAATACAATTGCAGATTTGTCTCCACAGATTGTGTGGAAGAACTTTTATGATTTGACACAGATTCCGCGCCCTTCAAAATTTGAGCAGGAGGCTGCCAAATATATCTGTGAGTTTGGAAAGAAACTTGGTTTGGAGTCTTTCCAGGATGAGATTGGTAACGTAATTATCAGGAAACCTGCCACTCCTGGTATGGAGGACAGAATGGGTATCATTCTTCAGGCCCACATTGATATGGTTCCTCAGAAGAACAATGATGTTGAGCACGATTTCAAGAAAGACCCTATCAAACCTAGAATAGTAGGCAATATGGTTTATGCTACAGGTACTACCCTTGGTGCAGACAACGGTTTGGGTTGTGCAGTTGCTATGGCAGTATTGGAGTCAAAAGATATGGTTCATGGTCCTATTGAGGTGCTTATTACAATTGATGAGGAGACCGGTATGACAGGTGCCCGCGCACTTAAACCAGGTGTACTGAAAGGTGATATCCTCATTAACCTTGATTCTGAGACAGAGGGTGAACTATATGTAGGTTGTGCAGGCGGTCTTGATTGCTCAGCAACATTCAAATACAATACAGAGGCAGTTCCTGCAGGCTATGTAGGCCAGGTGCTTAATGTTAAAGGTCTTGTAGGTGGCCACTCAGGTATGGACATTATCCTTTACCGTGCAAATGCAAACAAGGTTATGACAAGGGCTTTGCTTCCTTTGTTGAGGGATCTTGATGCAAGACTTGTTTCTGTAGAGGGTGGCAATATGCGTAATGCTATCCCAAGGGAGGCTGTTGCTGTAATTGCAGTTCCTGCAGACAAACTTGAGGCTGCAAAAGCACTTGTTGCAAAAGTTGAGGCAGAGGTTAAAGTAGAGTATGCTGCAACTGACAAGGATGCCAAAGTATATCTTGAGGATGCTCCTCTTGCTGCAGAGGCAATTGAGCAGAAAGTTGCCCTCAATTTGTGCAAGGCACTGTATGGTTGTCCAAGCGGCGTAGAGAGAATGAGCGATGCAATGCCTGGTTTGGTTGAGACTTCAAACAATATGGCAATTGTAAAATCTGAGAATGGTGTAATTAATGTACACTCTTTGATGAGAAGTTCTGTTGATACAGCAAAAGATGACCTTGCTGAGAGAATGCGTGCAGTATTTGAGTTGGCAGGTGCAGAGGTTTCATTCAGAGGCGGATACTCAGGATGGGCTCCAAACATGGCATCTCCAATCCTTAAGGAGATGAAGGTTGTATATGAGAAACTTTATGGCAAACAGCCTGCTGTTATGGCTATCCATGCAGGTCTTGAGTGCGGTATTCTTGGCGGTACATACCCTAACTGGGATATGGTTTCTTGCGGCCCTACTATCTTCTCTCCTCACTCACCTGACGAGAGGGTTGAGATTGACTCAGTAGGCAAATGGTATGATTTCGTTGTTGAGGTGCTCAAAGAGGCTCCTAAGAAATAATCCAATTAAAAATGATGTTGAAGGCGGCCAATTTTTTGGCCGCCTTTAATTTTATATGCTAACTTTGCCCATGGATTACAAGAGTATGAAACCGGTAGGATACATATATATATTGTTGCTTCTGCTGTTTGCCGCCTGTGGCGAGAAGGCCGTTTCTCCGGAACTGGAACAGGCTCTGTATCATTTCTATATGGGGCAGACATACCAGCAGGAGAGTAAATATTATGATGCCATGGAGGAGTTTCTCAAGGCAGAGGACCTGAGTGCCCCAACAGACAAAGTGGTGCTGAAGGGGCAGATATGCAGGCACAAAGGGGAACTGTATGCCCATAAGATGGATTATCCGAATGCACTTGAGATGTTTTCCAGGGCTTTGGGATTTTTTGACCTGGCCGGAACAGATGTAAGGGAGCACAAGATGTTTGTATATGAGGGAATGGCCAAAGTGTATGCTGTAAACGGCAATGTGGAGGAGTCCATCAATTATTATAGGGAGGCTTCGGGGCAGGCATTGCAGATGAGGAGCAAGATGATATTCAGCCCTCAGGATAGTGCAGTTGTAAGCAAGGAGAACCTCTTCAATGACGCACTCATAAGGTATTCAACAGCAATTGCAGCATTGTACTGCAGGATAGAAGGGGGTGAGGAGAGGGCTCTGGCACAGTTGGACAGTACCTACAACAAATTCAATGACAGTATTGCCAACCCTCTGGATTATCCTCTGCTCGCAAAAATTTATCTTTTGAAGGGTGATATCAGAAAATCGTCGGGATACCTGGAGGAGTATTCCCGACATATGGCCAAAAGTGGACTTGATGCGGAGAAACTTGCAGAGCTTTATTCCATTTCTGCCCAGGTGGCATTGGCAAAAGGGAATTACATGGATGCCTCACGGGCAATGGGTGAATATATAAAGATAAAGGATTCTCTGGAGTTTGCTGCAAGGAGCGAATCTGTGAGGGAGGCGGAGCAGCAGTTCTGGCAGAGAAGGCTGGAGGAGGAGAATTATGAAATGAAGGTGCGCAACATGAGTATGCTGGCTATATATTCTCTTGCACTTATTGTTCTGGCTGTAGGAGTGGTTGTGGTTGCAAGGAGATACAGGAAAAATATAATGCAGAAGAACCTTATGCTTGAGGAGTATGCAGAGAATATTGAGAAATTGGGAACGAGGGTAGCCAGTGCTGAGAACTCAAGGGAGAACCTCCTTTCGCAACTGGATGTGCAGAAGGCAAAGGAGAAGGAACTCAAGGAACTCCTGGAGAACCGTTTTGCAGAGGTTAGGGAACTGGTAAGGACATATTACGAGTTCGGCAATTCAAAAAAATTGCAGAAGAAGGTTGATGACCTTATGAAACTGCAACTCAGCGGAGACAATTTTGAGGTGATGGAGCAGGTGGTGAATGCAAAAAACAATGATGTAATAAGGAAGGTGAGGGAGAAGTATCCTAACCTTAAGGAGGATAACCTCAAATTGCTGAACCTTATTTATGCCGGTTTTTCTGCCCAGGAGATAAGTGTAATCCTCAATGATACTCCTCAAAATATTTATGTAAGGAAGAGCAGGCTGAAAAAGGCCATACAGGAACTTATTTTAAGCGATCCTCAGATGAATTTCAGTTAGGGAAAACGGTCTGCAAGATTTTGCAAGAAATGTGTAAGTGTAAATACTTGTATATCAAATAAATATAAAACCGGATTGCAATATTAAAAAGCCCGGATTTTTAGGCGGATCGGGATATTTGACATATCTTTGCATCAGTGAAATTTGAATTGAACAAGTATTTTTATAGTTGAACACTGCCTGCCCAAAGCACAACAAGTGACGGGGCGGGCAGTTGTTTTTTTCTTCTTGCAACACGCTAACATCCAACAGTTTTTTTGGATTCTTGGGAAAAGTTTATATCTTTGCAGCCCCAAGTGGTGGAAATTCTTGCTTTTTGAGTTCCAACTGCTTGTAACTAAACTATTTATTAATTTAATTTTTTAACAAAATGTTAAAACAGTACGAGACCGTTTTCATTGCAACTCCCGTTTTGTCTGATGCACAGATGAAGGAAGCGGTAGCCAAATACTTGGATCTTATCAAGGAGAATGGCGGTGAGGTTGTATATGAGCAGGATTGGGGTCTAAGGAAATTGGCTTATCCAATCCAGAAAAAAACCACAGGTTTTTATCACCTTATAGAGTTCAAGGCTGAGCCTGCATTCATTTCAAAACTTGAGACACAGTACAGACGTGATGAGAGAATCATCCGTTTCTTGACTTTTGCAATGGATAAACATGCAGTTGCATACGCTGAGAAAAGAAGAGCTAACCAGACTGAACAAAAATAATTAGGAGGTAAAAATGATGGCAAATCCAGTAAACAACGAAATTCGTTACCTGAACCCTACTACAGGAGAGGTTAAGAAGAAAAAATACTGCCGTTTCAAAAAAGCAGGTATCAAATATGTAGATTACAAGGATGCAGAGTTCCTTAAGAGATTCCTTAACGAGCAGGGTAAAATCCTTCCTAGAAGACTTACCGGTACTTCTCTTAAATTCCAGAAAAAGGTTGCTCAGGCAGTTAAACGTGCAAGACACCTTGCTTTGCTACCATACGTAACAGATTTATTGAAATAAGGAGGACTATAAGATGGAAATTATACTTAAACAGGATGTTGACCACTTGGGTCACAAGGATGATATCGTAGTAGTTAAGAACGGCTACGCTGTAAACTATCTTATTCCTCAGGGAATGGCTGTTATGGCTACTCCTTCTGCAAAGAAAGTACATGCAGAGAATATGAGACAGAGAGCCCACAAAGAGGCTAAACTTAGAGAGGATGCTCAGGCTTTGGCTGCTAAACTTGAGGGTGTACAGGTAACTGTTGCTACCAAAGTTAGCGCTACCGGCAAAATCTTCGGTTCAGTTAACAACATTCAGGTTGCTGAGGCTCTTGCTCAGAAAGGTTTTGAGATTGACAGAAGAAACATCACTATTGTTGATGCTGCAAAACTTCAGGAGGTTGGTATCTATGATGCAAATGTAAAATGCTACAAAGACATCAAGGCTACCATTAAAGTTGAGGTTGTTGCTGAGTAATTTCTTCAGACGCAATATGGGCTGCTTCCGTAAGGAGGCAGCTTTTTTTGTTTTACAGGGTAAACAATAGGGCACCCATATTGTTGATTTTACATCACTTATCAACAATAAAGGTACTATATATGAAGCAGATGATAATCACTGTCCTCACCTCTTTCCTTTTGGGAATCCCTGCAACAAAGGATGGTTTGGAAGGGGTATGGGAGACCTCCAAACATGATTCAAGAATTGAAATATCCCAGAATCCCGACGGAACATTCTCCGGAAAGATTGTATGGGCACAGCCTCCACATGAGTCCTTTGTGGGAACCATGGTCATGAAGGGGGTTACATACTCCAAATCGCAGGGATGCTACAAATGTCCATGGATTTATGATCCGAGACTGGGCATATCAGCCCATGCAAAAATTACCCTCAGTGGGGATACAATGCATGTACAGGCCACCAAGGGTATAATTTCAAAAAAAGAGGTTTTTACCAAACTCTCCAAGTAACTATTCAATGGCGAATCTGCATACTACATTTATTGAAAGGCTCTTCTTGGATACTTCAAGTTCAACACTCTCCTCTTCAATAAGGGCTGCATCTGCATTCTGGGCGGTTGCGAATGATTTCATCATAACCCTGCCGTTTGCAGAGGAGTCAAAACTGTAGTAGTTCTGCATATAGATGGCCTTTCCGGCCTTACTCCCTACGGCCTGTGCAAGAATTGATGCATTCTCCTGTGCTTTTTGGGCAGCCTCTGTAAGGAGGCTGTTCTTTACTTCCCTTTCCAAAGAGTCTGAAATCTCTATTCTGGATATCCCTACGCGCGCTATCTTAAGGTTATTGAGGGCTTCAATTGCACTTCCGGCCAGGGATGCAGAAGTTACCTTAAGGGTGTACTCCCTTGAGGCATAAATGTTGTCTTTCCTGAATGTTCCGGTTTTAAGGGTGCTGCCCATATTGTTTACGGTAAGGGCCTCCTTTACATCAATGCCAAGGGCTTTAAGTGAGGCAATCATCTCCGTCTCCTGCTGCTCCACTGATATTTTCCCCTTGTTGTCCTTTTCGGTTATGGTAATTCCAAGGTATATTTCGTCGGGAGTAACCTCTTTGCTTACCCTTACTGATGTTTCAATGAAATTTTCTGTAGTGTTTTGCGCAAAAATGCCACTAATTGAACATAGGGCAACAATTGCTGTTGCAACAAATAGTCTCATGATATATGTTTTTTTTCGTTTATGATGTAGTAAAATCAAAATATATGCCAAAAAAATATCTGATTATAAAACAAATTAATGCAATTATCGTTACATTTGAAACTGATTTTAAAATGACTTGGAGATGAAAAGAAAATTGTTTTTATCTGTTGTGCTGAGCCTCGTAGCCTTTTTGGGCTTTGCACAGGTTAATCCTCAGGCTCCTCTGGAGTTGGATAAAAAAGTATTGTACGGTAAGTTGGACAATGGTCTCACTTATTATGTAATGCATAATGAGAAACCTGCACAAAGGGCAGATTTCTATATTGTAACCAATGTGGGTGCGGTGCAGGAGACACCTGACCAGGACGGTCTGGCCCATTTCCTTGAGCACATGTGCTTCAACGGTACAAAACATTTCCCTGGGAAGGGGATTATCTCCTATATGGAGAGCATAGGTTGTGCTTTTGGTGCAAACATCAATGCCGGTACCGGTTATGAGATGACATCATATATGCTCAACAATGTGCCTGTTACCAGGGAGGGAATCATAGACAGTTCGCTCCTTATCCTGTTCGACTGGTCTGCATTTGTAACCAACGACCCTGCTGAGATTGATGCTGAGCGCGGTGTTATCCTTGAGGAGAAGAGGACCCGTGACACATACCAGTGGAGACAGCAGGTGGCAATGATGAAGACCCTGTTCAAAGGTTCTGCCCTGGAGAATGTATCTTTGATAGGCTCCGAGGAGAATCTGAAGAACTTCAAGCCAGAGTCCCTTGTAAACTTCTACAAGACCTGGTACAGACCTGATATGCAGTCAATCATTGTAGTAGGTGATGTGGATGCCGAGGCTGTAGTGGGCAAGATCAAGGATCTGTTCGGCCAGTTGCCAAAAGCGGAGAACCCTAAGGCAAAACAGCCTGTTGTGGTTCCTGACAATGCAGAACCTCTTGTAACCATATTCACAGACAAGGAGAACAACTCTACAGGTGTAATGTTGGCAGTTAAGAGCCCTGCAATTCCTATGCAGTACCGCGGTTTGGGTCTGGCAATGCTGAACGACCTTATGGAGAGCCTTGTAAGTGCAATGGTAAATGAGAGGCTTACAGATATATCAAGAAAAGCAGATGCGCCATTCCTTAATGCAAGTTTCGGTTTTGGTAATTTGAGCAATGACCTTCACGCCCTTATGGCAGATGTTTCATCAAAGGATGGTGAGGCAATACCTGCTTTCACAGCACTTATGACAGAGTTGGAGAGGGTAAAGAGATACGGTTTTACTCCCGACGAGTTTGAGCGTGCAAAAACCAATATCCTCAAAAGATATGAAACTGCAATGAACAATGCCGAGAGCCGTCAGAACCCTCAGTTTGTGAATGCATTCATAAGCCACTTTACACAGGGTAAGCCATATATGGATCCTGAGTATGCATACAATACTGTACAGCAGTATCTTGCAATGCTTTCACCAGAAATGCTCAATATGGCTGCAAAACAGCTTTATGGAGACAACAATATTGTATTGTTCTACACTGCTCCTGAGAAGGAGGGATTGGCTGTTCCAACTGAAGCAGAATTGAAAGCGGTCCTTGCAGCGGTAAAAACAGCTGAGATAGAGGCTCCAAAGGCAGAGGTATCAAATGAGCCTTTGATGGATCCTTCAACCCTTAAAGGTTCAAAGGTTAAGAAAGAGGAGGCCGGTGAGTTTGGTACAACTGTATGGACATTGGCTAATGGAATGCAGGTTATAGTAAAACCTACAGAGTACAAGAAGGATGAGGTAATGATAAAGACTGTAGCAAATGGTGGCCGTTCAATCTTGGCAGATGAACTCATGCCTTCATTTGAGAGCAATATCTTTGCTACATATTTGAATGGCGCAGGTGTGAGCAAGTTCCCTAAGAGCCAGTTGAACAAGATGCTTACAGGCAAAGTGGTGTCTGTATCTCCATACATTGGTGACCTTGAGCATGGTGTTACTGCAGGCGGTTCCCCTAAAGACATTGAGACAATGATGCAGCTGATGTATCTCTTCTACACCCAGCCACGTTTTGAAGCATCTGAGTTTGAGGCAGGGTTCAACCAGTTGAAGGCAATTGTACCTAACATCCTCAAACAGCCTAATATGGTGTTCTCAAAAGTGCTTCAGGAGACAATGTTGAGCAACTCTCCAAGAAGACCTTTCATCTCAATGGAGATGCTCGACAAAGTGAGCATAGACAATATAAAGAAGGGTTACACCCAACTTATGGCAGACCAGGCAGGCCTTAAAGTTTATATTACAGGTAATGTAAACCTTGAGCAGCTGAAACCTATGGTGGAGAAATATATAGGTTCACTCCCAGTACTTTCTAAGAAAGGTACTTCATGGGTTGACGAGGGAATCCAGGCTCCGCAGGGTATTAAGAAGAACCACTTCACAACCCCTATGGAGACTCCTAAGACATCAGTTGCCATAATATATAACGGCAAGATGGAGAAGAGTCTTGCAAACGATGTAAGGATGTCTGTATTGAGCAGTGTGCTTGACCAGCTTTACACCAAGACAATCCGCGAGGATGAGGGTGGAACATATGGTGTAAGTACAATGGCTGAGATTTCAGGCGAGCCAAAACCTGAGTTTGCAATACTTATCATCTTTGATACAGACAAGAGCAAGGCCCCTAAACTTATTGAACTTGCAAAACAGGGCTTGAAGGATATTGCACAGAATGGCCCTAATGCAGAGTATGTTACAAAAGCAAGGGAGAACATGGTCAAAGCCTTCCCTGAGAAACAGATCCACAACAGTTATTGGCATAATCTTGCATACCAGTACTACTCTTTTGGCAGGAACAACTACAAAGATTATGTGGAGACTGTAGAGAAGGTGGCAACCCCTGAGTCAATCCAGAAATTTGTGCAGGAGATCCTTTCACAGGGCAACGAGTTTGAACTTGTTATGAACCCTGAGGAGTGAATTGATATGGTTTTGTCCACAAATTGATTACAGTTTGTGGACAAAATCTTTTATTCTAAAGATTTGTCCACAATTCACATGTGTTTTGTGGAAGAATTCCGCAAAACAGAACTGAATAAGCAACCCCCGTTAGAGTGATTCTAACGGGGGTATTTCTTTATCATTATGACCTTTAGGCCACTCTTTTTCTATAACTTGAGGCAGATTATACAATCATACCGCCAAACTCGCCAAGGAATTTGCCTTTCTCCAATGTGTGTACACCGTTTACAATCACATGCTCAATGCCTGGAGAGTACTGGTGAGGGTTCTGGTATGTGCAGGCCTCAGCAATGGTATCAGGATTGAAGATTGTGATGTCGGCAGCGTAGCCCGGTACGAGAAGGCCTCTCTCTTTCAGGCCAATCCTTGAGGCAGGGAGTGCGGTACATTTGTAGATGGCTGTCTGAAGGTCACAAATCTTGTCTTCCCTTACATATTTTCCAAAGAATCTTGGGAATGTTCCGTATGATCTTGGGTGAGGAATCTCTGTACTCAATGGACCCTGTGGAGAGTAAACGCTTCCGTCTGAAGCAGGCATACCCAACTCGTGTGAAAGGAACATCTGTACATTCTCATCTTTCATTGCAAAGCCAACCATCTGCAGATAGTACTCAGAAAGGAGAATCTTCTTTATCATTGGCCAAGGCTCAAGACCTGTAAGTTTACAGCACTCCTCAACGTTCTTGCCTGAGAACATGGCGTTTTCAGGTTTGTCGCAGGCTGCAATAAGTACATTCTGAGGACCGCCCAATCTCTTCAGACGGCTGTCAGCATATGCAGCAATGATCTTCTCTGTCCTTGGATTGCGGATTCTTGCCTGAACCTCCTCCATTGATCCCTGTCTCATGTCAAGTGGAACAAAACAGTTCATGCCGGTAGAGAATGCAATGTAAGGGTAGCGGTCAAATGCCACATCAATACCCTCGGCCCTTGCCTGCTCAATAAGTTTGAGCATGTTTGGAGCCTTGTGCCAGTTGGCTGCATTCTGAGCCTTCAGGTGTGATATCTGAAGCCTTACACCAGACTTGCGTGCAAGGTCAATAGCCTCTGCTATAGCCTCTTCAACACGGTCATCCTCATTCCTCATATGGATTGCAAACAGGCCGTTGTGTTTGGCAACAACCTTAAGGAGTTCTATAATCTCCTCATTGCTTGCATACGAACCTGGAGCATATTCAAGACCGCAAGAGAGTCCCAGGCTGCCCATTGCCATCTCCGCATCAAGCAGTGCAATCATCTTCTTCATCTGCTCAGGGGTTGCCTTTACGGCGTTGTCACCTACAACGGCAGAGCGCAACTGCCCCTGTCCTGTATATGTCTTGTAGTTTATGCCAATTTTCTTTGCTCTAAGGGCATCGTAGAACCCGTCCAGATCCTTCCAGAAAGGGAATCCGTGCCTTAGAGTCCCCTGTTTTGATGCAAAATACTCATCTGAGTAAGGGAACGGTGAATCTCCACAGTTACCGCCTATATCTGTTGTTACACCCTGGTAGATCTTGCTGTCACCAACAGGGGCCACCAGCAGATTTGTGTCTGTATGCGAGTGTATGTCTATGAATCCTGGAGAAACAGCCAAACCTTCTGCATCAATTACTTTGCAGTGCTCTGCAAGGTTCTTGAGGTTACCCAGTTTTCCAATCTCCACAATTTTGCCGTTCCTGATACCTACCATGGCATTTTTCAGTGGAGCCTTTCCGTCTCCACAGTAAACCACGCCATTGGCAATGATTGTATCAAAATGCTCCCTGGTGGTGCAGGAAGTGAGGAATGAACCGAACGATGTTGCTCCAATCATTGCAACACCTGCTGCGCCGGCACCTGCAGCAGCAGTCTTGAGGAACCCTCTGCGGGACATCCTGGTGCTTTCATCCAAATTCTGCTTCAGATTTTTGTTTTCCATTGTGTAGTGTATTATAAGTTATTGTAATTTTTTCTGTTTTACTCCGGCAGTAGAGAATACCTTCATATGTTCCTGCTCGCCATAAACAAGGAGGGCATCCATATCCTCTTTCCCCTCCAGGAACTCTTTTGCCTTTTCCAATCCTATGACCATAAAGAATGTGGCATAGGCATCAGCCATTGCAGCCGTAGGGGCAATAACTGTGGCACTGAGAAGATTATGCTTTACAGGACGCCCTGTTGCGGGATCTATGGTGTGTGAGAATTTTTCACCCTCCTCAACATAGAACTTCCTGTAGTTGCCGGATGTAACCAATCCCCTTCCCGACAACTCTATGACTGCCTGTACAGATTCCCCCGGCACAAAATTGCCGTCGAGAGGCTTGTCTATTGCAATATTCCATTCATTGCCTTTGGCATTCAGCCCTTTGCACATTATTTCCCCTCCAACTTCAAGCAGGTAGTTGTTTATACCCATCTTTTCCAGCCTGCTGCAGATATAGTCACATGTGAACCCTTGTGCAATGGCATTAAAGTTCACTTTCATCCTTGGGTCTGCTTTCCTGAGGAAATGGGCCCCGGCAACAGTGTCATATACTATTGAGAGTTTGTCCATCCCTACAAACTTCCTTATACTGTCAACCTTGGCCTGAGTTATCTTCTCCTTTTCCCTGAATCCGAATCCCCAGATATCAAACAGTGGGGCTGCCGATATGTCAAATGCCCCTCCTGTGGCCTCGTACACCTCTTTGGAGAGGTTGAAGCACTCTATGAACAAATGGTCAAGTGGCGGGTTTCCCCCCCTGTTTATCAGGGAAACAAGGGATGTGGAGTCGTATCCGCTCAAAGAGTTGTCTATGCTGAGGAAATATTTTGCAAGACTGTCGGGAAGATTATATTCAGCCCCTCCTGCAGGAAGTTCATATACAAGGTGGTAAGTGCCTCCCTGGGCAAAACCGTCCAATGTGCGGTATGTATCTTTCCTGGTGCTGCATCCTGCTGCCAATGTGGCGGTTATAAACAGTGCGGCCAGCAACGGGGCAGCCATTGTATTGTGTTTGGATCCCATATTGTCCCCTTTTGTTACAGATTATGCTTTTTTAATGGCATGATTTTAGTACAAATTTAGAAAAAATATTACTTTTGCGGTTATCTTTTACTAATTATACCAAATGAAAACAGAGAGAGAAGGGGCTGTGGCCCCAAAAATTTTTAGATCAACAAAGTTTGCGGCATTACTGATGGTTTCTATAGCACTTGTATTGTGTGCATGCGATAAGGATGATGAGGATGAGGGGTCTGACATGAAATACCTTGAGGGTTCCCCATATTTTGAACTTCCGGTGTATGCAATGACAGGAGATATTCTGGAAGTTACCGCTACTGGTGTGGCAACGGAGGGTGTAAGTTACACATGGACTTTCCCTGGCCTTGATTCCATTTCGGTTTCGGGAACCGGAAAGGAGACTATAAGACTCAGGGTTCCTGATACCCTAAGGGTTTTTGAAATTACAGCCACTGCCAGTGCCACTGCAGATTACTATAGCGCGGTATATTCAAACGAGGTCATGTCTGTTGGAGAAAATTCCATTACAGGTGTTCCTGTTCCTGAGAAGACATTTACAGACCCTAGGGACGGAAACGTGTATGGTATTGTGGAGATAGGAAATCTTGAGTGGTTTGCCAGAAACTTGAATTGGAAAGGTGCCGGCCATGGGTATGGAAAAACAGAGGCTGGAGCGTATGTTTTTGGAAGGTTATATACTTGGAATGATGCAACCGGTGGAAAGAGTGCATCAGGACTGGGCAATGGTGTGCAGGGTGTATGTCCTGAGGGTTGGAGCATCCCTACATCAGATGACTGGACAGATCTTGCAAAAGCGGTTAACGGCGGTAAGGATGTGACTTTCCTTGAGGACTGGAAAGGCATTGCAGGAAAACTTATGGCAAATGCAAAATTCAACGGTGTACAGGTATGGTCATACTCTCCACAGGTTGACATTACAAATGAATACGGCTGGAGCGCATTGGCTGCAGGTTCAAGTTACAACAATTACAACAATTACAATAATGTCCTTTCATACGGCTTCTGGTGGAGTTGTACAGAGAGGGACAGCAATTATGCACATTACAAATACATGTTCAGCGAGTATCCTAATGTTCCTACAGCATTTGCTGCAAAAGACGGTATGGGTGCTTCTGTAAGATGTGTAAGACTTAAAAAATAAATTGATATGAAAAAAGGTTTGATAGCACTGTTGGCAGTAGGTGCAGTTCTCCTTGGCCTGTTTTTCTGGTTCCAGGGCAATTACAACAATATGGTAAAATTGGATGAGGGAGTGCAGGCTGCATGGTCTCAGGTTGAGAATGTATATCAGAGGAGGGCTGACCTTATCCCCAACCTTGTGGCAACTGTAAAGGGTTATGCCCAGCATGAGCAGCAGACTCTTGAGGGGGTTATAAGTGCCAGAAGCAAGGCGACACAGATTACCGTTGATCCGGAGAACCTCACTTCAGAGGAGTTGGCAAAATACCAGAAGGCACAGGGTGAACTTGGTGCCGCTTTGGGCAAACTGCTGGCAATTACCGAGAATTATCCCGACCTTAAGGCAAATGAGAATTTCCTTTCCCTGCAGTCCCAGTTGGAGGGTACTGAGAACAGGATAACTGTAGAAAGGAACAAATACAACCAGGTGGCAAGGGAGTACAATACAACAATAAGGCAGTTCCCTAAAAATATTGTTGCGGGGATGTTCGGTTTTGAAAAGAAACCTTACTTTGAGGCACAGGAAGGGGCTGAAACTGCTCCTAAGGTTGAGTTCTAATATATTGCTATGAAGGTAAAGGAATTCATAGGCAGAGAAGGTAAACTGCAGATAGAGCAGGCCATAAAGGAGGCTGAACTCTACACTTCAGGGGAGATAAGGGTGCATATAGAATCCAAATGTACCTCGGATCCTCTGCAGAGGGCTGTCTATATATTCAATTATCTTAAGATGTACAATACCCAGGCCAGGAACGGAGTCCTCATATATGTTGCTGTGGAGAGCCGCAAATTTGCAATCATTGGGGATGCCGGTATAAATAAGGCTGTTCCCGACAATTTCTGGGATTCCATTAAGGAGGGTATGGGAGCGGCATTCTCCCAGGGAAAATATGTAGAGGGGCTTGCCAATGCAATAAAGGTGGCAGGGGAATCCTTGAAACAGTATTTTCCATATAGAAATGATGATATAAATGAGCAGCCCGATGAAATTTCGTTTGGTGAATAGAATCCGCATTTGCCTCGCCTTTATCCTGTTCTTTACATCAGCCGCACTTGTGGCGCAGGTACCGCAGAGGCCCAATCCTCCACGTCTTGTCAATGACTTTGCAGGAATCTTTACAGGTGCGCAGGTTATGGAGATGGAGAGTGTGCTCGATGCTTTTGCAGACAGTACCTCCAACCAGATTGCAGTGGTTACTGTACCGGAGTTGTATGGCTATGACAAGGCCCAGTTGGCCTATGAAATAGGAGAGCAATGGGGCGTAGGACAAGACAAGTTTGACAACGGAATAGTAATCCTGGTAAAGCCCAAGGTGGGCAGTTCCCAAGGTGAGGTGTTCATTGCAACCGGGTACGGTCTGGAAGGTGCAGTAACAGATGCTCTTGCCCGCAGGGTAATAGAACGCCAGATGATTCCCCATTTCAGGAACAACGACTATTATTCGGGAGTAAAATCAGCTCTTGAGGTTCTTCTGCCTGTAATAAGCGGGGAAATATCATCAGATGAATTCTCAGGCAACGATGACAGTGAAGGGCTTGCCGTTGCATTGGCGTTCCTGTTCTGTGTAATTATATTCGTATGTCTGCTGGTAGCATTGTCTTCAGGTGACAACCGGAATTTTGGAGGTGGAAACAACAGGGGAGGAAGGAACTTTACCGCTACAGATGCTTTTATTCTGGGCTCAATACTCAACAATGCTTCCGGGTCAAGAGGTAGAAGCGGGGGCTTTGGCGGCGGTTTCGGAGGAGGCTTCGGCGGGGGCGGTTTTGGAGGCTTTGGCGGAGGCTCATTTGGTGGAGGAGGAGCAGGCGGCTCGTGGTAATACGAATCGAGCAATAAATGATAGAGGGTTCACATTCATTGTGAACCCTCATTTTTTATGCTTCCGGCTCCCCTTCAAAAGCCTTTACAATCTTGCTTACCAGCGGGTGCCTTACTATATCTTCCTTATTGAAATTCACAACCCCAACACCCTTAAGCCCTTTGAGCATCTCAACACCCCTTGCGAGGCCTGAATCAGCCTTGTTTGGCAGGTCTATCTGGGTAGCATCTCCTGTAACTATGAATTTGGCATTGTTCCCCATTCTTGTCAGGAACATCTTCAATTGCCCCAGACTTGTATTTTGAGCCTCATCCAGAATTACAAAGGCACTCTCAAGAGTACGTCCCCTCATGTATGCCAATGGCGCAATTTGGATTGTGCCGTCTTCCATGAAAATTTTCAGTTTCTGGGGAGGAATCATATCCATAAGAGCATCATACAGCGGCTGCAGATACGGATCAAGTTTGTCCTTGAGGTCTCCGGGGAGAAAACCAAGCCTTTCTCCAGCCTCAACTGCAGGTCTGGTAAGGATAAGCCTTTTCACCTCCCTGTTCTTGAGGGCTCTTACAGCCAATGCAATGGCAGTATATGTTTTACCGGTACCGGCTGGACCTAGGGCAAAGATGAGGTCGTTCCTGTAGTAATCCTCAACCAGTTTTTTCTGGTTTTTGGTGCGGGCCCTCACTATTTTGCCGTCATTCCCAAAAACTATTATGTCGCTCTTTTCATCAGCAAATCCCCCCTTGAGCCCATTTTCAGTCATTTCAAGGGTGTTGAGTGTGCCGTTGCTCCCCGTGATGAAATCTGTATCCTCAAATAACTGGTCAACATCATCAAGATTGAGGCTCCTTTTCTTCCTCCTTTTTGCAATGAGCAGTTCAATATTTGTCTGGAAACTGGTAATGTCTTTGCTGCTCCCCTTCAAGGAGATGGTATTGCCCCTTGGCACTACCTTGAGTTTCGGAAAATAATTGGCAAGTCTGTTTATCAACTTGTCATTAACTCCAAAAATATCCACCGGATCTATCTCCTGCAATTCTATTTTCTTCTCTGCCATATCTTTTTGTCAAATGTCAATCTTTTACAATAAGGTTCCTCCCTATAAAGTCATTATATGTATTCACCATCCTGCGGTACTGGTATCTCTCTTTCACCATCTCTTCCTTCCCTATAATCTCTTTAACGGGTACAACGGTGTAATGAGGTGCAAACTCATCCCTCTTGAAGCACCAGAGATACTCTATTTGGGGTTCCAGCAGTTCAACCTCCCCGGTGTATGAGTCCTTCCTTATCTTTATTGTAACCATAAGTTCCAGTTGGGTATAATCAGGGGTTGTCTGGTTGCTTATATAGTTTCCCAATGAGTAGAAGAGTATCCTCTCTTTTGAGTACTCTGCAGCCTGTGGTACATGCGGATGCCCTCCAATTATCACTTTTACCCCTTCTCTGAGAAGGAACTTTGCCATCCTTTTCTGTTGTGCGGAGGGCTTGAGCATATACTCCTCGCCCCAATGCGGGGTGCAGATTATGATGTCGGCGCCCCAATCCTTTGCCCTGGATATGCATTCCTTTATATGTACGGTATCCATCATGTTCATTCTGCAAGGCTCGGGAACGGGGAATCCGTTGGTCCCGTAAGTGAAGTTCAATACAGCAAACCTTATACCCTTTATATTGTAGAAGACAGGGTTCAACTTCTCCTCTTCCTCTTTGCTGCTGTATGCCCCAATGTATCTTGCCCCTGCGTTCCTGTATGTCTCAAGAGTCTTTAGGAATCCCTTTTTCCCTTTATCCAGAAGATGGTTGTTGGCCAGCAGGAACAGGTCTATGCCGCTCTCTTGGGCCTTCCACAGGATTGACTCCGGAGCGGAGAAAAGGGGATAGCCGCTATATGGTGGGATTCCAAGGGGAAATTCCATGTTGGCAACGGCAAGGTCTGCACCCTTCAGTTTCTCTTCTATGAACCTGAAGGTGTAATCATAGTTGTAGGATTGCGGGAGCATGGGGTCCTCTCCCGGAACCAGAGCGTCTGCCAACTGCTTGCCATGCTGCATTACATCTCCTATGAATGTTATGCTTATTGTGTCGTGGCGGCTTATGTATTTTGCGGGTTTTGTTGCAATGCAAGGAGCCGCAAGGGTTTTGGCGGTGAGGGCGGGGGCTGTGTGGTGCCATATTGGAGCAGATGCTCCCTTCACTCTCCTTTTCCCTTCAGCACCTGATACGCATGCCAAAAATGCGATTATTGCAACTGCAATCCTTAATGATCTGCTGCACATATCCTTACTTGCCAATAATTATTTTAATTCCAGGAACATTGAGCCTTATGGCCAGCCACTCCTCCAGCCTCTTTATCTGCTCATCATCAAGAGGGGAGGAAACTCCCAATATTGCAATCACCTTTTCCTGAGGTGATGTCTGCTTTCCGTCTGCAAGATCGCTTGCCAGAATATGGTCTCCTCTGGCCAAGGTGAGGTATGTCATCTGAGGGTATTGAGCCACTATTTCCTGGGCAATCTGCCTGCTCGGGAAACGCTTGCTGCCCAACTCTTTCAATTGAGCCTCCATTTGGGCAATCAGTTTTTCCCGTTTCAGTATTTCCTGTTCATTCTGCTCAAATATGCTTTTTACCACATCCTTGTCTGAAGTCTTCTCCTGAATGAATGTGCTGTTCTGGTTTATCTCAAGTTGCCCGGGTTCAAGCCCAATGTCTCCCATTCTCCTGTGCAGTTCCTCCATTCCATCCTCTCCCAAAGCCTCTCCTGCGATGGAAATCTTTATTACGGAAGGCTTGTGGGCTGTATGCTCAATGCTGTAGTCATAAATGTAACTGTTGCCAATATTCTTGTTTTCCGTAATGAAACGCTTTGCCAGTTGGTTGAAGTTGTTCTCCTTTATAGCCGTATAGGCAGAGTAGATGCTCGGGAGAATCAGGATTATGGTAAAGGCAGTGATTATTCTGTTTACCTGTTTCTGCTTATGCGGGTCGGTAAATTTTACCAGAGGAAACTTGAGGAATCTTGTGGTAAGGAATGTAGACAGGGCAATGAATACCGAGTTCATGAAGTACAGGTAGCATGCCCCTATAAAATATGCCGCTTTTCCTGTAGCCAGGCCGTATCCTGCGGTACAAAGTGGAGGCATGAGGGCGGTTGCAATTGCAGCACCGGCTATTACACTCCTTTTCTCCTTGCGGCAAACTTCAACCATTGCTGCCAATCCTCCCGCCAATGCAATGAACACATCATATATTGTGGGGTTTGTTCTGGCAAGCAGTTCTGTTGGCTCTTCCAGTGAGAGAGGGCTGACAAGGAAAAATGCAGTGGATGCCGTAATCCCTATGCCGGTCATTATCATAAGGCCTGTAAATGCCTTTTTGAGCATTCCGGTATCATTTATTCCCAATGCAAGGCCAATGCCCATTGACGGCCCCAGGAGAGGTGATATAAGCATTGCACCAATGATTGCAGGGATGGAGTTGACATTGAGGCCTACGCTGGCAATTATTATTGCAAATGTGAGAATCCAAATATCGGGACCCTTCAAATCCATAACAGATGTAATGGTTGCCTGTGCCGAACCTATATCTATATGCCCCCTTATGCTGGCAATCCTTTTTGCCCTCTCAATAATACTCATGTTTTTATCTATAATCATTTACAGTTGTAAATATACATTTTTTTTGTGATTGAACCATTATTTCATATTTTTGTAAGGACCTTACTTATATATTGACATGAGATATTCCGTTATTGCAAGACACATATTGCCGCTACTGCTCTTATTTGTTGTATTTCAAGGATGCGACTGCATCAGGGGGCAGTTGGGAATGCCAACTTCTGGTGAGATAGAGAGGATGAAGGAGCAGATGCGTGTAAAGGAGGAGGAGGAGAGGGCTGTTCTGGAGAGGGAGAAGTTTGTACAGGATTCATTGGCAAGGGCAGCGCAGCAGAGTGCTGTGAAGGTAGTGGAGGGCTACCATGTGATTGTAGGGTGTTTCAAGGACTACTCCAATGCGGATGCAATGGAAAAAAAGATGAAGGATGCCGGTTACAATGCCATGCAGATACCGCTCAAGAATGGCTATATGATGGTTTCGTTGGGGAGTTTGGAGAAACTGGGCGACGCTGTAAGGCTTATGGAGAAGGTGTCGGATGATTCCCGCATATCCTATTTTGATGAGATATGGGTGTATGGTGCGTCGCAAGGGCTCCATAAAGAGAATTGAATATAAAACATAACACTTGATATAATATGAAGACAACAGCATTTACCCAAAAGCATATAGAATTGGGTGCCAAAATGGTCCCTTTTGCAGGGTACAACATGCCTATTGAGTATGTGGGCATTAAAGATGAGCACAACGCCGTAAGGAACAACGTTGGTGTGTTTGACGTTTCACACATGGGTGAGTTCTGGGTTAAAGGTCCCAACGCACTTGCATTTTGCCAGTATGTTACATCAAATGATGTGGCTGCCCTTGTTCCAGGCAAGGTGCAATACTCATGCTTCCCTAACGGAAAGGGTGGAATAGTTGATGACCTTCTTGTATATTGCATAGACAGTGAGACATATTTCCTTGTTGTAAATGCAGCAAACATTGAGAAGGACTGGAACCACTTGTGTGCAATTGCCCCTAAGTTCAACATAACTCCAGGCAAAGAACTTTACAATGCTTCAGATGAGATATGCCAGTTGGCAATCCAGGGCCCAAATGCCCTAAAGATCATGCAGAGAATCTGTGATGCTCCGGTAGAGGATATGGAGTACTACACATTCAAGAAATGTACAGTTGCAGGTATTCCAAATGCAATCTTCTCAACAACAGGTTATACCGGTTCAGGCGGATGTGAGGTTTATGTTGCAAATGAGGATGCCGACAAACTTTGGAAAGGTGTATTTGAGGCAGGCGCTCCTGAGGGTATCCGCCCTATAGGTTTGGGTGCACGTGACACTTTGAGGCTTGAGGCAGGTTTCTGTCTGTATGGCAATGACATTGATGATACTACCTCGCCACTTGAGGCAAACCTGGCATGGATCACTAAATTCAATGATGTAAAAGGTGATTTCGTTGACAGGGATTACATGCTTAAACAGAAAGCAGATGGCCTTACCAGGAGACTCTGCGGTTTTGAGTTGGTTGACAGAGGTGTTCCTCGCCACGGTTATGAGGTTTGTGATGAGAACGGCAATGTTATAGGTGTTGTAACATCAGGTACAATGGGTCCTACTTGCGGCAAGGCTGTAGGTTTGGCATATGCTGCTGCCCCTTATTACAAATTGGGCTCTACAATCTATATTAAAGTTAGGGAGAAACTCCTTAAGGCAACAGTTGTTAAACCGCCATTCTTCAGCAAATAATTGCTTCACATACAATGAAGAGGGAGACATGGTCCCCCTCTTCATTTTTTTGGTACGGATTTGGCAGAAGGGAAGTGAATTGTTTTTAAGTATATATGAAAAGATTTTTATTGGTGTCCCTGCTCTTTCTGGCAATGTTTCAGGGTAGGGCATATGCACAGAGGCTTGATTCAATAGAGATATCTCTGAGGAAGAATGTGGCATATCTTACGGATTCTTCCATGTTGGGAAGAGGTGCGGGGTCGGAGCAGGAGAAGAGGGCTGCAGCCTATCTTTATGACCAGTTGCTTGATGCAGGTGTGATAATGCTTACTCCGGAAACGGGAGAGGACTTCTATATTGTCCACAATGGAGACACCTTGCATTCACAGAATGTAATAGGTATTGTTGAGGGGTATGACCCAAAACTCAGAAACGAGTATGTGGTGGTGGGAGCCCATTATGACCATCTGGGCACCTCGGTACTCAAGAGGGACGGGAAGGAAGTTGAGCAGATATATTATGGCGCAGATGACAATGCGTCAGGGGTTGCCACCCTTATAGAGGTGGCCAGGCAGGTAGCCTCGCAGCACTTCATGTTCCGCAGGTCTGTCATCTTTGCCCTTTTTGGAGCAGAAGAACTGGGAATGATGGGAAGTTGGTATTTCCTTAACCGCTCGTTCCGGCATACAGATGACATTGTGGCAATGATCAACCTTGATATGGTAGGGCGCAGCGGCCGTGACAATACTATGCAGGTCTATACTGCAGATGCCAATGTGGAGATGATGGAGATAATCAACTGGTTGTCGGGAAGGGCATTGAGCATTGCCCCAAAATATACCCCTACAGACTATTTCCCATCTGACCACAGAAATTTTTATCAGAAGGGGATTCCGGTAGCCCTGTTTACATCTGGTACCCACAGGGATTACCATACAGTGAGGGATACTCCCGACAAATTGGACTACAGCCAGATGGAAAAACTGGTAGAGTATGTATATTCAATGGCAGAAGTGCTGGCCAACAGGGAGGAGAGGATCAGATGTGCCACCCAGGTTAAGGGGAATGGATCAAAAGATGGTAAGGAGACTGTATATACCCAGGCAACAGTAGACAAGAGGGCTACATTCCTGCATGGAGATGAGGGGCAGTTTCTCAACAGATGGGTATATGATTACATAAAGTATCCCGACAGTGCAATCCGTAATGGCATTGAAGGGAGGGTTATAGCGGAGTTTATAGTTGGCAGTGACGGAAAGGTGCGTGATGTGGAGATTGTCAGAGGATTGGATGATGAGATAGATGCCCAGGTGGTAAAAGTGATAATGGCCTCTCCAAAATGGAAGCCGGCAATTCTCAGGGGGAAGGAGGTAAGTGTGAGGGTTTCTGTTCCTGTGGAGTTCAAACTTTCAAAATCGGGCTCATTAAAAATCAAGAAATAAGTAAAATTGTACTACATTTGCAGGTTGAATAAATACAATCTGGAAATGGAGTACAATTTTTTAGACATTGAGAAAAAGTGGCAGGAATTCTGGGCCAAGAACGGGACTTTTAAAGTAGAGGCTGATTCCTCAAAACCAAAATATTACGTATTGGATATGTTCCCATATCCATCTGGAGCGGGCTTGCATGTGGGACACCCTCTGGGATATATTGCAAGTGACATCTACAGCCGCTACAAGAGACTTAAGGGGTTCAATGTACTTCATCCTATGGGGTATGATGCATTTGGCCTTCCTGCAGAGCAGTACGCAATCCAGACTGGCCAGCATCCGGCAGTAACCACAGAAAAGAACATAAACAGGTACCGTGAGCAGATGGACCGCATAGGTTTCTCCTATGATTGGAGCAGGGAGATAAGAACTTGTGAGCCAGGATACTACAAATGGACACAGTGGGCATTCCTGAAGATGTTCGGTTCATATTACAACAACAAGGTTGCCAAGGCTTGCCCAATCACTGAACTTGAGGAGATTTTTGCAAAGGAGGGAAATGTAAATGTGGATGCGGCTTGCGGAGATGTACCTTCATTTGATGCCCAGCAGTGGAATTCATTTTCAGATTTGGAGAGGAGCAATATTCTCATGCAGTACAGAATTGCATACCAGGGTGAGACAGCAGTGAACTGGTGTCCGGCTCTCGGTACCGTGCTTGCCAACGATGAGGTAAAAGAGGGACTTTCTGTAAGGGGTGGACATCCTGTAGAGCAGAAGAAAATGAAACAGTGGCAGTTGAGGGTTTCTGCATATGCAGAGAGGCTTCTTGCAGATATGGAGGAACTTGAATGGACAGATGCCCTTAAGGAGATGCAGAAGAACTGGATTGGAAAATCCCAGGGTGCAGAAATGATATTCAAGGTAGCCAATACAGATCCTGCAGAGGGTAAGGCTGCTGAGTATGACATGACAATCTTTACAACCCGTGCAGATACAGTATTTGGCGTTACATTTATGGTTCTTGCCCCTGAGAGCGAGTGGGTTGCCAAACTTACAACCAAAGGGCAGAAGGATGCGGTAGATGCATATCTGCTTGAGGCAAAGAAGAAGACAGAGCGTGAGAGAATTGCAGAGACCAGAAAAGTTACCGGTGTATTTACCGGTTCATATGCAGTGAATCCTTTTACAAATGAGCAGGTTCCGGTATGGGTTTCTGAGTATGTGCTTGCAGGATACGGAACAGGTGCAATTATGGCGGTACCTGCGCACGACAGCCGCGACTACAACTTTGCAAAGACTTTCAATCTTCCTATAATTCCTCTTATTGAGGGTTGTGATGTGAGCACAGAGAGTTTTGATGCCAAGGAGGGAATCATGTGCAACAGCGGTTTCCTCAGTGGAAAGAGTGTGAAGGAGGCCATTCCTGCGGCAATTGATGAAGTTGAGAGACTTGGTATTGGAAGAAGAAAGATAAATTACAGATTGAGGGATGCAATTTTCTCAAGGCAAAGATATTGGGGTGAGCCGTTCCCAATCTACTATAAAGATGGCATTGCAACCCCTGTACCGGAGGATGAACTCCCTTTGCAGTTGCCTGAGGTTGACAAATTCCTCCCTACAGAGGATGGTGAGCCGCCATTGGCAAGGGCAGAAAACTGGACTTACAACGGATATCCTTTGGAGAAGAGTACAATGCCGGGTTTTGCAGGGTCAAGCGCATACTACCTCAGGTATATGGATCCGGCAAATGACAATGCACTGGTAGATAAGGATGTGGATGCATACTGGAGAAATGTTGACCTCTACATAGGTGGCACCGAGCATGCAACAGGTCACCTTATTTACTCGAGATTCTGGAACAAGTTCCTATATGACCTGGGATATGTAGTGGAGAAGGAGCCGTTCAGGAAACTGATAAATCAGGGTATGATTCAGGGACGTTCAAACTTTGTATACAGGATAAAGAACACAAATACCTTTGTTTCATACGGCCTGAAGGATGAGTATGATACAACAGAGATACATGTTGATGTAAACATTGTGAATAACGACAGGCTTGATCTTGAGGCATTCAAGGCATGGATGCCTGACTATGCAACTGCAGAGTTCATACTTGAGGATGGTGAGTACATCTGCGGATGGGCAGTTGAGAAGATGAGCAAATCAATGTTCAATGTTGTGAATCCCGACAATATCTGCAACAGTTACGGCGCAGATACATTGAGACTGTATGAGATGTTCCTGGGGCCTCTTGAGCAGAGCAAACCTTGGGATACAAAAGGTATTGACGGTGTGAACAGATTCCTCAAGAAGTTCTGGAGAATGTTCTGGGACAGGGAGGGGAACTGGACAGTTTCAGACGAAAAGGCTTCTGCTGCAGAGTTGAAGGCATTGCACAAACTTATAAACAAGGTTGGAACAGATATAGAGAACTTCTCGTTCAATACATCTGTAAGTGCATTTATGATAGCACTCAATGAACTCCAGGATCTCAAATGCAATAAAAAGGAGATACTTGAGCAGTTGGTAATCCTCCTTTCACCTTTTGCACCTCACATTTCAGAGGAGTTGTGGAGTCTGCTGGGAAATAAGGAGAGTGTTTCTTATGCTTCATTCCCTGAGTATGTTGAGGCATATACAGTTGAGAATACATTTGAGTATCCTGTATCCTTCAACGGAAAGATGAGGTTCAAGATGGAACTCTCAAAGAGCCTTTCTCCAGCAGAGGTTGAAAAACTTGTAAGGGAGAATGAGAATACCGCAAAATATACAGGTGAGAAAGGCATTAAGAAAGTGATTGTTGTTCCAGGTAAAATAATTAACGTAGTTTGCTGAGTTTTACAAACATATTGAGGGAATTCAAATCCTATCTGATAATATCGTTGGGGGTATTCCTGTACTGTTTCAGTTGGGTTGCATTCCTCATTCCACACGGTGTGGCCGGTGGTGGAGTTACTGGTATTTCATCAATAATCTATTATGCAACAGGTTTTGAGATATCTTATTCATATCTCATTATAAATGTGGGTCTGCTTATAGCAGGAACCATAGTTCTGGGCAATGCATTTGGATTAAAGACAATATATGCAATATTCCTGGCCAGTGCAATGTTCAGGATATTGCCTGAATTCCAGTGGATAACGGAGTTTTCCGATATACCTGATACCTTTATAAACGCCATATTGGGCGGTTCACTTACGGCAATAGGCATATCTTGGATATTTGCCCAAGGAGGAAGTACGGGGGGGACAGATATAATTGCCCTCATTGTCTCCAAATACAGGGAGGTGTCATTGGGAAAAGTATTTCTCTATTGTGATCTCCTCATTGTAGGTTCAATTTACTTTCTTCCCGACAAAGGACTCCAGGATGTAATTTACGGCTATATACAGATGGTATCCTTCTCATATATGCTGGATGTGCTCATTACAGGTTCAAAGCAGTCTGTGCAGATACTGATTTTTACCTCAAAGTACAATGAGATGGCAGATATGATATCGAATGACCTCGACAGGGGGGTAACGGCACTCCAGTCTATGGGATGGCATTCAAAACAGGAGGGAAAACTTCTGGTAGTTATTGCCCGCAAGCAGCAGTTGCCGGAGATTACCTCTGCCATTATGGAGGTTGACAACAAGGCGTTCATCTCTGTATGTTCAGCCATGAGTGTCTATGGTAACGGGTTTGATATGGTGAAGGGGAAAAAAAGAAGGAAACAGGCAAAATAACAAGAAACAGAAAATATAATGGAAAGCAAGTTTTTAAAGGTTTTTACAGAGGTTAAATCCTATGTAATTATGACATTGGGACTTCTTCTGTATGCATTGGGATGGATAATTTTTGTCATTCCCAATAACATGGTTGGTGGTGGCGTAACCGGTATAGGTGCAATACTCCTTTATGCCTTCAACATCCCTGTGAGTGTGTCGTTCTTTGTAATAAATCTGGTCCTGCTGCTTATTGCACTTAAGGTTTTGGGCAAGGGATTTGGAATGAAGACCGTATACGCAATTATAGTGACATCGTTGTTCTATGAAGTTGTTCCGCCTCTGATTCCGGAGATCTTTATAGAGGAGATTGCCATTTCAAATGGAAAGTTGCTGAGTGCAATTTTTGGAGGTGTATGTGCAGGTTTGGGTATTGGAATAAGTTTTTCTCAGGGAGGCAGTACCGGAGGTACAGATATTGTGGCTCTTATGATTGTAAAGTACAGGAATGTGTCGGCCGGCAGAGTTATACTGCTTCTGGATATCTTTATAATTGCCTCTTCACTGTTGTTGCCTGCGGCAGAGATTAAAGATGCTACCGGTGCAGTTATAGGTGTTGAGAGTTGGGGTGAAAGGTTTGCAACCATCCTGTATGGATACATAGTCATTGGTGCATGCAGTTATTCTGTGGATATGTTCATATCTGGAACAAAACAGTCTTTGCAGATATTCATATTCTCAAAGAAATATGCAGAACTTGCAGATGCCATAACATCCCAGACCGGCAGAGGTGTTACACTTATAGACGGGCAAGGGTGGTATACAAAGCAGCAGAGCAAGATTGTAATGGTTGTAATGCGCAAGGATGATATGAGTCTGCTGTACCGGATGATAAGGGAAATTGATAGGGATGCATTCCTGTCAGTAGGCAGTGTATCAGGTGTTTACGGTAAGGGATTTGACGAAATTAAAAAATAACAAAAACAGAAAATTTAGAAAACAGAAAAATTTGGGACCTGTAAGGTCCCTTTTTTATTGCCTGGTATCCTTAGTCTATACTTTTGTGGAAGTATAAACTAAAAACTATGGTTATGGTATTGAAATTTTCTATTATTCTTGTTTACATCATAGTCTTCCTTAAGGTTGGCATGATGTGGAAACGATGCAGATTTGCAATGGCCGGGAATGAGATAATCCTCCTTGAGTTTCTTGTCCCTGCAGCACTTCTTCTTCCCTGTGGTATGGAAATGCTCCTAATGAGGGTATCGCTTCATGTTGCCCTTTTTGGCCTGTGCCTTTTCTGGCAGATACTTCTCCCTAAAGGGATGAGGTTGATTATACTCTCTGCATTTGCCTTTCTTGCTGCATTTCTGGTGTGTGAACTCGCAGCCTTGTTTGTCGGGATAGAGAAAGAATATATGAAAATCATCCATATTCTCATGATGTATGCCCTTTTCGCATATATGTATATCACATTCCTGCTCAGGAACTGGGAGGACAAATACCGCAAGAGCATATTCAGTATGGAGAGGCTGTGCAGTGCGGTCCTGTATGGGATAATGCCGGTACTGGCAGGTATAGGCATCTTTTGCCTCGCATTTGGGTTTGCATTTGATGATAAGGTTGCCGGAGGTCTTGTGGCCCTTTTGTCGGTCCTTCCCCTGCCATATATGATCCGTTACAAACCATCATGTGCCACCTACAGCGAACTGGCCCAGGTGAGGAAGAAGGCTTATCTGCTCGGCAAGACGGTGAGGGACGGACAACTGCTGGAAGATGATGGTGGAATACTCAACGGGAGCGTTGTAGATGATGCACGTATATTGTACAGGATAATGGCCCTTTTTGAAGAAGAGAAGATTTACAGGAACTACGATATAAAGATTGCCGATGTTGCACGCCGTATTGGGACCAATAAGACATATCTTTCCAGAGCATTGAATACCAGGGTTTCCAAAAATTTCTGCCAGTTTGTGAACCATTACAGGATAAGGGAGATATGCCTCCTTTATCTTGAAGATCCCAATCGGGAAATAAGGCTTTTGAGTGAACAGTGCGGTTTCAGTTCCAAGAGCAATTTCTCCATTGTATTCAAGTACAACACGGGATATACTCCAGGAGACTGGTGCAGGATGATAAAAACAAAACTTGAGAACAATGAGCCGGTACAAGTTGATGATTACATGCTGTAGATATGCAGTTGCATTATTGCACAGGTGGTGTACTTACATTATCTCCACTCTCAACAGATATGAACTGTATGACAGTGATC
Source organism: Bacteroidales bacterium (assembly GCA_015060445.1). GTDB lineage: Bacteria > Bacteroidota > Bacteroidia > Bacteroidales > UBA932 > Egerieousia. Next base: position 75,641 of record SUYL01000067.1, read on the forward strand.
CTCCGTATCCGCAGGAAGAGTGCAAGGTTATTTGTGGAGGGGCGGGAGACCGTCTGGAGGAGATATCAATAAAGGTGGATGAACTTATGTCTTCCCGACAATTGTTCCTGGATGAGAATCTTACCCTTGAAACCCTTGCCAAGGAGGTTGGGACAAACAGGACATATCTCTCGCGCATGTTCAACAGGAAAAAACTCATAGGTTTTGACAATTACATTAATCTTAAAAGACTTTCATACGCCTGCTCCATAGCGGACAGGGATATGAGTGTGGATATGCTCGTATGTGAGTGCGGATTCCCCTCAGTGAGGTCTTTCTACAGGTCCCTTATGGATACCGCAGATGAAGGGTGTTATTTGCTTAAAAAAAAGTATCTTTGTACAAATTTGTATAAAGATATGGCAGACGAGAAAATAATTTTTTCCATGAATGGCGTGGGCAAGGTTTTGCCTGCCAACAACAAGACAATCCTTAAGGACATTTACCTTTCATTCTTCTACGGTGCAAAGATTGGTATCATAGGTTTGAACGGTTCCGGCAAATCAACCCTCATGAAGATTATTGCCGGTATAGAGAAATCATACAAAGGGGAAGTTGTATGGGCTCCCGGATACTCTGTGGGATATCTGGAGCAGGAACCCCAATTGGATGACAACAAGACCGTAAGGGAAGTTGTAGAGGAGGGTGTGCAGGAGATTGTGGATGTGCTCAAGGAGTACGAGGAGATAAACATGAAGTTTATGGAGCCTATGGATGATGACCAGATGGCCAAACTTATAGAGAGACAGGGAGAACTTACCGAGAAAATAGAGCAGGTTGGGGGATGGGAACTGGATTCCAAACTGGAGAGGGCCATGGATGCACTTATGTGTCCAGAACCTGATGCTCTTGTGAAAAACTTGTCGGGAGGAGAGAGGAGAAGGGTTGCCCTTTGCCGCCTTCTGTTGCAGGAGCCGGATGTCCTTTTGTTGGATGAGCCTACCAACCACCTCGATACAGAGAGTATCCAGTGGCTTGAGGCACATTTGCAGCAGTATAAGGGTACAGTAATTGCCGTAACCCACGACCGTTACTTCCTTGACAATGTTGCCGGTTGGATTCTTGAACTGGATAGAGGTGAGGGTATTCCATGGAAAGGAAACTATTCTTCTTGGCTTGACCAGAAATCCAACAGGCTGAAGATGGAGGAGAAACAGGAGAGCAAACGCCGCAAGACCCTTGAGAGGGAACTTGAATGGGTAAGGATGGCTCCTAAGGCACGCCATGCAAAATCAAAGGCCCGTTTGGGAGCATATGAGAAGATGCTCAATGAAGACGGCAAACAGAAGGAGGAAAAACTTGAGATATTTATCCCTAACGGCCCGCGTCTTGGAACCAATGTGATTGAGGCAATTGATGTCACCAAGGCATTTGGAGACAAGGTGCTCTATGAGGGATTGAATTTTAAACTGCCACCTGCAGGTATAGTAGGTGTGATTGGCCCTAACGGAGCCGGTAAAACTACCCTTTTCCGCCTGATTATGGGGTATGATACCCCAAATAAAGGTGAGTTCAAGGTTGGAGAAACTGTTAAGGTTGCATATATAGACCAGCAGCACAAGAGCATAGACCCTGAGAAGACAGTTTATGAGACAATTGCTGAGAACTCGGAATATGTAAAACTTGGCAATAAGGAGGTTAATGCAAGAGCGTATGTTTCACGTTTCAACTTCAGTGGAGCAGACCAGGAGAAGAAATGTGGAGTGTTGAGCGGTGGTGAGAGAAACCGTCTCCATCTTGCCCTAACCCTCAAGGAGGGGGCGAACGTGCTTCTGTTGGACGAGCCTACCAATGATGTGGATGTAAATACAATCCGTGCTTTGGAAGAGGGCCTTGAGAACTTTGCAGGTTGTGCAGTGGTAATCTCCCACGACCGTTGGTTCCTTGACCGCATATGTACCCATATCCTTGCATTTGAGGGTGATTCAAAGGTTTACTTCTATGAGGGAACCTATTCTGAATATGAGGAGAACAAGAAGATGCGTCTGGGTAATGTTGAGCCTAAGAAGTTCAAGTACAAGAAACTTATGGAATAAGAACAAGGGGCCTTGAGGCCCCTTTTTTTATGTCAATACTTGTGGGTTACTCCCAATAATCGCAAACTACTCTGCTCTCCCGGCAACTTTTGCAGAAGTTGCTTATTTCTACGTGTGCAGGATGAACCTTGTATGCAGCAAGATCTTGTTCGCTGCGGAACTTGCTTATGAGTACGGCATCATAACTCATATCGGTATGCTTGAAGTCTATTCCAACTTCTGCCGATACAAGTTCAGGTACCACCCCTACAAGCCCCTCAAGGCGCTGTTTCATCTGTTTAAGGTTTTCTTCTTTGGAGGCGCCGTTTGCAAAATCCTTGAAGCGCCACATAACTATGTGCACAAGCATGATTTATGTATTGTTAAGTGAAGTTTTTAGTATCTTTGTCAGGTAACTGATACAAATTTACTAAATATGAAACGTTTTATCACAAATTTATTGCTTCCTGTTATATTGGTGCTGTTTATGGTTTCCTGTACACAGGAGAAGAAACTGCCAAGGATTGCTATTGCCGGCATTAAAATAGAGTCTTCTACATTTTCTCCGGCCCGCAGTACGGAGGAGTCGTTCAATGTGGCAATTGGAAATGAAGTGTTTGACATGATTCCATATTTGAGGGATGGACAGCCACTGAGAGATAGGGCAGAGTGGATTCCTGCTCTTGTGGCAAGGGCTACTCCAGGCGGTGCTGTTACCAGGGAGGCATACGAGAAATTTGTAAACATAATATTGGATTCCCTTAGGGCCAATCTTCCTCTTGACGGTTTTGTATATGACCTTCACGGTGCAATGAGCGTTGTGGGGCTGGATGATCCTGAGGGTGACATGATAAAGAGGATTAGGGAAGTTATAGGTAATGATGTTGTGGTAACTGCTCCAATGGATCTGCATGGCAATGTTTCATGGACTTTGGCAGAGAATACAGATTTGATCTGCTGCTACCGTATGGCTCCTCATGAAGATGCATGGGAGACCCGCGAAAGGGCTGCCAGAATCCTTATAGAACGTCTGGAGAGCGGCAAAGGGAAACCTGCCTATAAAGCCTATGTCCCTGTCCCAATCCTTTTGCCGGGAGAACAGACCTCTACCCGTGTTGAACCGGCAAAATCGCTTTATGATATGACATACCCGGAGCGTGAAGGGGTAATTGACGCTTCTATATGGATTGGATATGCATGGGCAGATGAGCCCCGTAACCATGCGGTTGTAATGGCTACCGGAGATGACAGGGAGGCTGTTGTAAAGGCTGCAGAGGAGATAGCCCAATACTTCTGGGATGTGCGCCACCAGTTTGATTTTGTGGCCCCTACAACCACTTTGGATGAATGCCTTGCAAATGCACTCAAGAAAGAGGCAAAACGCCCGTATTACATAAGCGATACAGGTGACAACCCTACAGCAGGGGGTGCAGGAGATGTAACCTGGACCCTGACCCAACTTTTAAAACGCCCGGAGTTCAAGAGTGCAAAAGGACCGCAACTCATATATGCATCTCTTCCCGACAAAGATTTTGTAGCAAAAGCCAAGGAAGTTGGAGTAGGTGGCAAGATTGATATGGTTGCAGGGGCGGAGGTGGATGACCGCTATGCCCCACCGGTAAGGTTGAAAGGTACTGTAACCGCAATATACGACCACCCTACAAATTCAGAGGTGGCAGTAAAGGTAGGAAGCATTGATGTAATTGTAACAGAAGTAAGGAAAGGTTTCCACAAGGAACATGAGTTTACAAAACTGGGTTTGAATCCGCGCACTGCAGATATTGTGATGGTAAAGATTGGATACCTTGAGCCGGAACTCTACAATATGCAGGCAGACTGGATGATGGCCCTTACACTCGGTGGTGTGAACCAGGATCTTGCAGGGTTGCCATACAAGCGGATCAACCGCCCTATGTACCCAATAGACAAGGATATGCCGGATCCTGACCTTAAAGCCAGACTGGTTCCGTTTGTGGAATAATCTTATAGGGCAGCCCCAATGGTTGCCCTTATTTTTTCTACAGAACTCTCCATACGGGTAAAGTCACCTCCCATATTTGCGGGGGTAAAGGATACCCCTTCCCTGTAAACCATTGGGGAGTCATATGTGGCAGAACCCGAAAAGTGTATCTCCCTGACACCGGCAGTGGTGAGGATTCCCTTTATATTTCCTGAATTCACCCCTGCTCCGGGCATTATTATGGTTCTGCCATCCGCACACCTGTTCATTTTGGCAATAATCTCCAATCCCTCCATTGCTGTGGGTTTTCCTCCCGACGTAAGTATCCTGTCAACTCCAAGGGAAATGGCATCTTCCAGTGCTGCAAATATATTGGCGGCACGGTCTATTGCCCTGTGGAATGTAACAGAAAGGCCAAGATGTTTTGCTACAGCCACCATTGCCCTGCAACTGTCCATATCTACATTCCCATATGGATCCAATGCACCTATTACAACTCCGTTTACCCCCAGTTTTGCACAGACCTGAATGTCTGAAATCATTTCAGCCACCTCCTCACTCTCGTATAGGAAATCCCCCTGGCGGGGCCTTATAAGTACATTTATATCTATTTTAAGCCGTTTGCGTGCCTGCTCAATGAATCCGTATGAGGGGGTAAGTCCACCCAGTGAAAGGGCGGAACACAATTCAACCCTATTTGCACCTGCCTGTTGTGCATTCAGCGCACTCTGCAGATTGCCGCAACATATTTCAAATTTTACATCCATACACAAATTTAAGAACTTTCTCCCCAATTGAAAATCTTGAGTCCGAATTTTGGAGCCATTGCTATTGCGTGCTCTGTAATCTGGGATTTCATCCCCTCATAGATAACCCAATTCTTGTTGGCAGAGAAACAGTATATCTGCACAGGAAGGCCGGTGGATGTAGGGTCCATGTATCTTACCATTGTTAGGATGCTGTTGTTTATCCCCGGATGGCGGTGGATATATGTTGTAAGGTATATCCTGTAGAGTTCCAGATTTGTAATATTTTCAGAATGGGCAGGCAGTTGGACAAGAGAATTGTATGAGGCAAGTTCGTCGGGAGTACAGAAATGGACATAATCCATATCTATGTTGAGGTTTATGGTCATCCTCCTCCCTCCGCTCTCATCCATTCCCCTCCAGTTCTGGAATGATGACGACACCAGGGAGTATGTGGGTACCGTAACTATTGTGTTGTCAAAGTTCTGGACCTTTACTGTTATTAGGGAGATGTCAATTACAGTGCCGTTGGCGAGGGTGCCCGGTACCACTATCCAGTCCCCTTTTCTTACCATATCATTGGAACTGAGTTGTATTCCCGACACAAATCCCAGGATAGTATCCTTGAATATGAATGATATTACAGCGGCAAATGCACCCAATCCGGCAAGAAGTTTTGCAGGAGACTTGTCGAGAAGTATGGCAACAATGATTATTCCCCCTACAAATAATATCACTATCTTTATAATTTGGACCATCCCTTTCAGGGGTGTTCTCCTGTATTTGGGTTTGCTGTTGAGCAATTCATAGGTAACATTTAGAATGACGCTCAAAATTGTCATGAACATGGCTGTTATGGCAATGGCATCAAATCTCAGCAGGAGGCTTACAAACTTGTTCTCCTTTTCCCAGATTAGCGGTGCAACTATTATGGCTCCCATAAGTATTGCTGTAACAAGCACTTTCCACCAAAGTCTCCTGAAGTAATATTTTACCCAGCCTTTCCCAGTCTCTTTCTTTTTCATTGCTGCAATTGTATTTTCCGTTTATTCATTAAACAATGCTTTTCCCATTTTGTTATTGAGGAAAAATCTGGTTGCTATGAACAAGAAACAGTTGGTAAAGAGACTTTCTCAGAAAACCGGACTTACATTAGCTGAAAGCAATGACTTTTTGAACTCAGTACTTGATATTGTATCTGACACTTTGAAGAAAGAGGAGGATGTATTCTTGCGTGGTTTTGGATCGTTTATGATAAAGGACCGCAAGCCACGCAGGACAATGAGCCTGAATACCAGGGAGATGATTACAATCCCGGGGAAGAAGGTGGTAAAATTCAAGACACAGATGCTGGATTGAAAAAATCATGATTTTATGAACATTTTCAATTGGCAGATGTTATTTAAATGAAATAGTTTTTTAAGTTAGGTTAAGTCGGGCAAACCCTGCAGCCAAAGGATGAGGTTGCGGGGTTTGTTTTTAATTTACATGTTATGTTCTTCCGATGGTAGATTTGTCCACAGGCGGGTGGTATTTTGTTGACGGAAGGTGTTTTGAGGGGTGTTTTATCCACGCTGAGGGTGCCTGGCGTGGATGGCCGGTGTTTCGGATGGTGTTTCGGATGGTGTTTCGGATGGTGTTTCGGATGGTGTTTCGGATGGTGCTCCGGAAGGGGCCTCACTACCATAAAAAAAGCACTCAATTTCTTGAGTGCTTTCCGCTCCTGAACCAGGACTTGAACCTGGGACCCTCTGATTAACAGTCAGATGCTCTAACCAACTGAGCTATTCAGGAATTATGTTTGCCAGCAGTTGTTTTGCTTAGCGGGTACAAAAGTAGGACATTTTTCTTTATGCTCCAAATTTTTTAGCAAAAAAATATGAAAAATTTTATCTTTGTAATGCTTAAGAAATGTCAACAGTTATGGATTTTAACCTTATTTGTTCCCAAATACAACAATTACTGATTAAAAATGAGAGAGTTGTGCTGCCACATACTGGCGAACTGGTAGTGGAGGCCACTCCAGCGTCCTTTATGGATGATGGAAAGACAATTTTGCCTCCATGCAAGAAATTGCTTTTCAGACAAGGGGAGGCAGAGGGGAAATATGAGCAGTGGCAGGAGGAGTTGTCGGGAAGAATAAGGGAGGAACTGAACTCGGATGGCGTTTCCCAGGTGCCAGGATTGGGTACATTCAAGGATGATGGGGAAGGGGTGATATCCTTCTTTGCAGATCCAGATTTTGATTTTGCTCCCGACAGTTTCTCGTTGGAGGCAATTTCATTGGAGGTAAATGAGCCGGTGAAACCTCAAGTGGAGGAGAAACTTGCCCCTGCAATTGGAAAAGAGAAAAAGGTACCGCAATCTATGGAGCAGAAGAGAAAAGTGCAGAAATGGGTGGTATGGAGTGCAGTTGTGGTAATTCTCATGTTGGTATTGGTGCTGTTTGTGATTCTGTTCAAGGAAGATTTTATGGAGTTGCTGAAACGGATTCTGTACAGTAAAGAAGAACTTGAGATAATGCAAAAATGGGCATCACAATGATGCCCATTTTTTTTTACTGCGCACGCAGGGTAAGCCTCCCGGCCTTCCGTTCCATTATCCTACGCATGCTCCGTTGTCAACAGCCTCTGTAGGGGTAACGAACTTCATTCGGCCGCTTTCGTCTTTGGCCATAAGGATCATTCCCTTGCTCTCAATTCCTTTAATCTTGCGTGGGGCAAGGTTTGCAAGGATACAGATCTGTTTGCCTACCATCTCTTCTGGAGTATAGTGCTCTGCAATACCGGAAACTATGGTTCTGGTGTCTATTCCAGTGTCAATGGTGAGTTTCAGCAGCTTGTCTGTCTTTGGAACCTTAACGGCCTCAAGTACGGTTGCAGTTCTGATGTCCATCTTCATGAAGTCGTCAAATGTACACTCCTCTTTCTGAGGGAGTGGGGCAGGGGTGCCGGCAGCAGCGGCAGCAGCGGCCTGGTTAGCCTCTTTTGTTGCATTCAGTTTGTCTATCTGGGCCTGGATCTCGACATCCTCAATCTTTGCGAAAAGAAGTTCTGCAGGGTTCAACTGATGTCCTGCTGCAAGAATCTCTGCACCGCCGAACTCGTTCCATGAAATCTTCTCAAGATTGAGCATCTTTACAAGTTTTGCAGATGAGAAAGGGAGGAACGGCTCAAATGCAATTGCAAGGTTTGCACACAACTGCAATGAGATGTTCAGGATTGTTGCAACCCTCTCCATATCTGTCTTGGCAAGTTTCCAAGGCTCGGTCTCGGTGAGGTATTTGTTTCCAAGGCGGGCAAGGTTCATGGCATCTTTCAAGGCCTCGCGGAACTTGTATGTGCTCAGGTTGTGCTCCAGGGAAGCCTTTATCTGAGGAATCTCTGCAAGAACCTCCTTGTCAACATCTGTAAGGGTTCTTACGGCAGGAACTTTACCCTCAAAATATTTGTGGGTAAGTACAACTGCACGGTTTACAAAGTTTCCGTAGATTGCCACCAGTTCGCTGTTGTTGCGGGTCTGGAAGTCTTTCCAGGTAAAGTCGTTGTCTTTGGTCTCAGGTGCATTTGCACAAAGTACGTATCTCAAAACATCCTGTTTGCCAGGGAAATCTACAAGGTACTCGTGCAACCATACAGCCCAGTTGCGTGAGGTTGAGATCTTGTCACCCTCAAGGTTCAGGAACTCGTTTGCAGGGACATTCTCGGGGAGGATGAAGCCGTCTCCGTAAGCCTTCAGCATAGAAGGGAACACTATACAGTGGAATACAATGTTGTCTTTTCCAATGAAGTGTACCATCTTGGTATCCTCGCTCTTCCACCATTTCTCCCACTCGTCGGGAAGAAGTTCTATTGTATTTGAGATGTATCCTATAGGGGCGTCGAACCATACATAAAGCACTTTGCCCTCTGCGCCCTCTACAGGTACCGGAACTCCCCAGTCGAGGTCACGGCTTACTGCCCTTGGCTGAAGGCCGCCGTCAATCCAACTCTTGCACTGGCCGTAAACGTTGGTTTTCCACTCCTTGTGCCCCTCAAGAATCCACTGTTTGAGCCATTCCTCATACTGGTCCAAAGGAAGGTACCAGTGTTTGGTAGGTTTCTTTACAAGTTCCCCGCCGCTGATTACAGATTTTGGGTTTATAAGTTCATCGGGGCTCAAGGTGCTTCCGCATTTCTCGCACTGGTCTCCATATGCACCTTCTGCACCGCATTTAGGGCAGGTACCGGTGATGTAGCGGTCTGCAAGGAAAGTGTTGGTCTCAGTATCATAATACTGCTCGCTCTCCTTCTCCACAAACTTGCCCTCATCGTACAATTTCCTGAAGAATGCGGCTGCAGTCTTGTGGTGGGTTGCAGAACTGGTACGGGAGTAAACATCAAAGCTTATTCCCAACTCCTGGAACGAGTCCTTTATTATTTTGTGGTACTTGTCCACAACATCCTGTGGGGTGCAACCCTCTTTCTTTGCCTTTATTGTAATTGGAACGCCGTGCTCATCAGAACCTCCAATGAACAGCACATCCTCACCTTTGAGTCTGAGGAATCTGGCATAGATATCTGCAGGTACATACACACCTGCAAGATGTCCTATATGCACCGGACCGTTCGCATAAGGAAGGGCCGATGTAATCAGATGTCTTTTAAATTCTTTTCCCATCTCTATATTAATTTTTGAACAATTTTCTTCCCGACAATTATAATATTATCCTGTTCAACTCCTTGGAGAAGAAGTTCCTCACCTGCATAAGAGTTGTCAGTTGTGATATAAGTTCGTTCTGCAGTTCCACATTTTTCTCCTTTTGGGCCCGTCCCAACTCCTCGGTAAGGTTCATTGCTGCCTGTGCGGTAACCTTTGCCTTGTATATGAGGATTGATTTTGGTACAACCCTTCCCAGTACATTCCTTTCGGGAATAAGGGATTTGCTGAACTGCTGTATTGTAATTGTATATGGTTGTATAAACAAATCTGCAACTATGTTTGAGACCTCCCTGTTGGGGTGGTTCATGAAGTATCTGAGAACTTTCTCGCTCTCGTGCTCCTTCAGTTGGAAATATTCATTGAATATCTCCTTGTACTGCAGGTTCTGCAATTCCAGTTCGTCATTCTGCAGTTGTGAGAGGATATACTGAGCCACTGTCTGCTCCTCATCCTGTTCTGCACCGTATGCGAAATCCTCATCTATATGTATAGGGAGATAGCCGAACTTGAGCAGGTAATATAGGATCTCCTTTTCAGCCTCGCTGCAGTAGGTGTTTACCACAAATCCAGGGATATTGTGCTGCCCCCCCTGTTGTGATCCCTGAGGGAACTGTGTGGTATCTGCCTGTTGGATACCCTGCAACCTCTCCTGCCTCTCCTGTTCCCTCTGTTGCTGATAAAAAGAGTCGCTCTGTTTCTTGTGGCGGAGTTTTGCCACCTCCTGCTGCAGCAGTTCCTCCTTAATGTTGAGTTTGGCAGCGGTCTGCTCAATATACACTGCCCTCACTATGGCATCCGGAATAACCGCTATGCTGTTTACAACCTCTCCAATGAGTTTTGCCCTCTGGAGCGGGTCTTTGGTGAGTTCCTGTGCCAGGAGCCTCTGTTTGAAACTTATGAAATCCTCCTCGTTGTTGGTGAGGAATTCCATCAACTCTTCTTTTGTATGTTTGCGGGCAAAGGAATCGGGGTCTTCACCGTCGGGGAAGAGGGCTACCTTAATCTCCAGCCCCTCCTCCAGAAGCATATCTATTCCTCTCAGGGATGCTTTTATACCGGCCCAGTCGCCGTCATAAAGTACGGTAACATTGTTGGTGAATCTCTTTATCAGTTGAATCTGCCCTGTGGTGAGGGAGGTTCCGCTGCTGGCCACAACATTCTCCACACCTGCCTGATGGAAGGAAATCACATCTGTGTAACCCTCAACCAGATAGCACTTCTGGTTTTTTGCAATTGCCTGTTTTGCCTCGTATATGCCATAGAGGACCTTGTTCTTTACATAAACCTCACTCTCGGGTGAGTTTATGTATTTTGCAACCTCCTTGTCTCCCCTGAGTTTTCTGCCTCCAAAGGCTATTACCTTTCCGCTGATACCTCTTATGGGGAACATCACCCTCTCGTAGAAACGGTCCAGAAGTTCTCCATTCTCACGCTCAATGGTGAGTCCAACCTCTACAAGGTGCTCCTTCTTGTACCCTTTCCTCTGGGCATTGTGGGTAAACTCCCTCCGCTTGTTGGGGGCGTACCCCAGCAGGAACTTGGTTATTGTTTCATCTGTAAAGCCACGCTCCTTAAAGTAACTCAGACCTATGGCAATCCCCTCCTCGGTCTTGAGCAACTGTTCTGTATAGAACTTCTGGGCAAAGTCGTTCACAATGAGCAGTGACTCATGGTGGAGCCTCTGCTGCACATCCTCCTCGCTCTCCTCCTTCTCCTTAACCTCAATGCCGTACTTGTGTCCCAGATACTTGAGTGCCTCCACATAACTCATCTGCTCGTGCTCCATCACAAAACTCACAACACTTCCTGCCTTTCCGCAGCCGAAACATTTGTAGATACCCTTGCTCGGTGAAACGGAAAAACTCGGAGTCTTCTCGTGGTGGAACGGACAGCACGCAATGTAGTTTGCCCCCCTTCTCTTAAGGGAGACAAAATCACTTACCACCTCCTCAATTCGGGCGGTATCCAGGATTCTGTCTACAGTGCTTCTGTCAATCATATTCTTCCCGACAAATCTATTTTGTCCTGTATGCCTCTGCCTGTGCCTTTATCAGTTCCTCGTCCTCAAAGTAGTTGATTTTCATGGCAGCCTTCACCTCCTCAAGGGTTGCTGCAGCCTTTGCGCGTGCCTCCTGGGAGCCTTTGCGCAGAATCTCATACACCTGAGGGATGTTCTGCTCGTACTCTTTTCTCCTCTCGCGGATAGGGGCAAGGAACTCCTCCATAATGTTGAACAGGAATTTCTTGCATGTACCGTCTCCAAGACCTCCGCGGCGGTAGTGCTCCTTCATTTCATCCAAGTTTGCATACTCAGGAAGGAACTTGGCAAAATGCTCCGGTGTGCTGAATGCATCCAGATATGTGAATACCACATTTCCCTCAACGTGTCCGGGATCTGTAATCTGCAGGTGCTCAGGGTCTGTGTACATGCTGTTCACCTTCTTCTTTATCTCCTTTGATGAGTCTGACAGATAGATGCAGTTGCCCAACGATTTACTCATCTTTGCCTTGCCGTCTGTACCTGGAAGGCGCATGCATACAGAGTTCTCTGGAAGCATCATCTCCGGAAGGACAAGGGTCTCGCCGTAAACTGTGTTGAATTTGTGTACAATCTCCCTGGTCTGCTCAATCATAGGGGCCTGGTCAACACCCACAGGAACTGTAGTTGCCTTGAATGCCGTAATATCCGAGGCCTGGCTTATAGGGTATGTGAAGAAACCTACAGGTGTACCCTTCTTGTTTGCATTCTCCTCATCATCCGAGAAACCTCTCATTTGAATCTCCTGTTTTACGGTAGGGTTCCTCTGCAGGCGCTGTACTGTTACAAGGTTCATGTAATAGAATGCCAGTTCGCAAAGTTCAGGAACCTGAGACTGGATGAAAATGGTGCATTTCTCAGGATCAAGGCCTGCCGATAGGTAATCCAATGCTACCTCAATGATGTTCTGACGAACTTTCTCAGGATTGTCTGCATTGTCTGTAAGAGCCTGAGCATCTGCAATCATAATGAATATCTTGTCAAACTCGCCGCTGTTCTGCAACTCAACCCTTCTCTTTAGGGAACCCACATAATGCCCCAAGTGCAATTTGCCTGTAGGGCGGTCTCCTGTAAGGATAATCTTTTCCATATGTATTCTCTTTATTGTTTTCCGTTGGAATAAACTACAAAGGTAATAAATTCTTTGGTTTTATTGTTCCATTTTGTAGTGCCTGTAGTGTCATGTTGGTTTTGTTTGCCGCAAAATGAACAATTATTGATGTAGTGAAAAAGAAAGGGGACCACATGGGTCCCCCTTAAAAAAGTGTCTGTTCTCAAATTCTTAGTCCTGCTCGCCGGCACTTGCAAGTGCCTCGCGTACTTTTGCCTCAACTTCCTCTGCAAATTCAGGGTTGTCAATGAGAAGCTGTCTTACAGCCTCACGTCCCTGTCCAATTTTGCTGTCGCCATAGCTGAACCAGCTTCCGCTCTTCTTTATGATGTCAAATTCAACGCCAAGGTCAAGGATTTCTCCAACTTTGGATATGCCTTCGCCGTATAGGATGTCAAACTCAGCCTTCTTGAATGGAGGAGCCATCTTGTTCTTTACAACTTTTACCCTTGTGCGGTTACCGGTAGCATCCTCACCGTCCTTGAGTTGGGTGGTTCTTCTAACATCCAGTCTTACAGATGCGTAGAATTTGAGGGCGTTACCTCCGGTTGTGGTTTCAGGGTTGCCGAACATTACACCAATCTTCTCACGCAACTGGTTTATGAAGATGCAGCAGGTGTTGGTCTTGCTTATGTTTGCAGTAAGTTTCCTCAATGCCTGGCTCATAAGGCGTGCCTGAAGGCCCATCTTAGAGTCTCCCATCTCACCCTCAATCTCTGCTTTAGGGGTAAGGGCTGCAACGGAGTCTATTACAATTATGTCAATTGCACCTGAACGGATGAGGCTGTCTGCAATCTCAAGGGCCTGCTCGCCGTTGTCGGGCTGTGAGATGAGCAATGTGTCTACATTCACACCAAGTTTCTTTGCGTATGTGCGGTCAAATGCGTGCTCTGCGTCAATTATTGCGGCAATACCGCCTGTCTTCTGCGCCTCGGCAATTGCATGTATTGCAAGAGTGGTCTTACCACTGCTCTCAGGTCCGTAAATTTCAATAACCCTTCCTTTTGGATATCCCCCTATGCCCAATGCATAGTCCAATGCTATTGAACCGCTTGGTACAACGGATACATCCCATTTTGGCTGATCCCCCAGCTTCATTATTGTCCCCTTTCCAAAATCCTTCTCAATCTTGTCCAAAGTAGCCTGCAATGCTTTGAGTTTGGCTGCATTCACCTCGGCTGCATTTGGAGTTTCTACACTTTCTTTAGCCATGTTTTTTCAGAATTAAATTGTTAGTTATTATCCCAACAAATATACTCAAAAAATCGTAACTTTGCCAAGTATGAAGAAAATTTTATTGGGCATGTCGCTGCAGGAATTGAGGCAGCTTGCCATAGAGTATAAACTGCCGGCATTTACCGGTAAACAGATAGCGGACTGGCTCTATAAAAAGAGGGTTACATCCATAGACCAGATGACAAACCTTTCCAAGGCGGCAAGGGAACTGCTGCAGCAGGAGTGCGAGGTGGGGAGGGTTGAATATACACAGGTGCAGGCATCTGTGGACGGTACAAAGAAGTACCTTTTCCCATGCCATACAGGTACAAGCATTGAGGCTGTTATGATTCCCGATGAACCAAGGGCCACAATTTGTGTTTCTTCTCAGGCCGGGTGCAAGATGGGTTGCCGTTTCTGCATGACCGGAAGGCAGGGATTCAGCGGAAACCTGCAGGTGAACGAGATTATTTCTCAGTTTATGGGGATAGATGAGGCCCAGGAACTTACCAATGCGGTATTCATGGGTATGGGAGAGCCTCTGGACAATCTTGCAAATGTGCTCAAGACCATAGAGATACTCACTGCAGATTGGGGATTTGCATGGAGTCCCAAGAGGATAACCCTCAGCAGTATTGGAGTTACAATGTCTCCACAACTGATTGAACTTCCGGATTATCGGGAAGATGAGAAGAACCGTGGGGTGTACAGGGCGGTGAATCCGTTGAAGGCATTCCTGGATCTTACTAAATGCCATCTGGCAATAAGTCTGCATAACCCGTTCCCCGGGGAGAGGGTGGAACTGATGCCTATGGAGAAGGGGTTCCCGCTGGAGGATACCCTGGATCTTATAAGGGAGTATGATTTTACAGGGCAGCGCAGGGTGAGTTTTGAGTACATTATGTTTGACAGGGTGAATGACAGCAAGAGGCATGCGGATGCGCTTGTAAGGATGCTCAAAGGGCTGGAGTGCAGGATGAACCTCATAAGGTTCCATGCAATTCCCGATTCCCCGCTGGCTCCTTCCCCTATGCCTGTTATAGAGAACTTTAAGGAGAGACTCAACGGGGCAGGGCTTATGACCACTTTGCGTGCCAGCAGGGGTGAGGATATCTATGCTGCATGCGGAATGTTGGCAGGAAAGAAATGATATTGCAATAAATTGGATGAAGGGATGAGAAAGAACGGTTTGTACATAGGAAAAATATTTCTGATGATTGCTGTACTGGCTATGTGTTCCGGTACAGCCTTAGGGGAGTCTGCTCAGAAAGTGGGTGGCAAGCGCCCCAAGGTGGCTCTGGTATTGTGTGGCGGAGGGGCAAAGGGGGCAGCCCATATAGGTGCCCTTAAGGTGCTTGAAGAGGTTGGTATGCCTGTAGATATGGTTGTGGGTACAAGTATAGGGGGCCTTGTTGGAGGTATGTATGCTATGGGATACAACGCAGCGGAACTGGATTCCATTGTTGCCGGTTGTGACTGGAAATATCTCTTGAGTGACAATACCTATTCCCGCAGGGATGAATCTTTTTCAGGGAAGATGCTTGATGCCAGATATCTGTTGAAAATCCCTTTCTACAGCATGAATCCCGATATTAAGGATTCTCCGGTTTCAAGGTTGCCTGCCGGCCTTATCAGCGGGCAGAATGTTCTCAATTTTCTCAATGGCGTTTCATTGGGGTATCAGGAGAGGATGGATTTCAGCAATCTCCCTGTCCCTTTTGCGTGTGTGGCGGCAGACCTCTCAACAGGTGAGCAGATAGTGCTTGATAAAGGGGAACTCCCCTTGTGCATGAGGGCTACCATGGCCATACCAGGGGTGTTTGCCCCTGTGGAGATGGATGGGAAGGTACTTGTGGATGGAGGTATAATAAACAATTTCCCGGTGGATGTGGCCAAGAAGATGGGTGCAGACATCATAATAGGTGTTGATATAAAGAATGACTATCCTGGAGCGGAGAATCTCAAGTCCATTCCCCAGGTGCTCGCCCAGATGATTGCCCTTATGGGAAATGAAACTTATCAGAAGAACCTCAAGGAGGTGGATATACTTATAAAGCCTGACGTTTCAGATTACGGAACTTACAGTTTCAACAAACCTGCAATTGAGCAGTTGGTAATCAACGGGTATGTGGCGGCCCAGGAGAAATATCAGGAACTGGAGGCTCTTGCCAGGAGACTGAACACTCTGGATGTGGAAAGCAGGCCAGGCATGGTGCACAAGGCAACTGATGTGGTAAGGGATACTTTCTGTTTCAAGAGTGTGGAAATTGTGGGGGTGCCCAAGAAGAATGAGCATTGGCTCAGGAGAATGTCGGGATTGAAACCAGATATCCTCCTTACTGGAAAAGATATAAACCGGGGCATTTCAATCCTTATGGGGACCAGGGCATTTTCATCTGTGACCTATACTGTTATAGGGAAGGGCACTGCCGATGAGAGGCTTGTGGTTAATATTGTTGAGGGGCCCACAAATGTTCTGGCATTGGGGGCAAGGTATGATTCTGAAGAGGCTGCCGGAATTCTTGTACATGTTGGGGTAAACGAGTATGGTCTTCTGGGTTCCAAACTGGGCTTTACCGGAAGGTTGGGCTATAACCCTTACGGAGAACTGGAGTATTCATACAATTCCAAGGATTTCCCAAAGATAGAATTCAACTATAAGGTTGGCGGTATGGATATGAACATATACAAATCCACCGAGAACCAGAACAACCTCTCCTTCCTGTATCACAGGGGTGAAATAAACCTTTCAAACATATATCTGAGGAACTTCAATTTCAAGTTGGGTGCCAGATATGAGCATTTTGACTTCAGCAGGTATCTCAAACAGAATACTCCCGACGGCTATCAGGAGTATGTTGTAAAGGATAGTGGATATGAGAGTTATTACTTCAAAGGTGAGGTTGATACCAGAGATGACAGTTATTTTGCCACAGAAGGGGTGGATTTTGATGTGGAGGGTACCATATGGCAGACAAATTTTGAGAAGGGGTTCCACTCATTTGGGGCAGTTAAGGTGATGCTTGAGGGGGCTGTAGGGATTGGGAAGAGTTTTGCACTTCTCCCTCATTTCTATGGCAGGGTGATAATAGGTGATTGTACTGAGATTCCGTTTATAAACTATGTTGGCGGATCTGAGCCGGGGAGGTATTTCAGCCAGCAGTTGCCTTTCATAGGAATCAATTATGCCAATCCGGTGGAAAATACGGTTATGATTGGCAGGGTTGACCTCAGGCAGAGGATTGCTTCCAACCATTATATATATGGTATTGTAAATTATCTGAGGAGTGCCCATAGCCTGGATGATGTCTTTTCTGACAATGGGGAAGATATATGGGGATTTGGGGTGAAGTATTCGTACAACAGCCCTATAGGTCCGCTGTCATTCAATATCCACTGGTCTGATTATGAGCACAGGTTTGGTGCATATGTTAGCCTTGGACATTATTTCTGATTTTATGACACCTGAACAGGCTTTGGCAAGGCTGCAGCAGCAGTGCAGCAGGAGTGAGCATTCAACGGGGCAGGTGAGGAGCAGGCTTAAACGTTGGGATGCGAAGGAGCGTATGCAGGGAAGACCTGGGTTTTCTGCAATTCAGATGGACGATATTGTTGCGTCTTTGGTTAAGGAGCGGTTCGTTGATGATTCCCGTTTTGCCGGTGCGTATGTGAGGGATAAGGCGAGATTTGCAAAGTGGGGGCCGGCAAAGATAAAATATAACCTTAAGATGCTTGGTGTTGAAGAGGGGATCATTAAAGATGCTCTGGAGGAAAATGGAGAGATGTTTGTTCAGGATGCTCTTAGAGAACTGGCGGTGAGAAAATGGAAAAGCATGAAGCAGGAGACGGATGTTTATATGAAAAGGGCCAAACTGGTGAGATTCCTGGTTGGAAGGGGATTTTCATACAGTCAAATTATGGAGTTTATGAAGGATTTGGGGTAGTTTTTTTATTACCTTTGCATTTATACAATTATTATTTGTAAGATATGAGCAGTTTTAATGAGCGCCTGGATGCGCTAAGGAGGTCTCTTTGACTATGCCGGGAAGAAGGCAGATGTACAGGAGAAGGAGAAAATAAGCACTTCGGAAGGCTTTTGGGATGATCCCAAAGAGGCGGAGGCATTCCTCAAGAAGTTGTCGGGAGTAAAATATTGGGTAAATTCATTGGATGCGGTTGCACAGGCTTTGGAGGAGGTGGAACTGTTGAGGGAAATGGGGGCTTCTGATGAAGAGATAGAGGTGGAGAACGGCAAGATTGATTCTATGCTGGGGGAACTTGAACTCAAGAGCATGTTGGGTGAGGAGGGAGACAACCTTGGTGCCCTTTTGAAGATAAACTCGGGTGCCGGAGGTACGGAGAGCAACGACTGGAGCAGCATGCTGCTGAGGATGTATACCAGGTGGGGAGAGAGAAACGGTTACAAGGTTACCGTATATGATGTTCTGGAGGGTGATGAGGCTGGTATAAAATCTGCTACCATTGAGTTTGAGGGAGATTTTGCGTACGGATATCTAAAGAGTGAGAACGGTGTGCACAGGATGGTGAGGATATCTCCATTCAATGCCCAGGGCAAGAGGCAGACAACATTCTCTTCAGTATTTGTGTATCCGTTGGTGGATGATTCAATAGAGATTGTCATAAACCCTTCTGATCTTGAGTGGGATACTTTCCGCTCGAGCGGTGCGGGGGGGCAGAATGTGAACAAGGTAGAGACAGGTGTGAGGGTAAAGCATATCCCGAGCGGTATTGTTGTTGAAAATACCGAAACCCGTTCACAGTTGGACAACAGGCAGAACGCATTGAGGATATTGAAGTCGCACCTTTATGAGATAGAACTTGCCAAGAAGAGGGCAAAGCAGGCTGAACTGGAGGGGCAGAAGAAGAGGATTGAGTGGGGTTCGCAGATAAGGAGTTATGTGCTCCATCCGTACAAGATGGTAAAGGACCTGAGGACAGGATGTGAGACTTCAGATACCGCCGCAGTTCTGGACGGTGACCTTAATGAGTTCATGAGAAGTTATTTGATGGAGAATACAAAACAATAATAAATACACTTATATATATTATGGAATTTGTTTATAAAGAGATGTTCCCTATGGGGAAAGATACCACTGAGTATCATCTTCTCACAAAAGATTATGTTTCTGTAGAGAAATTCGGTGACAAGGAGTTCCTTAAGGTTGATCCTGAGGGGTTGAGGCTTCTTGCAAGAGAGGCTATGCATGATGTTTCATTCATGTTGCGTCCTGAACACAATGAGATGGTTGCAAAGATCCTTTCGGACCCTGAGAGCAGCGATAATGACAAAGCAGTTGCAATTCAGATGCTTATGAATGCAGATGTTTCTGCAAAAGGGCAACTTCCTTTTTGCCAGGATACAGGTACTGCTACAATCGTAGCCAAGAAAGGACAGTTTGTATTTACCGGTGGCGGTGATGAGGAGGCTCTTTCTCACGGTGTATTTGATACATATACCAATGATAACCTGAGATATTCGCAGAATGTTCCGTTGGATATGTACAATGAGAAGAACACAGGATGCAACCTCCCTGCACAGATTGACATTTTTGCAACTGACGGCAATGAGTACAAATTCCTCTTTGTTGCCAAAGGTGGTGGAAGTGCAAACAAGACATACCTTTTCCAGGAGACCAAGGCACTTATTACTCCTGACAAACTTGAACCATATTTGGTTGAGAAAATGAAGACTTTGGGTACTGCAGCATGTCCTCCATACCATATTGCATTTGTAATTGGCGGAACTTCTGCAGAGTTGAACCTTAAGACTGTAAAACTTGCTTCAACAAAATATTATGATTCACTTCCAACCTCAGCAAGTGAGGAAGGTTACGCATTCAGGGATGTTGAGATGGAGAAACGCCTTCTTAAGGCAGCGCATTGCCTTGGTATAGGTGCCCAGTTCGGAGGTAAATACTTTGCTCACGATATCAGAGTAATACGTCTTCCTCGCCACGGTGCTTCTTGCCCTGTAGGTATGGGTGTAAGTTGCAGCGCAGACAGAAACGTTAAGGCCAAGATCAATAAGGACGGTATCTGGCTTGAGACACTTGATGCAAATCCTGCACGCCTTATCCCTGAGCAGTATCTTTCAGGTTCTGCTTTGGCAAAAGGTGTAAAGGTTGACCTTAACCGCCCTATGAAGGAGATTCTTGAGCAGTTGAGCCAGTATCCTGTATCTACATTCCTTCTTTTGAACGGTACTATTATAGTAGGTAGGGATATTGCCCATGCAAAACTCAAAGAGAGAATTGACAAGGGGGAGGGACTTCCTGAGTATATAAAGAACCATCCTATTTATTATGCAGGCCCTGCAAAAACTCCTAAGGGGATGGCCAGCGGTTCATTTGGCCCTACAACAGCAGGCCGTATGGACAGTTATGTAGATCTTTTCCAGGAGAATGGCGGCAGCATGATAATGATTGCCAAAGGAAACAGAAGCCAGCAGGTAACAGATGCATGCCACAAACATGGCGGTTTCTATCTTGGAAGTATAGGTGGTCCTGCAGCAATCCTTGCCAAGGAGAACATCAAGAGCGTAGAGTGCGTTGAGTATCCTGAGTTGGGTATGGAGGCTATCTGGAAAATTGAGGTTGAGAACTTCCCTGCATTCATCCTTGTAGATGATAAAGGAAATGACTTTTTCTCTCAGATAAGACCAATCTGCTGTAAAGATTGAGCATTACACAAATGTTAAAATTATATACGGGGAGTGTCGGTCGAGATGCTCCCCGTATTTGTTGGTAATCAGGAGGTATGGAATATCATTTATAGGGGCTGGAGAAAATATCGGGAGGAGAGGAGAAATATGAAGGAATTTTTACAGTTTTTTTTGGCTACATGGTAAAAAATGCATACCTTAGCGGCTGGTTTTAATGTGAAATACTATCGTTGAATGGGTAAAAAACGCGCTCAGAAGGCCTCCAGAAGCATGTTTTTAGTGCTTTTGATGTCTGTGTGGCCGCTTTTCGCGGTTGCCCAGAGTGGCAATGATGTAGTGGATTTTCTCATTGGACAGGGGTTTGAAAATGTAAGTTGGGCAGAAAATGGAGAGGAGAGAGTTTATGTTGTAGAGAATTCTGCATATAGGCTGAGCGGTGTTGGAATAGGTGTGGCACTGGATGAGATTCAGAAGCATGGTCTGCCAGTGGATGGCAAAAGATGCCGGCTTATAGTTTTGGACAACAATGTACCTATGATCTCCCTCTGGTGCGTAGCAGCCGCAGGTAAGGAGGTTACCAGGAACGACTGGAAAGTGGGGTATGATTTGGGGGAGAGTTGGGAACTGGTAAAGAAGGAGAAGAGGTACAACAGTTCTTTGTTTAAAGTTGATGTCCTTGTATATCCTGAGTTCAACTTCAGGAACAGCAGACTTTCCAGACCATACCAGGTGAGGTTCAATATGAACCCAACAGTTCAGGTCTCGCTTTGGAAAGGTGGAAAGGTGAATGCCCAGATTATAGTTCCTGTGGTGAATGACTACGGATACAAGTATGATGATGTACGTCCTGGCTTTTTGACAGTGTCCCAGACAGTAAGGTTGCCTTACAATGTTTTTGTAACAGGAACAGTTGGTTTCTTCAACAACAATAGGGCAGGGTTTGACCTTCAGGCAGAGTATCATCCTTCGTTCATTGAACAGTTGAAGGGGAGGTTCTGGATTGATGGAAGAGTAAGTTACACCGTTTGGGGTGAATGGGGAGAATGGGAATACTTTAACGGAATAAGGAATGTAAATCCTTTCAAATTCGGTTACAGTAAAGATGATGATAAAATAACAGGACAGTTGGGGGTAAACTACTATTGGGCAAAATACAATACCCAGTTGGCATTTAGAGGCGAGTCGTTTTTGGGGGGTGACTGCGGATACAGGTTTGACATGATCAGACACTTCAGGTATTGTTCAATTGGTTTTTATGGGACCTACATCCCTTCGGACTGGTGGAATGACGGAATCAATGCAGGTTTCAGGTTCCAGATAACCTTGCCTCCATACAAGTACAAGAGGAAAGGGTATATACCAAGGGTGATGCCTAGCAGGAACTGGGGATTTGCATACAATGCGGCAGGAGCCTTTGTGTATGGACAGAGATTTAGAGCAAACATAGATGATAATATAAGTAACAACATAAAGTATAACCCTTATTATTTAAAATCTGAATTACTGAATTTTTAATAATATTAATTTAATTTAAGATGCAAATGAAAAAATCATTCTTCGGTTTCAGTGCAAAAGTTGCAATGGCCGTTTTAGCAGTTTGTTCTTTTGTACTTACAAGCTGTTATGAGAAATCACCAATTGCAAAGACTCCGTCGGAGTATCATGTAGTTGGTTCAGTTTATGATGCTGAGACAGGTAAAGTTATCTCAGATGCCAAAGTTACTTTGGATGGTCAGTCTGTTTCAAGCACTTTCAACATCAAGTTGAGCGGGTATGTTTCATCAGTAACTGTTGCAGCAACTGCTGAGGGTTACCTTCCAGGCAGCAGAACTGTTGCTATCCAGAAATTGGGTGATTACAACCAGGTTAGCGTAACTTCAGTTGACTTGGCATTGGTTAAGGTTCCTGTAACTCCTGAGGATCCAGATGATCCTACACCAGACGATCCTACACCAGATGATCCACAGCCAGAAGAGCCAGTCCTTGAGGCAGGTGATATAGTTGTTGGCAACGCTGGTTTGACAGCAGAGGCAGTTAAAGCATTGTTCGGTATCACTTTCGGTGATGTAGCCGTAAACGAGGAGGGTCTTGTTGAGGTATTTGCTCACTACAGCCTTGGTTCAGATGCTCACGGCAACTTGCATTCTAACTTCCATGCAAACTTCAACCCAACTCACGTTAACCACCTTAACCACACTAACGCTACAACCAATTCACCTCTATTTGTTGAGGATTCTTCATATGTTGGTTTCGTTGCAAATGTAAATGAGGGCTTGGCTGACTACCTTGAGACTGTTAAAGTAACTTGTATGGCAAAACTTAACACTGTATGGACTGGTACCCAGTACAAAGATTTCGCTTCTAACTATGTTCCTTTTGCAACTGTATTGAACAGGAACGGTGAGGCTATCTTGGCAGGTTTCTGCGTATGCAAAGACTTTGAGTTGATAACTGTACCATTCACTCTTGACGGTGAGCAGATGAATGTAGTTGCTTTGAGAGCTTATGCAACTCATATCTCAGCAATTGAGGTTGATGCACATGACAATCATGACAATCATGACAACCATGATAACCATGACAATCATAACAACCACGATAATCACGATAACCACGACAATCATCATAACAACCACGGTAACCACGGCGGTGCAACTGCTTGGGGTGGTGGTTCAAGTGTTGAAGGCGAGTAATTTGATCTGAATTAAATTAATTTGAGAGGAAGTGCAATGCTTTACCCTATGAAGAAAATATTCCTTGCCGGACTATTCCTTTGCGTAAGCATTGCCCTCTCCGCTCAAATGACGCACGGCACAACAGGCCTTCTGAATGCTCCATCTGCTGAGATGCAGGATTCAAAGACTGTAATGATAGGTGGAAATTATCTCCACGAGAAGTTGACACCTGATACATGGAATTATGGTACATACAACTATTTTGTAAATGCCACAATTTTCCCGTTCCTTGAGATAGCATATACTGCAACAATGTTCAAGGCCAAGACCATTGGAATTGGCTGGTTCCAGGATCCTGAAAAATTCTGTAATCAGGACAGATATTTCTCTGCCAGATTGAGGGTTTTGAAAGAAGGGCAGTTCTGGAAGCATATGCCGGCAGTTGTATTGGGAACTTCCGATCCTTATACAGAGTCTGGAGAGGGGCAGATTGCTTCAGCAGACGGCAACGGCTATTTCTGCAGGTTCTATGTTGCGGCAACAAAACATTTCCTTGTAGGAACCGAGAGATTGGGAGTATCAGTTTCATATGTATACAACAACAGGAGATCGAACCACCTGAACGGCATTGCTGCCGGTGTTACATATGAACCGTCAATTATTCCAAACTTGAGGGTCATTGCGGAATATGACAATATAAATTTCTCTGTGGGTGCGTCTTATTTGTTATTTGATCAATTGCATGCGCAATTTCAACTGCAAAGTTTGAAATACTTTACCGGCGGATTGTGTTACAAGATACACTTGAAGTAGCCGGTAGGTAAAACATAAGAATATTAATATTTAAAAAACTAAAATAATGAAAAGCAAATTAGTAATCCTTTCTTTGATGTTGGCTGGTATTGCAACAATTGCTACAGCTCAGACAAAAAGCAGATACTATGCTGAGAGCGCAAAAGACAACTACTTTATCAGTGTAGGTGTTGGCGGTCAGATGATTGTTAATCCAAATGCTTCTGACAACAGCATTACTCCAGCATTCAATATTTCTGTAGGTAAATTGATTAACCCAGTATGGGGTGTTAGAGGTATGGTTTCAGGTTTCAACCAGAAATTGTACACAGCTTACAATCTTGAGAATGCTCAGGAGTTGAAAGAGACAGTTGTAACTTTGAGAGCTGAGGGTTTGCTTAACCTTTCAAGCGCTTTCGCCGGTTACAATCCAGATAGAAAAGTAGAGGCATACGCATTCATGGGTCCTGCTTTGCAGTTGGCAAAAGCACAGATTGGTGAGGATGACGGTATGAAGGCTCTTATCAGCGGTTCACTAGGTTTGGGCGCTGCTTATAATATCAACTCTAACTGGGCTTTGAACCTTGAGGTTAGAGGTGAGGTAGCTGAGTCTGCATTCGGTGACTACAGCGAGACAGTTGCTAATGGTATTGTAGGTGCTACTTTTGGTGCTACTTACTATTTCGGTGGCAAAAAATTTGTTAAAGTTGCTAACGAGGCTCTTCTTGCTGCTGCTAACGGTGATATTAAGAAATACAAAGAGCTTTTGGCTGCTGAGCAGTCTAGCCACGCTGTAACTAAAGACGAGTTGGCTAAAGAGAGAGCTAAGAAACCAGTAGAGGTTGTTAAAGAGGTAGAGGTTGCTTACGCAGGTCCTAGGGCTATCTTCTTCACAATTGGAAGCGCTAAGATTGATTCTAAAGGTATGGTTAACATCAACCTTGCAGCTGACATCATGAAAGCTAACCCAGACGTTAAATATGTTGTTAACGGTTACGCTGACAAAGCTACAGGTTCTGCTAAGACTAACCAGAGAATCTCTGAGAAACGTGCTGAGGCTGTTTACAATGCACTTATCAAAGCTGGTGTAAGCGAGAGCCAGATTGAGTGGAAAGGCTTGGGCGGTCAGGCTAATATGTGGGATAACAGCCGTGCTCTTACAAGAGTTGTTGTTATTGAGAAAGCTAATTAATTTTAGAATTTTACATATGGGAAAGAGGTTGTCATCCGGCAACCTCTTTTTTTATTATTTTTGCACCACTTAACCGGTATATTTATGGCAAGTTATCTTCAGGTAGAGAATGTTTCAAAATCATACGGGCCCAGAGTCCTGTTCAGCAATATCAATCTAAATATCAATGAGGGAGACAAGATAGCCCTTGTTGCGCCCAATGGTACAGGTAAGACATCTCTCCTGAGAATTCTTGCAGGAGTGGAGGGGTCCGACGGTGAAGGCAAGGTAAAGTTCCTAAAGGATATTGTTATTGCATTTCTGGCACAGGATAATGTTTATAATCCCAATAGTACAATATGGGAGATAGTGTATCCTTATGCCCGAAATTGTGCTGAGCATGAGATAGAGGAGATTCTTTTTAACCTTAAACTTACAGATGTGGATATGAAGATATCCCAACTGAGCGGCGGAGAGGTAAAGAGGGTTGCCATTGCATGCATGTTTGTTCAGAAACCACAGTTTCTTGTAATGGATGAGCCTACTAACCACCTCGACCTTGAAACTATTGAATATCTGGAAGATTATTTCTCGCGGCAGAAATGTACTCTCCTTATGGTTACCCATGACCGCTATTTCCTTGACCGTGTGTGCAACAAGATAATTGAAATGGCTGACGGAACCTTGTATTCATATGACGGCAATTATTCCTACTATCTGGAGAAGAGGGAGGAGAGGATGCAGAATATGAAAAGGGACATTGACAGGGCAAGAAATCTTCTGAGGACAGAACTTGACTGGATGAGGCGAATGCCTTGTGCAAGGGGAACAAAGGCAAAGTACAGGATAGATTCTTTCTATGAACTGAAGGAGAAGGCCGGGCAGAGGATTTATGAGCGCAATTTAAATATTAATGTGAAGTCGCAGAGGTTGGGCAAGAAGATTGTCAATTGCTCCCATGTTGGTTTCAAATGGGATAACTGGATTGGGGTGGAGGATTTTACATATAATTTTGCACCGGGGGAAAAGATTGGCATTGTGGGTAAGAACGGAGTGGGGAAATCTACTTTCCTTAATCTCATAACCGGGTCCCTGAAACCTACGTCAGGTGAGATACAGATAGGTGAGACGGTAAGTTTCGGATATTACAGGCAGCAGGGAATAGAATTTAATCCCGACGATACAGTTATAGAGGCTGTAAGGGAGATTGCAGAGGTTGTTACTTTGGGGGACGGCAAGAGTGTACCTGTAACAACATTTCTCAATTATTTCCTTTTCCCTCCCAATATGCATTACAGCAAGATTGAAAAGTTGAGCGGTGGAGAGAAGAGGAGACTGTATCTTCTTACAGTCCTTATGAAGAATCCTAATGTCCTTATCCTGGATGAACCTACAAATGATCTTGATATCCTTACCCTTAATGTCCTGGAGGAGTATCTTAAAGAATTTGCGGGTTCTGTAATAATAGTGTCGCACGACCGTTTCTTCCTCGACAAGATAGTTGACCATCTTTTTGTATTTGAAGGGGATGGAATAATTAAGGATTTTGTGGGGAGTTATTCGGATTATAGGGAGTATATAAAGGAGAAAGAGAAACAGAAAAGGACTCAGGAGAGGGCCAGAATGCAGAAAGAGATGCAGAAGGCAGTGCCGGTGGAGCAGCCGCAGCCAAATAGAAAGAGGAAGTTGAGTTATAAGGAGCAGCGGGAACTGGAACAGATTGAGAAGGATCTTGAGGTGTTGGGGCAGGAGAAAAAGGAACTTGAGGAGAAATTGTCGGGAGGAGAGATTTCCAATAAGGAACTGCAGGAGGCCTCTGTGAGAATAGGGGAAGTTATTGCATTATTGGATGAGAAGGAAATGCGATGGTTGGAATTGAATGATAATTGACTTATCTTTGGCTTTTTGCTTGAACTTATGAATTTTATGGGAAATATATACAGGTTTGTACTGGTGCTGGCATTTTTGTATGCCGGGTGTGCTTTTGCGCAGTCAGGAGAGGATGGAGGTGACAGGAGCATCTCTGTAAAGATGGATGTGAGGTTTGACGGTGAGGTTACAAGATATGCCGCTGATGATGCTTCCGGAAGTGGAAGTGAGTATGACGGAGGATTTGTAGGACGTTATTTGAAACTGCTTGTAAACGGTAAGATTGATGAGAGGTTCAGTTACAGTTTCAGGCACCGCATGTATGTGGGGCAGAAAGACCCTAAATCATTCTTTAATGCTACAGATTGGGCCAATGTTACATTTGCTGCCAGTGACCGCATTTCGGTTACAGCCGGAAAACAGATGATATGCATTGGTACAATAGAGTATGACTATGCACCTATTGATGTCTATTTTGCATCAGATTTCTGGAATCATGTGAGCCCTTTCCAGATAGGTGTAAATGTGGGGATAAAGATTGGAAAAGGGCAGCAGTTGTACGCTCAGGTAACAAACTCACCTTTCTCTACAGAGGCGTTGGAGAACATTTATGCATATAATGTCATATGGTATGGCAAAGTTGCCCGTTGGATGAATACAATATGGTCTGTGAATATGGTGGAGTATGAGAAGGGCCATTTTATCAATTATATTGCGTTGGGCAACAAGTTCCTGTTTGGAAGGGTGCAGGCAGACCTTGACTATATGAACAGATATGCCGGGAAGGGGACTGCCTTCTTCCAGGATTTTTCATTGCATGGGAAACTTTCATACGCCGTGTCGGAGAGTGTGAACCTTTTTGCAAAGGGGGGATATGATGTCAACAAAGCACAGGATGAGGATGCACATTTTGTGTATGACAGATATGTAATGCCAGGTGTGGATCTGGGCTTTTATGGGGCAGGAATAGAGTACTTCCCTGTAAAGGGGGCAAAACAATCGCTCAGGCTGCATGCCTTCTGGCATTCAAATACTTCAAATCCTGTTCCTCAGACATTCAATGTGGGTTTGAGATGGCAGATGAATGTGCTGGAAAGGTAGATACTTAGCCGAAACTATGAAAAACAATGTATATATGAAGAAACTGGAGCCTCTTTTTTTCCTGATAGTCTTTTTCCTTCTTTTCGGGTCCCTGGGGTATGTAATGGGAACACCAAACATGTTGAATACCCTTATGAATACAGCGTACAGTCTCCTTATTGAGACAGTTTTCTATATAATGGGAATTACTGTGCTGTCGGGAGCATTGGGGAAGATCCTTGTTGAGTTTGGAGTTGTAGGTGTTCTTGAGAAAATCCTCAGACCCCTTATGAAACCTTTCTGGAATCTCCCTGGTGTTGCTGCCCTTGGCGGTGTGCTTACTTTCCTCTCCGACAATCCTGCAATCATAACATTGGCCAATGACAAGAATTTCAGCAAGTATTTCAAGAAATACCAGTTGATTTCAATTACCAACTTTGGTACAGCATTTGGAATGGGATTGGTGGTTATTGTGTTTATGGCAGGAAGGGGATTTGCCTCTGCGGCAATCATTGGCCTTGTGGGTGCAGTAATGGGGAGCATTATCTCAACAAGGATAGCTCAGAGGATGATATTGAAGGAGAAACCGGATTTTGACCAGTATGTGGTCCCATCCAAAGTTGCGGAAGATGAGATAAAAAATGAGAGTGTAGAGGTAAAAGAGCAGAGCCTTTTCCTCAGAATCCTGAATTCATTGCTCGATGGAGGCAAATCCGGAGTGAATTTGGGGTTGGCAATCATACCTGGAGTACTCATTATATCCACTTTTGTAATGATGCTCACTTTTGGCCCTGGAGAGGAGGGATATACCGGTGCGGCATATGAGGGTATTGCATTGCTCCCTGCAATTGCAGAAAAACTGGATTTTATTTTTGAATGGCTCTTCGGCTTTACAAATCCTGAACTTGTAGCATTCCCTATGACATCTTTAGGTGCGGTTGGTGCCGCCTTGGGCCTTATTCCCAAATTTCAGGCAAGCGGACTGATAGACGGAAATGCCATTGCAGTCTTTACAGCAATGGGAATGTGCTGGAGCGGCTATTTGAGTACCCATACAGCCATGCTGGATTCTTTGGGATACAGGGAACTCACCTCCAAGGCAATAATTGCACACACCATAGGAGGGCTTTGCGCCGGTATCATTGCGCATTGGCTGTTTGTCCTTGTGGGATTGTTTTAATCAGATAAAGAATTTGTTTACCTTGGACAATACTTGCGGCAGGGCAAATACAGCAACCCTGTCGTAAGGCTTTATTATGGTCTCTTCTGTGGCCACGAATATCTCGTTACCCCTTATTATACCTCCAATTATGGCCTCTCTTGGGAAGTGAAGATCCTTTAGAGGCCCTTTTGTAATGGCGCTGCTCGGGTTTACGATAAACTCAAGAACCTCGGCATCGGAACCGTTGAGACACTTGATTGACCTTACCTTGTTGCTCAAGGTAAAACGGAATATCCTGCCGGCAGTTGAGAGTTTCTTGTTGATTACAGCATCAACACCCATACCTTCTGCCAGTTTTATATATTCAATATTCTCAACCTCGGCAATTGTTTTGGCCACTCCCATTTTTTTTGCCGCAACACATGAGAGGATATTTGTTTCAGAATTGCTTGTAACGGCCACAAATGCATCATATTTTGTCACATCCTCTTCCATGAGGAGGTCTGAGTTTCTGCCGTCACCGTTTATTACAAGAACTTTGTCCAGTGTTTCTGCCAGGTATTCGCACCTCTCGGGCTTAATCTCAATTATCTTTATGTGGTCTGAGACTTTGCTCATCTTTTTGGCCAGCATCTCTCCAATCCTTCCCCCTCCAACAATCATCAGGTTCTTTATCTCAATCTCCTTTTTGCCGGAGAAACTCATTGCATCCTGCACGCCGTCCCTTGTGCATATTACAAATACCAGGTCATTTTCCTGGAATTTTGTATCCGGCCCTGGAATGATGGTATCTTCATCCCTGGCAATTGCAACAGCCTTGTATTGGCTTTTGCCGGTAAAGGATGAGATGTCGCTTACACATTTGTCTATAAGTGGAGCCCCGTCCTCAAGGCGGAATGCAACCATCTGGAGCATACCTCTGGCAAATTCCATGAACTCAGTGGTACCGGTCTGTTTCAGAAGGTCAACAATCTCATATGATGCAATTTTCTCGGGGTAGAAGAGCAGGTCAATACCCAGTTCCGTAAACAGCAGTTTGTTCTCATGGTGCATGTACTCGTCGTTGTTTATGCGGGCAGTCACCTTCTGGCTCCCCATTTTCTTGGCCAGCAGTGCACTTATGATGTTTATATCCTGGTCCTGGGCAGGACTCACGGCAATGAACAGGTCGGCCTTTTCGGCCCCGGCCTCCTTAAGAGTCTCAATAGAGGTGGGATTTCCTTGTATTGTAATGACATCAGCAACCTCACGCAGTTTGTTCAGACGGTTTTCGTCTGCATCAATAATGGTAAGATTATTGGATTCATTGCTGAGCATCTTGGCAAGGTGGCTTCCAACCTCACCGGCTCCTGCTATAATTATTCTCATTGCCCAAAAAGATTAGTTGATGCAAATATAATAAAAAGAGCGGCTGTTGTGCCGCTCTGTCAATTCTAATATTCCTCTTCGTCAAAAAAGAAATCCTCTTTGCTTGGGTAATCTGGCCAAATCTCCTCAATGCTCTCGTAAACTTCGCCATCATCCTCAAGGTCATTCAAGTTTTCAATAACCTCAAGAGGTGCACCTGAACGTGTTGCGTAATCGATCAATTCATCTTTTGTTGCCGGCCATGGTGCATCCTCAAGTTTGGATGCAAGTTCTAGTGTCCAATACATAGTGTAAAATTTTAATTTTTAACCAATTGGTATTTGCAATGTTTCGTAATAGGGGCGCAAATATAGTAAAAAATTCATTATGGCAACCAAAACTCTTCTTTTTCGTCATTTTCTATGCATAAATATCTGGCAAGGGTGAACAGATAGTCAGAAAGCCTATTCAGATATTTTTGCCCAATTATCAGTTGTTCAGATACTTCTGTATTGCCTTCACCTCCTGTCCCTATTGCGAGGGAGTGCCTTTCAGCCCTGCGGCAGATGGTTCTGGCAACGTGGCATTCAGATGAGACCCTTGGTGCGCCCGGCAAAATGAATGCAGTTTGCGGAGGAAGTGCACCGGTCATTCTGTCAATTTCCCCTTCCAGCCATACAATGGCCTCTTCTTTAACCTCTTTCAGTGCCTTTACAGAACCGTCAGAGGCAAAATGTGCAGAAATGAGCATCAGATTCTCCTGTATCTTCCTCAAATCACTTTTTACCTGAGCAATGTCAGTGTCGCCAATAATAATCCCGACAAATGAAATCAGTTCATCCAAATCTCCGTAAGCCTCAACTCTGGGATGATTCTTCGGAACCCTTTTGCCGCCTACGAGTGATGTGGTGCCTTTGTCACCACCTTTAGTATAAATCTTCATATTGAGTAAATTTTTATATTTCCATAGCAGGATGGGGGTTTGCTGTGTCGCTCTCAACAAGCCCGTCCCTTAATCTTATTATCCTTCTGGCATGCAGGGCAATATCCTCTTCATGGGTTACAACAATAACAGTATTGCCCATTTTGTATATCTGCTCAAACAGCCTCATTATGTCAATGGATGTTTTTGTATCCAGATTACCTGTAGGTTCATCTGCAAGTATTATGGATGGGTTGTTTATCAGAGCCCGTGCAACTGCAACCCTCTGCCTTTGTCCTCCCGACAACTCCGCAGGCCTGTGTTCCATCCTCTCCTG
Organism: Bacteroidales bacterium; assembly: GCA_015060445.1. Lineage (GTDB taxonomy): Bacteria > Bacteroidota > Bacteroidia > Bacteroidales > UBA932 > Egerieousia. The sequence continues at coordinate 107,503 of SUYL01000067.1, forward strand.
CAGCCCTACTGAGATGAGTGCCTCCCTGGCCCTCTTTTCCCTTATTGGGCGTGGAACCCCCGAATATATCAGCGGGAGAGCCACATTCTCCAGTGATGAATATCTTGGGAGCAGGTTGAAAGACTGGAACACAAAACCTATCTCCCTGTTCCTCACCTGGGCAAGTTCATTGTCACCCATTTCACTTACATCTGTGCCGTTGAGTATATATTTTCCTCCCGACGGAGTGTCGAGACAACCCAGAATGTTCATAAGGGTTGATTTTCCCGATCCCGACGGCCCCATAATTGCAACATACTCATTTCTGCATATTGAAAGGGTAACCCCGTTGAGAGCATTTACCTGTGTCCCTCCCAACCGGTACAGTTTCTTTAACCCTTCAATGTGGATAATTTCCTTCCCTGCCTTCTCCATATCAAATATTTATAATACACTGAAAATTTCATGGCAACACTCCTGCAGAGCATCTAATGCCGCAGGGGTGTCCCACTTCCGGGTATCCCTCTCTCCAACGGCATTGGAAACGGTCCTCAGTCCAAAGAACGGAACCTTCTCCATAAGGCAAGCATAATACACGGCAGCCCCTTCCATGCTCTCAATGTGGGGAGAGTACAGGCGTACCAGTTCCTCTGTTGTGGATGCACTTCCAGTTATGCGCTGTACTGTAACGCCTGTGGCGGCGCCATATTTCCCCAATGCTTCTTCAATATTCCTGTATGGCAGCAATTGGCGTGCCAATGCTCCGTTTGTATAGGGAAAAGTATCCTTGTTGAGAATCCCATATCTGAAAAGGTCTTCAAACCCATCTTTCCCCTCAAATCCCAGATCTCCAAATATTTCCCTTGAAATTACAGCGGCGGATCCTATAGGGTACTTGTTGAGATCATAACTGCCTGCAATCCCCATGTTTATGACAAGATCATACGGATTGCCCGCCGCATTTGCTCCAACAATCTCTTTAGTAACGCAGTAACATGCGTTGGTGGCCCCTATGCCTGTAAGGCGGAAAACCATCTCAACATCATTTTTCCACAGGTGCCTTGTTGCTTCATATGCCCTTAATGCACAATCAATCTCCTGCTGCTCTGCAGCCGTAGCAAGTATTCTCATATTAAAGTGACATCAAATCAAATTTAAATATAACTCCCCCTCCAGGGTTGTGTTCAACTGTAATGTTGCCCTTATGGAACAGTACAGAATTCTTTACAATGGCCAGCCCCAGTCCGCTTCCGCCAGATTTCCTTGCACGTCCCTCCTCTATCCTGTAGAAACGGTCGAACAGTTTGTCAAGGGCAGAGTGGGGAATTCCTTTTCCGTTGTCGGTATATGTAAACAGTATCCTGTAGTTTGCCTCTCCGGAAATCTGGCTGATTCCGGCCATAATACAGATGTCGGTATTTGGTCCGGCATGTTCAAGGGTATTGTCTATAAGGTTCTTGAACAGTGAATATATAATGTCATGGCTGCTCCTTATGGTGAGTTCACTGCTGATTCTGGAGTTGAATGTGGTGTTGTTCTTCTTCATCTTGAACGAAAGTTCCTCCACTATCTCCTTCAGACATGACGATATGTTTATCTCTTCAATCTTATAATATTCAGACTGCTCGTCAAGTTTGTTCAGGACTGACACGTCGTTTACCAGAGACGAGAGACGGATAGACTGTTTATATGCCATCTGCACAAACTTTTTCATCTGTTCAGGGGACATGCTTTCATCGTTTATTATTGTCTCCAGATACGCCCTCATCCCTGTAAGGGGTGTCTTCAGTTCATGGGCAATGTTGTTTGTCAACTGCTGTTTGAACAGTTTTGCCTGCTCCAGTTGCTCGTAGGTATTTACGATTTTCCTCCCTATGTCACCGTATTCATTATTTGGGAATGTAACTTGCGAAAAGTCCTTTTTGTTTGACTTCACAAGGAAGAAGAAGTCGTTGAAGGCCTTTAACGGCTTGGTGAGTTTCCTTGAAATGTAGATGAGTGTTATTACCAGCGCAAGAATAAGTATCAGTATGGCATACTGGTACTCAATATTGTGGTGGGTTATCTCAATTTTTTCGTAAATGTAGGGGGTAGAGGTCCTTACATAGAATCCGGGGTATTTTTTTGCATAATAGAGATATTCCACTTTTTTCTCTTCAGAAAATCTCAATGCTGTCCCTTCCCCATAAATGGATGCTTCAATAAGTTCTGCTTTGGAATCCTTCAACTCCTCAAGTCTTCTCTCTTCTGATCCGCTGAAACAAATTATGTTGAAATTGGTATCAATTATGGTATAGCGGAGATCGTTGGAGTGTTCAATACTGCTCGTCAGAGTCCCCTCCATGTAGGCTGAATATACAGATTCATTGTATGATATCAACTGTTCCCTTATGCTGGTCAACTTGAAATTCCTGCTCTGCTGGAGAATGTATATCAAAAAGGCGGCAATTACAATTGCCATTACAACAATGTAATACAGAATAAGCTGATATTTGAACCTCAATTTCATATCGGTCCCTCCTGTGAATCTGAAAAAACTAAATGTGAAGGCTGTATCCGTATCCCGACCTGTTGTGTATCCAGTCTCCGCAACTGCCCATCTTTTTGCGCAGACGGGCAATATGTACATCTACAGTGCGCTCCAGGACATAACTCTCCTCTTTCCACACCAGTTGCAATATGTCATCCCTTGAGAATATCTTGTTTGGGGCCTGGGCCAGGAGCATGAGTATTTCGTTTTCCTTTTTGGTGAGTATGACCTCATCATTGTCTACAAATACCCTCTTGTTGTCAAACTCAATTGTGAGGTTCTTGTGGGTGAACATTCTCCCCTTGTCCTCTTTCCTTTTAGGGGTGTCGTCATCGGGAACCAAATCTTCAGGAAGGATGTTGGGATTATTGTTATAGCATCTTGTGAGTACTGCATTTACCCTGGCAAGGACCTCCTTTATGGAGAAAGGTTTTGGAATGTAGTCATCTCCCCCCTTGTTAAATCCGTTCACTATGTCACTCTCACTGTCCAATGCTGAGATGAATATGATTGGAACAGTGCTATTGTAGTCTTCCCTGAGCAGTTGTGCAAGTTTGAGGCCGCTGATGCCATCCATCATAATGTCGAGCAGCAGAAGGTGGTAAGGGGTCTTTATCTTGTATAGAGCCTCTTCTGAACTGGATGCTGTCTCTACAGTGTATCCTGCCTGCTGAAGGTTATACTGCAGTATATTACATATATCCACCTCGTCATCAACTACAAGAATCCTGAATTTTTCCGATTTGTTTTCCATATGGCGGGGTTAAGTATTAGTGAATTTACAAATATAATCTTTATCTCTGGAAAAATCTAACGAATGAGGAAAAATAATGATGGCGGCCCTGGTGTTCAATGCCTTATGAGGACTTATGATGAAAGCCTCTCCGAAGCAAAAGTGCAAGGAAATGAAAGGTAATGAGGGCGGACGGTTTTCAAATCATTACCCAATAACGAGGTAAGTATATAGGTCGTTGGAGTTTATTTCTACTCTCTGCCACATTCTGCATAACAGTGTACAACTCGCTGATAACTAATTTTGTAACCAAAAAAGAATTGGATTATGCGAAGTACATTTAAGGTGCTGTTCTATGTGAACGGAGGTAAGGAGAAAAACGGTATTGTTCCCATTATGGGGCGAGTTACAATCAATGGTTCGGTGGCACAATTCAGTTGCAAACTGACCATTGCAAAAACAGTGTGGGATGCCAAAGGTAATCGGGCAAAAGGCAAGAGCAAGGAGGCGCGAGACATCAATTTGGCTTTAGATAACATCAAGGCTCAAATCATCAAGCATTATCGACGCATTTCGGATAGAGAAGCCTATGTTACCGCTGAAATGGTACGCAATGCCTATCAAGGTATAGGAACGGAGTACGAAACACTGCTCGGTGCATTTGATAAGGACAACGAGAGTTTCAAGAAGCGTATCGGTATTGACCGTGCAGCAAGTTCCTACAAGGTGCGTGTAAGGTCTAGAAATCATTTAGCTGCATTCATTAAGAAATGCTACAAGCGTAGTGATATTTCTATGCTTGAACTTACTCCCGACTTCATCAAGGAGTATGAAATCTATCTCTCTACCGATGCAGGTTTGCATAATGGTAGTGTATGGTCACATTGTATGTGGCTGAAAACAATCGTGTCAAAAGCTCATTATAACGGACTGACACCACGAAATCCGTTTGCTCAGTATCGGGTAAATCAGAATATTAAGGAGAGGCAATATCTTACAGAAGAAGAAATCAAGGCTGTAATGACACATGAGTTTGCAGATAAGAAGTTGGCTTACATTCGTGACCTGTTCGTGTTTGCAAGTTTCACAGCCTTGTCATTCGTGGATATTAAGGAACTGACCACCGATGATATTGTAGAGATAAATGGGGAGAAGTGGATCCTATCCAAGAGACACAAAACAAAGGTCAATTTCCAAGTGAAGTTACTGGATATTCCATTGCTGATAATCAAGCGATATGAGAGATTCCAAGAGGACAAATTGGTGTTCCCTAATCTCAACTATTGGAGCATCTGTAAACCACTGAAAAAGATGATAAAAGAGTGCGGAATTTCAAAGGA
>SUYL01000009.1 GCA_015060445.1 Bacteroidales bacterium
AAGGCACTTAGTGTATTATCACCAACAGATATTGCATTGCTCTTAATAACACGAACCTGTGCATACAGGTCAACTTCTGGAACTGACTCAATCAACTCCTGCCCCAAGCCTATTGTCGTTTCAAATGTCTCAATCGGACATACAGCATAAACGCGTTTGAAATCCTTTCCGTGGTCTATTTCCCATTTGTCAGAAAAGAAAGACAAAAGTGGAATGGTAAAAGCCAAGGCAACACTAATACCTATCACCTCTACGGTGGTATACCATTTATTCCGGAACAGAAAACGCAAGTATTCAAACATGATTGTATAGGGTCTGTAAAGTTTCTTTACACTTTTTTATTAAAATTAAGGTTATACCCATATATCCCGACAAAACCGTGCCAAGAAGGGTATTGGCCTTATTCTAAGCAGGTTGCACATTTCTTGAAAAGAAATAACTGTAAAGTTTCCTTACACTTTACAAAATATGTAAAGGGGTTAAATCAATAAGAAATTTCAAATTCTCCAAGTTTGCTATATCTTCTCACCTCATACAGTAGCATGCAATATTATGCGGCAAAAACAAGCCCTGCAACCTCATCCCGAGACCACAGGGCTTGCCCGACTTAACCTAACTTAAAAAACTATTTCACTTATGTAAACAAGTGTCCCAGCCAAAAGTTCAGGTATTTCATTTGTTTTTCAATTTTTCTTTGGTATATTCCACCAACTCATCCCTTTTCTTGCAGTTGAAAACTATAATTTCATCCGTGCATTTTACAAGTACAAGATCCTTTTTCTCTGTAGCATGCATCGTATATAGGCCAAGTGTCTTGTTTTTGAACACACCTACATAATAGCCATCACCTCCAGAACTGTTCCACATCGTTTGTGGCAACGGAGGTGTGTTTGTGGTACTCTTTGTCAAACGGGTCAAATCCACTTGGTACCAATCCGTAATACTTGTCCCTTAACTCGTGGTTTGGATGGTTGTCGTAATCCTCCTGATAAAATCCCAGATTGTTCCAGCATGCAAACCAATATGTATTCTTTGCCATATACTTATAGTAGTAAGTCTTATTGGAGTGGCCATCCTCATAACCTGGGTAGAAATACATTTCCTTGTCAGCAATGTAATATTCCCTCATTTCTCTCAATGACAGCAATTTGCCCGAGGCATCAGTAACATAGTGTCCACCCATATCGGTATCAATCATTACCCATTTGTCCAGTTCCGGAAGCCACACTTCATTTACGACATGGCAATCCCTGTCGTTCTTATCTTCAGGCAGACAAGTTATATATCTTGCCTTTATACCTGCAGCAGAAAACAGTTCAAAAGCCATTATGCTATGCAGCCTGCAATTGAATGCAGGTTCTACATTTTTTGTGTATTCCCACAGACCTATTGCATCTACATTTTTTGGATACACCTTCTGATTTGCATGTGGAATATTGGCCGTAACAAATTTGCCTATTGCAAGAGCCTTGTCCCAAGTATCGTCATCTGCAGAGTATAAAGTATCCAACTGAAAGTACTCTTTAATTTCGGCTGCTCTCAATGAATCAATTGTTATTTTCATATCGAGATTTGCTGTATCAGCCACATACGGACCAGAATTGCGGAGGTACTCCACGTATTCATTATATTGTTTATCTGCTATGTTGAGTCCTATGCTATATCCAACCTTGTTTACCGCTATCAGGAAAAGGACTGTCAGGAGTCCTATTACAGCAAACACATACACAGCCGTTTTGAAAAGTATTTTTAAGAAACGTTTCATTTTCATTTATCCTTATTGGTTAATTATAGAATTGATATACTCCACCATCTTGTGTGGATTCTTGCAGCCAAGCATATATTTGCGGCCATCCTTGAGTTCTACAAGGAAACAGTCACTTGAACGGCCGTAGTAGGCAAAATATTTGCCCAAATCACGTTCCTTGAACCACCCCCAGTAACCAAAGAAACCACCGCTTCCACAAATGCGTATGGCTCCCATTGTTGGAGAGCACATTTTAACAGACAGTACATTCTGCAATGGAATAGCCTTTATCTTAAGACTGCGGTTAATGTAGATTGCAGTCTTATCAACAGAAATACTCAGTGGCATATAGAACAATGAGGCAAGGATTGTCATACACCAAATAACTCCAAGTGATATTTGTACATATACGGGAGGATTGTTGAAAAACATAAGGCCTGCCAACAGCGCATTACTGACAATCGTTGCAATAAGACTGAATGTACTTAAAAATACCCGTTGTTTCATTATTTTTGGCTTTTTGCAAAGTTATTGATTATTTTTGACTTATGCTGAAACATATCTCCTTATGCAATTATTTTTCCCGACAATTCCTCCCCACACACAAATCCATTCTGTTATAACTTACTCCTTTTGAAGGATATCTGCCGGATCAAGGGTTGAGGCCCTCCAGTATTGGAATGCTACAATAGCCATAGTCAATGTCTGTACGGCAATAAATGCAATGGCAAAAATGATTAATGAAATTCCCGAACGCTCTACAAAACTCTCCTGCCAGCCATTTATCAAATGCCATGCAATAGGAGAAGCAGCAATAAAGGATAAACCAACAAGCATAAAATATCTTCCTAGGCCACTTGTTACAAGCCCTGCGGTCCCCGCTCCATAAACTCTCCTTACTGCAATATCCCTCCTGCGGTAATGCACATCAAGCAATACTTGGCCAAATACGCCAATCAGCGATAGTGCTGCTGCAAGCAGTGAGAATAATGAAATGATTTTGCCTTGCCTGATTTCAGTATTGTACAGCCCGCCCAAAATTTCATCATACTGCTTTATTTCAAATGGGTAATCCGGATCCATCTCTGCAAGCGCCGCTTTTATCTTTTCAATGACTTCCTCTTTATTCTCTGCCGAATGTAGCCTTATATACATATAGTCCATTGCTACATATCCACGTGGAAGGAGAATGTAAAGCAACGGTGCAGATTCATTTCTCATGGAGTTTATCCTTACCGGCCCGGACTGACCTGCAATCACCTCGTTCAGTTCACCTCCCAAATCCTTCACTTTCTGGTTCATTATTGCACAACCTGCAGTGGTAAAGTTGTCCGATTCTGTAAAATTCCTTCCATCAACAACAGGAATACCCATTACATCCAGAAAGTTATATGTGCAGTACACTGTAAATACCCGTGTCTCTACCCCATTCAGGTCAAGCGATGTAACACTGTATGTGTCGGAGCCGCCAATACATTCCAGAGCATATGCAACATCCTCTACTTCCGGCAGCATACGGAGCCTTTCCCTTATCCAATCAGATTTCCCCGACACATGCCTTTCCGAAAGTTGGGCAACAAGCACCTGGTCTTTATCAAATCCATGGTCAAAAGAGATCATATAGCCGTTTTGTCTGTAAACAGAAAGGGCAAATACCAGCAATACAAACGATATTATATACTGCACGGCCAACATTGTTGTACGGAATTTTCTTCCCGACAGAGAAAATGCCCAATTCCCTTTCAGTGCAAATGCGGGCGGCAGCGATGTGACATAGAAACTTGGATAGACTCCTGCACATACTCCAATAAATACGGCAATGCCGGTTGAAAGCAGTACAAGTGGTATCTGCTCATCAAACTTGAATGACAATTCAAGAAGCCCCTGTGAATATAGCCACTGTGAAACATACCCAATAATTCCCAAAGATACAGCAAATGCCAGGATACAGAAAAGGACAGCCTCTGTTATGAGATTCATCCGCAGTTTAAAAATGGGGCTTCCAAGTATCTTCTGGGTATTGACAGATTTTACCCTCATAGGGGCAAGTGCAGTAAAGAAAGTGGAGTAATTTATGCCGCCAATAACCATTACAAGGATGGAAATGCACACAAGCAGCCACATTTGGCTGCGGCTTCCGTTTCTGTATATGGCACTCCCCTCATCCCCAAAATAGATATCCTCAACAGGTGTCAGTTCAATATCCGTAAGCCACCCGCTCTCCTCTCCGTAATTGAAATTTTTGTTGAAATTATCCTCCACCAAAGATTTGTTGTCGGGAGAATCAAGTAAAAGATAACACACGAAATTGGCACCTCCGTAACTCCCCTTATGAAAATTCCCCACATTCCCATATATGTGGTTCCTCATCTGTGAATTTGCAGGGAAATCCTTGTAAACTGCCCCAACACTCAATTTTCCGGTGTTTTCACTGTCCCAGAACAAATTGTCCTTCAGTAAGATTTTCCCCAATGCAGACTCATCCCCAAACAATTTTCTGGCCAATGATTGCGGTATTGCTACCATAGAAAAATCCTTGAGGGCATCAGCATCCCCTTCAATAAACTCCACACCAAAAACATCAAACATTTCGGGGTATATGAGATCTGAACCGTATTTGAAAGGGACCGGTTTCCCATTCCCTTCCATATAGGCATAAATGATATCCTCCTCCAGAAAAGGGCAACTTACAGTGCCGGCCACAATATGGGGAGAGGAACCTATAATATCATCTGCATACCCTCTGGGCAAGACATTCCTGAAAATGTCATCCTTGTCCACTCCAATCTTGTCAACCCTATATATTCTTCCCGACGTAGGGTGTATCCTGTCAAAACTCTGTTGGTACCCGACCTGAATCATAAGAGCCATAAAAGCCGTGAATGCAAGGACAAGTCCGGCAAAGTTCATAACCATTGCTATGGTATATCTCCTGAAAATTGCTATGAAATTTTTCATAAGTGTAAAGCCTTTACATTTTTATAAATATTGCCATAAATATATGACAAAAGTGTGCCAAATTAGTGAATTACTTATAAATCTGGCGTTTATAAGCAATCCACTAATAAAAATGAATGTAAAGAATCTTTACATGTGTATAGTTATTTTACAGAAATGCAGGTTACTGAAATATCTCATCCTTTGCATACCCCCTGATAGCATTTTTCTGAGCAAAAAGAAAGAATACAAAATGCAAAGCAAGTCCAATCCCCCACGCTATTGCACCAATATTCAATGATTTCAACGGCTCGGTATGCCAACCAATATAAAAGGATGCATATCCCATTGCTATACACAATATGTAAGTAACAAAATGGAATCTGAATCCAATATCATGAATCTGATTCTCCATTTCATCCTTACCTCCAAAGTACCAGCCGGCACAAAACATCAGCCCAAAATATACAATTGAACAAACCAATGTTACAGGGAGGCTCTCCATCCCTACAGCCATATTCAGGGCAAATCGGAAGGCTGCAGTACAAAATAGTGCACAAACGGCAAATTGCCCCAATCTTTGTGTAAATAATCTCATAACTTACTGTGTTAAAAGGTTAATAATTGATTCTTTTGTAAATATCATGATATTGCGTTCCACAAAACGCTTGAACAGTTCCTCGCCTGTTGGGGTAAGGTAATAGTACTTCCTGTCGGGACCTTTGCTTACCTTCCTGCTATCATATGCAACTATATCCAGATGCTGGAATTTCCTGAGGTTGCGGTAAAGGCTCTGCTCCTCACAGGTCATTGTCCCTTCAGATGCCCTCTCCACAAACTCCTTAATCTCCTCCATGCATTTATTGCTCTCTTTCAAAGCCAGGAATACCCAAAAAGTAAGTTGCCCCTTCTTGTAAGTCTCTTCCCATGCATCAAGCAATTCTTCAATCATAATATCTTTTGCCATAACAATAGTATTACTCCTTATGTATTAAACAACTTGTATAATACAAAGGTAATATAAAAATTTTACCCTCCAAATAAATATTCAAACTTTATGCTGAAACATATCTCCTTATGCAATTATTTTTCCCGACAATTCATCCCCCGTAGTTCCTGCAATTCACTGTGGGCAACAAGATGCTACTGAGACTATCTGGGAGGTGATTCCTGCCCACGGTGCAACAAAATTGTTCTGCCGTGGGCGCACACCTTTGTCGGGAAGCAATCTGGGATAGGGTAGTGCCCACGGTGAATTGCTGGAACTGCACCCATACTGTTTGACAGTACATAAACAGACCCAGATATATAAAGTAAATGGTAATTGATACTTAGCCTCCACTTCCGGCACTTACTTCACACACTCCTTGAGGCCCCTTATGACGGCGCTGGTGAAGCCGGCATGCTCCATCTCATTGAGGCCGCGGATGGTTATCCCTCCAGGTGTGGTAACTTTATCTATTTCTGTTGCAGGATGGGCATTCTTTGCCAACAGAAGTTTGGCTGCTCCAATCATGGTATGCTCCACAATCCTTTGTGCGTCGGCAGCCTTTATTCCAATCTCAACGCCCCCTTGGGCAGATGCCTGTACATAGCGCATTGCAAAGGCAATTCCACAGGATGCCAGGGCTGTACATGCGGCCAACTGGCTTTCGGGAACAATCATGGAGTTGCCCAGTTTTGAGAATATGCCGTTTACTGTTGCCACTTCCGGTGAATTGAGGTCAGATGCCGTTACAAAGGTCATGCTCTCCTGTATCTCAATGGCTGTATTTGGGATAACCCTTACAACAGAAGCACTTCCAAGCCACTCCTCAAGTTCATCACAGGAGATTCCTGCCGCAACAGAGATGTATATCTGGCGCATTGCATCAAGGGCTGGGTAAACCTGTTCAATAACCTCTTTCATCAGCCACGGCTTCACTGCAAAAATAACAATGTCGGCCCCATCTACAGCCTCGCGGTTGTTTGTGGTAAGCCTCATCTGAGGGCAGGTTTCCCTCAATTTATCTAATGTGGCACCGCTCTTTGCAGTGCAGGTAATGTTGCCCTCTGCCGTAATGTTCACTTTTGCCAACCCCTTGGCAATTGCGCCTCCCATATTTCCGGCACCTATAATTGTAATCTTCATTTAAAAACCTCCTTTGTTGGTAATGTTACAAAGTTAAACATTATTGGCTGATATTTATTGACGCCATACCACCTTTTAGGGTGGTAAGTTACCACCGCTCGGGAGTAAGTCTGCCGGCTTGCGGAGGAGTCCCTTACATTCCCTTCCTTATCTTCTTGCTTACTTCAAGATACTCTTTATGCGAAAGATTTCTGTAGGTCTCTACCTTAATTCCCTTGCTTTCCAGAATTGAAACTATTTCTGCATAGTCTTTTGGATCAACCATCAGAATGCCATAAAACAGGCCACCGCTTTTTTTCCCCCTCTTTGCTATTTCTACTGCTTCAACACTCCAATTGCCAGGCACAGGGAGCCAGAATCTGATACTCCCGATATCATTATAATTCCTGCTGATTCTGAAAAAAGGGAGAAAGTGATTCTTTACGGTTATTTTATCATCATGCAGGATAATATAAAAGAATTTACCTATATATGAATACCAGATAGCAACCATAAATAATGAGACTATACCTGATGCTACCCAAGAGGCCCAGTCGCCGGTAAGCAGGCAAGGGAGCAATATGTATTTGCAAAATACAACCAGTGAAATTATGAATATCAGCAATCCGGCCACTGTAGAAAAAGACAATGTCCTGCTGAAAGCCCTTTTGTAATACTTGATCATATTTAAGGTGCTATAATTGGTTATCTGCTTATACAAATGTAAATAAATTATTTGTAAAGCAACTTGCCCAATCGGAGAAATTTGCAGCAATTTTACAATCTGTCAATTTACGGCAACTTACGGTATGATGTACGGGTATGCAGATACATAGGTAAAACTCCGTATATTGAAGAATTAGACATATTATATCTATTAATGGTACTATTTTTGTTATTGATATACTGATGATAAACGGGATGTGATCAAATAGTTCTGAGCCCATGCTTGACCCTAAAACTATCATTTCCAGAACCGACTATATTGTAAAGATAGTCTCTATACTGACATCTATATTTGTAGTCGCAGCCATAATAATTGATTATGGTTTTGTGCTTGATGCCCAAGAGATGTCGTTTATATTGTTGGTATATAACACTGGCTGGTGGGTATATTTCATGTCATTTGCTTATAAGGTTGTAGTTCATTATAAAGAGGTTTGGCGTAAGGGGATGTCATTTACCCTGGTTTTGGGCATTATGCTTTGTGCTTCTGCATTGCCCAAATTCTTCCCTACGACCGGTGACAGTCAAATTCTCACTCTCTTATGGTCTTTTCTTACCCATAAATATTTTATCATAAGTGTCATTGGCCTATTGTCATTGATTACAATATCGCAATGGATAGTGAATTTTGTAAATAAAAGGACAAATCCTGCGCTTTTGATTGTAGTCTGTTTTATGACGGTCATAGCCTTTGGAACACTGCTGCTGTTGCTTCCCCGCTCAACATTGGAACATATCAGACTTCCTGTGGCAGATGCACTTTTCATCTCTACAAGTGCGGTTTGTGTTACAGGTTTAAGTACAGTAGAGATTGCACATACATTTACCATGGAGGGGCAAATAATAATTGCTCTGCTGATTCAGATTGGTGGATTGGGCATTATGACAATAACAAGTTTCTTTGCCCTTTTCTACATGGATGGCATAGGATTGTATTCCCAATTTTCACTGAAGAATATGATAGCGTCAAGTTCTGAATCACTAAAATCTGTATTGACAAATGTATTGGGATTTACTTTTGTGATAGAGATAATTGGATCTCTTTTCATATGGCTCAGTATACATCCAATAATGGGGATGTCTCTCAATGATGAAATATTCTTTTCTCTATTTCACTCTGTATCTGCATTCTGTAATGCGGGATTCTCAACGCTGGAGGGGAATCTCGGGAATGATATGATATTATACAACCATAACTCGTTTTATCTGGTAATCTCGCTTCTTATAGTTTTGGGTGGTATTGGATTCCCTATACTTATGGGTTTGAAGAGGATTATTTCATATTATGGTTCAGAACTTTTACATAAAGTGTTCAGAAAAGATGGACAGAGGTCGCGATATATGCACATTGCCGATATCAACACAAAGATTGTATTATATTCATCTCTGGTCCTGATACTCCTCGGAACTGCTGGTATTGCGCTCTTTGAGTGGAATGGGTCGTTTGCCTCATTTTCTCCAGGAGAAAAGGTTGTGCAGTCTCTGTTTAATGCCGTGGCTCCGCGAACGGCCGGTTTCAACAGTGTTGCACTAAGTGATTTTTCCAGAGTGACTGTTATACTGTATCTGGTGCTGATGTGGATAGGAGGTGGCTCGCAATCTACGGCAGGAGGTATTAAGGTAAATACATTTGTGGTGGCTCTCGCCTCGTTAAAGTCGCTGATTAAAGGTGAACACTATACAACACTCTTCAATCGGGAAATTTCATATAGTTCTATACGGAGAACATTGGTTGTGGTATTTGGCTCAATTTGTATTATTGCGCTTTTTTATGTAGCACTCCTGATTTTGGAGCCTGCCATACCTTCTATGGACTTGCTGTTTGAAAGTGTGTCGGCATTCTCCACTGTAGGCTCAAGTTTGGGTATTACACCGCTTTTAAGCAATACCAGTAAAATTCTGCTGGTGGTGCTCATGTTCTTGGGACGTGTAGGTTTCATTACCGTACTTATGAGTATAATACCACAAAAGGAGCAACCTAAATACCGCTTACCTAAAGAAGAGATAATAATAAACTGATAAAAACGAATGCGTATGAAATACCTTGTAATAGGATTAGGAAATTTTGGAAGTACTCTTGCCGCTACCCTCACCGATATGGGGCACTCTGTTATTGGAGTTGATAACAATGAGCATTGCATAGAAGAGATTAAAGACAGAATAGACTTGGCATATATTATGGACGCAACCGAAAGAGCATCATTACGGAGTTTGCCTTTGGATGAGATTGACTGTGTAATTGTTGCAATAGGGCAGAGTATGGACAATTCATTAAGAGCCGTAGCTTCATTAAAGGAGTTGAATGTGACTAATATCATTGCACGTGCACTTGATACAACGCACTCCTCTATTCTTAGGGCTATGGACATCAATAAAATTCTGATTCCCGAGAGTTATGCAGCCAGGATTTTTGCCGAGAAGATACTCTCAAATGAATCAGAAGAACTGTTATAGCATTACCAAGAACAGCAGATAATGTTCATCAAAGAATATGGAGTATAGCGTTTGGGCAAGGTTACAAAGTTTCTGAGATACATTGAGCCTATGGCTAAAAATTTTTCAGAATTGTTATTTTTGCCCCAACTGCTGTAGTTTTTTGAAGGGTTTGTTGTTTAACGTAGAAAACAAACCGGATAACCCAATTTATGGACAACAACGAGAAAGAATTTGCGCGGATTGTGCGGGAGAACAAAAGGAGGATCTATACGGTCTGCTATATGTTCTCCAAGGATGCTGAGCAGGTGAATGACCTGTTCCAGGATATTCTCATAAATATCTGGAACGGCCTCAAATCCTTTGAGGGGGAGAAGCATCTGAGCACCTGGATATGGCGGGTGAGCCTTAATACCTGCATCAATTACACCAAAAAGAAGAAAAGGGAGATTCCAACCCTCCCTTTGGATGTGAACTTTAATCTGTATGAGGATACTGATGAAGATTCTATGCAGATAAAGCAACTCTACAACAGAATCAACAAACTTGGGTTCATTGACAGGAGTATCATCCTCATGTGGCTGGAGAACATGAGCTATGAGGAGATTGGAGCAATCTTGGGAATCACGGCAAACAATGTTTCCGTAAAGTTGGTGCGGATACGGGAGAAATTGAAACAGATGTAGAACCTTCAAAAAGCAGAGCAAGATGAACAATAATGATAATTTTGAAATATCCCAGGAACTGGAGCAGATGCGCCAGCAGTTCAGTATCCTCTCCAAGAAGGTGGAGGAGCAGAATATTGTTACAGATTCCATATTGGACGTTGCCACATTAAAGGAGAATATCTATACAGTTGACAAAAGTCTTGAATACAAGCGTATCATGTGGCGAGTTGTACTCAGTATAATGGTGGCATATTTTATGGTAAAACATATGTATCCTATATGGAGTTGCATTGTAATCCCTGTACTTTGCCTTTTGAATGCAGCTGTATATTATTACAAAAGGAAAACTCAAGATAATCTGTTGGATTATGCAGGAGACTTGAAGGAGTTTGTACATAGAGTGAAAATCCTAAAATCACATCATATTTATACGTCAATATTCTCAAATATTATAACTGTGACAGCAGTTGCCTTGTTTGTATGGGTATACATGGGCCATAACCCTGGCCTTTCACACTCATCCATTACAAACATTGCAATCTTTATCATTGTCTTTATAGGTACACTCATTTGGTATGAGAGAAAAAAACTAAGCACTTTGAATGAAATTATAAAAGAAATTGAGCAGTAATATGAAACGCATACTTGTAATTATAGCCTTGTCTCTGCTGGCAGTTCCGGCAGCCAATGCCCAACTCCTCTGGAAAATATCGGGAAGAGGAGTTGAGAAACCTTCTTATATTTTGGGTACTCATCATGCAGTTCCGTTTACCTATTGTGATTCTATCCCAGGTCTGATGAAGGCATTTGGGGAGGTTGCCCAGGTGGTAGGGGAGTTTGATATGCTTAAGATGGGTGCAATGACCCCTGCACAGATGCAGAATATGCAGAGAATGATGATGATGCCTGCAGACACCACCATGGCATCACTTTTCACCCAGGCAGAAATGGATTCCCTGGATACTTACCTCAAGAATACCCTGGGTGCCAACTTGCAGATGCTCTCCTCCATGAAACCTATGACCATAATGGTAACCGTTCAGCAGAAGATGCTCATGGAGATTATTCCCGACATTGCTACCCATACCGGTATGGACAAATATATGCAGACCCTTGCTGCCGAAAAAGGGAAACAGGTGGGAGGTCTGGAGACAATGGAATACCAGTTGAACCTCCTGTACGGAAGTTCTCTGCAGGAACAGGCCGATGCACTTCTGGATATGACCCGCCGCAGCAACAGCAAGGAACTGCTTGTAGAACTGACTGCTGCCTACAAGACTCAGGACCTTGGTACTCTCTGGAAAATTTTCCAGGAGCAGATGACCGGCTTGGAATATGATGCATTGGTGAAAACCAGAAATCTCAACTGGCTGGAAGAGATGAAAAAACTCCTGCCGTCCCGGAGCACCCTATATGTGGTTGGAGCAGGGCATCTGCCGGGAGATTATGGTATGATCAATTTGCTGCGTGAGGCAGGATATAAAGTGAGGCCGGTGAAAAAATAACTTTGCACCGGCTCATGCCGGGTTACTGGCCCACGCCAGGGCACCATCCCACGCCGGGTATCAGTTTTTCCTCTCAATCTCCCTGAGGTTCTCCATTTTCTTCTTCTCCAGGAAGTCATACACGCCGCCAAGATGCTCAATCACCCTCTTGTTGGAGAATTCGTAAACCTTGCTCACAAGGCCGTCCAGAAAGTCGCGGTCATGGGAAACCACAATAAGGGTGCCGTCAAAGTTTTTCAGCGCCTCTTTTAGGATATCTTTTGTCTTCAGGTCCAGATGGTTGGTGGGCTCATCCAGGATGAGCATGTTTACCGGTTCCAGCAGCAGTTTTATCATTGCAAGTCTGGTCCTTTCTCCTCCCGACAACACCTTCACCATCTTCTCTGAATCATCCTTTCCAAACATGAATGCCCCCAGGATATCTCTCAACTTGGTACGGATATCACCCACCGCAACATCATCCACAGTCTTGAATACCGTCTTCTCCTCATCCAGCAGCGATGCCTCATTCTGGGCAAAATATCCAATCTTGAGGTTGTGCCCCAGATTCAGTTCCCCCTCAAAATCTATCTCCCCCATAATTGCCTTTACCATAGTGGATTTTCCCTCTCCGTTCTTCCCGACAAATGCCACCTTGTCACCCCTCTCAATGGTAATTGAGGCATTCCCGAACACCTTGTGCTCTCCGTAGGATTTTGCCAGTTCATGGGTTACCACAGGATATGAGCCCGAGCGTGGGGCAGGGGGGAACCTGAGGTTCAGTGCGCTCCGGTCTTCGGGATCCACCTCCAGAATCTCCAGTTTCTCCAGCATCCTCACCCTCGACTGCACCTGGTTGGTCTTTGAATAGGTCCCCTTGAACCTCTCAATGAACTCCTTGGTCTCGGCAATCATCTTCTGCTGGTTATCGTAGGCTGCCTGTTGTTGCTGACGCCGCTCGGCCCTCAGTTCAAGATATTTTGAATAGTTTACCTTGTAGTCATAAATCTTCCCCATTGTAATCTCAATGGTGCGGGTGGTAATATGGTCCACAAAGGCTTTGTCATGAGAGATTACCATCACCGAGTTGGCGCTGTTTATGATAAAATCCTCCAGCCACTCAATAGACTCAATATCAAGGTGGTTTGTAGGCTCATCCAGAAGGAGCAGTGTTGGCTTCTGCAACAGAATCTTTGCCAGTTCTATCCTCATTCTCCATCCTCCCGAGAACTCTGAGGTTTGTCGGGACAAATCACCCCTTACAAATCCGAGTCCCATGAGGGTTCTCTCCACATCCTCCTGATAGTTGGTGAGGTCTATCCTGTAGAATTTCTCTGAGAGGGCGGTAACTTTCTCAATGAGAGCCATGTACTCCTCGCTGTCGTAGTCTGTACGGGTGGTGAGTTCATTGTTGAGGGCCTCAATCTCTCTCTCAATGGCAAACAGGTGCTCAAATGCGAGACATGCCTCCTCAAAGACCGTTCTCCCGTTCTCCACCATAAGGTGCTGGGGAAGGTAACCTATCTTGCCGCCGTCCGTTACCGTAACCTTTCCCCTGTTGGGGGTCTTTACCCCGGCAAGGATCTTGAGCATGGTGGATTTCCCGGCACCGTTCTTACCCATAAGGGCAATCCTGTCCTTGTCATTGATTACAAAAGAGATATCCTTGAAAAGCGTTGTGCCGCTGAATTCTACTGTGAGCCCGTCTACTGAAACCATAAAATGCAAATTAACGCCGCGAAGATAATACCATTTCTCCCGGAAACAAATGCCTTCTGTCCCCGAATGGCAGCAGTTATCGGGAGAACTCGCACCCTCCCCGGACCTTTCTGGCACCCCGCGGCAGGGGGATTTGCATTGTTGGGGAAATTTTTTTTGTGGAACAGATGCATTTATTGAAAAAAATAGTTACTTTTGGTCAAATTTTACTGAAAATATACTTAAACATTTTTTAATACTTATGTATTTTACTGTTGGCTAAATAGATGAGGAGATTTTTTGTCTTTTTGGGGGTTGCGCATGCGCCATTGCAGCAGTCATCCTGGGGGGATGCAAAAAATATGGGAAACAGCAGTTGCTTGCCGGAAATTCTTTGTACATATACGGAGAGTTTTTCGGCATGTGTTGTTTATAGCCGTAATCTATAAAACCTGTAACCGCTTACTTGAAAATGGAAATTAAAGATTACATTATTGAACTCAACAACATATCCAAAAGTTTTGGAGACAAGGTGATTTTGGATGATGTCAGCATTAAGGTTAAGAAAGGGGAATTTGTTACTATCCTGGGTCCGTCGGGATGCGGAAAGACAACTTTGCTAAGGTTGTTGGCAGGTTTTGGGCAGGCTGATAAGGGTGAGATTAAGATTAACGGTAAGGATTATACTGATATTCCTCCGCATGAGCGTCCTGTGAATACAGTTTTCCAGCGTTATGCCTTGTTCCCTCATCTTGATGTGTATGAGAATATTGCGTTCGGACTCAAGTTGCAGAAGGTTCCTGCTCCTGAGATTGACAAGTGTGTGAGGAGGGTGCTCAAGATGGTGAGCATGACCGATTATGAGGATAGGGATGTGGAGTCTTTGTCGGGAGGACAGCAGCAGAGGGTTGCCATTGCAAGGGCTATTGCCAATCAGCCTAAGGTGCTCCTTTTGGATGAGCCGCTGGCTGCCCTTGACCTTAAGATGCGCAAGGATATGCAGATTGAACTTAAGGAGATGCACAAGAAGTTGGGCATTACCTTCATATATGTTACCCATGACCAGGAGGAGGCACTTACCCTTTCAGATACCATTATTGTTATGAATGAGGGTAAGATTCAGCAGATAGGTACCCCTACAGATATCTATAATGAGCCTCAGAACTCGTTTGTGGCAGATTTCATTGGCGAGTCCAACATTCTTAACGGTACTATGGTAAAGGATAAACTGGTGGAGTTTGCAGGTCATGAGTTTGAGTGTATTGATGAAGGGTTTGGTGAGAATACCCCTGTGGATGTGGTGGTGCGTCCGGAGGATATCTATATTGTGAGGAATCTGGAGAGTGCGCAGTTTACCGCTACCGTAAAATCATGTACTTTTAAAGGTGTCCACTATGAGATGTATGTGGATACAGACAAAGGGTATGAACTTATGATTCAGGACTACAATGCCTTTGCCCCTGAGCAGGAGGTTGGACTTATCATAAGGCCTGCGGATATTCAGGTTATGCATAAGGAGCGTACTTGCAATACCTTTGAGGGGGAAGTTGTGGATGAGACTCATGTGAAATTCCTTGGAGAGACCTTTGAGACATTGCCTCAGGAGGAGTTCAAGCATGGGGAGGAGGTTGACATTCAGGTTGATTTCTCAAAGATAGATCTTATAGACCATGTGGAGGAGGGTATGCTGGAGGGTGATGTTCATTTCATCATCTACAAAGGTGACCATTATCATCTTACCATCCTCACCGACAACGGAGACCATATTTGGGTTGATACTACAGACATTTGGGACAAGGGAGACCTTGTTGGTATTAACATTGCCCCTGCGGACATTAAAATTGTGAAGCGCAATGAGCATAATGACTAAGAGAAGCACTTGGGCATTGCCATACACAATTTTCCTGTTGCTGTTTGTTGCGCTGCCCCTGATTATCATCATCCTGTATGCTTTCCAGGATTCGTCGGGAAACTTCTCGTTGGGGAATTTTGCCAAGTTTTTTACAGATGCTGATGCTATTGGCACATTTGCCCTCTCCCTTGAGGTGGCAATAGAAAATACAATAATCTGTATCCTGTTGGGGTACCCGGCTGCGTGGATTCTGGCAAACCGGAAACTCAACAGAAGTACAATTACAGTGGTACTGTTCATTATGCCAATGTGGATAAATGCCCTTATGCGTACGCTGGCTACAGCGGAACTTTTCCATGTTATGGGGATACAGTTGGGCAAAGGGACACTTCTGGTGGGTATGGTTTATGATTATCTGCCGTTTATGATTTATCCTATCTATAACATTCTCAATAAGATGGACAAATCTTATGCGGAGGCGGCATCTGATTTGGGGGCAACCCCTTGGCAGGTGTTCTGGAAGGTGCAGGTTCCACTTTCAATGCCAGGTGTGGTGAGCGGCATAATGATGGTGTTCATGCCTACTGTAAGTACTTTCGCCATTTCTGAATTCCTTACCAACAACAAGATAAAACTCTTTGGTACCATAATACAGGAGAACATAAACTCCTCTATGTGGAACTACGGTGCGGCCCTCTCGTTGGTAATGCTCATAATTATAGGTATCACATCCTTATTGCAGGACAATAAGAAAGAAGTTAACGGGATTGTATAGTTATGAAGAAGTTTTTTGCACAGTGTTATATATGGTTGCTCCTTGTGGTGCTTTATGCCCCAATTGTATTCATTGGGATTTTCTCCTTTACCGAGAGCAAGGTGTTGGGCAACTGGACCGGTTTTTCAACAAAACTGTATACAAACCTTTTTACGGGTGACATGCAGGGGACAGGTTCCCTTATGTCGGCAATTGAGAATACCATTATAATTGCACTCATTGCCGCATCAGTAGCAACCCTGCTGGGAACCATAGCGGCAATTGGAATCCACAACATGAGGGGGAGAGGCAAGCAGGCCATCTCTTTCCTCAACAGTATTCCTATTCTTAATCCCGACATAATTACAGGTGTTTCCCTGTTCCTCCTTTTTGTATTCCTGCACATAAGCCAGGGATATGTTACAGTGGTGCTGGCGCATATCACCCTCTGCACCCCTTATGTGGTGCTGAACGTGTTGCCGAGGCTTACCCAGATGAACCCCAATATCTATGAGGCGGCCCTTGACCTTGGTGCAACCCCGTTCCAGGCCCTTAAGAAGGTGCTTCTTCCAATGTTGAAACCAGGAATGATATCGGGATTCATATTGGCATTCACAATGTCACTGGATGATTTTGCAATCACATTCTTTACCCGTGGAACAGTGGGATTGGATACCCTCTCAACCTACATCTACACAGATGCCAGAAAGGGAGGTCTTACCCCTGAACTCCGCCCCCTCATTACACTTATGTTTGTAGGTGTCCTTATCCTGCTTATAGTAATTAACATTAGGGCAATGCGCAATGCCAAAAACAATGCTCAATGATGAAGAAACTTATATATTTTATAGCGGCAGCATTGATGTTTGCAGCCTGTTCCAGCGGCAGGGACAATATCCTTAAGGTTTACAACTGGGCAGACTATATAGATGAAGATCTCCTTGGCGAGTTTGAGCAGTGGTATTATGAGCAGACCGGAGAGGAGGTGCAGATCATATACCAGACCTTTGACATCAATGAGACCATGCTCTCAAAAATTGAGTTGGGGCATGAAGATTATGATGTAGTGTGCCCTTCGGACTATATAATTGAGAGGATGCTCAGCAATGATCTCCTCATCCCAATAAACAAGGATTTTGGGGATACTCCAAACTATATGGGGAACGTCTCTCCATACATATCGGAGATGTTCAAACAGATAAAATCAGACGGCAAGGATGCCAACGATTACAGCGTGGGCTACATGTGGGGAACAGTGGGCCTTATATACAACCCAAAATACATACAGGACCATGAGGTGGTTACCTGGGATGTGCTCCGTAACCCTGCATACAAAGGCAAGGTGCTTATGAAAGATGCCTTTAGGGATGTATATACCTCATTCCTTGTAGCACTCAATGGAGAGGCTATAGACAGGGGCGAGAAGGACCTGGGTACCATTGCTTTTGATGACTCGGATGAATCCATTGCACTGGTGGAAGAGTATTTGAACACCTTCAAGGAGTCTGTTGCCGGCTGGGAGGCAGACTTTGGAAAAGAACAGATGACCAAGGAACTTGCCTGGATAAACCTTTCATGGAGCGGTGATGCCCAGTGGGCCATTGATGAGGCTGCAGAAATAGGGATGGAACTCAGATACGCAATCCCACAGACGGGGAGTTCTGTATGGTTTGACGGTTGGGTAATTCCAAAATATGCCAGGAATGTTAAGGCGGCAAGTTACTTCATTAATTTCATGTGCATGCCCGAAAATGCCCTCCGCAATATGGATATGACCGGTTATGTAAGTGCAGTAGGTGGAGACCATGTGCTTGAAAACATGCAGGATGAGGAATATGACCCTATAGATGCATCCTATTTCTTTGGTCCAGCCGCAGACAGCGTATGTGTGAATCCTGTAATGTATCCCGACAAGGCTATCATTGAACGTTGTGCCATGATGCACGATTCCGGTACCGAAAAACTCCTGAGGATGTGGAGCCGCGTTAAAGGTGACAGCGCCTCTGCATGGACATACATATTGATTTGTCTTGTATTCCTGGGCCTTATTGCGGCAGTTATTGTAAAATACACAAGGAACTATTACCGCCGGCAGTACTACGCAAAAAAACGCAAGAGAAGGAACCAGAAGAAATAATTATCCGGGGAAGGCTCAAATGCTTTCCCCGTTTTGTTTTCTTGTGCTTCCCGACAAAAGCTCCCTCCAGTTAAATTATCCATTTGCAGAATTTTCCACTGCAGAGAAATAAAGGTCTGGTTCCGCCTTTCACCCGGCTGGCAACCTATTGCATCTGTGCCTGGTTCAGGAACTCGACAACTGCGTTGTCTCAAACATGCCTGAACCGGCCGGCACATCTGCAATGGTTGCTTACGCCGTTCCAGGAGTCACCGGACCTTTATTCCCTTCCGTTGCAAATTCTGCAAATATATTATTTACTGAACATTACCATTGGTCTGGACATTCGTGGAGGGAACAAGTATCTGAGTGATTTCCCGGAACAGCCGAGCAGCCTCTGACGGGCATGAACGAAGGTACTCGTTCCATCCACGAAAGTGCAGGTAAATGTCAACTGGGTCTAAAATGGCTGATTTGCATTTCGTTGTCCTTACAATGTTATGCCATAACTACGCTGAATGGTTGTCAATAAGGATAACGGGACAATATGGGCCCGTTATCCTTATACAGTTTTTGAAACCCTGTTGAAACACATTTGCAAAGCATATTTCCATAATATTGCAAGGACAATGAATTGCAGCACTGAACCTGAATGTCTTCAGCACTGAACCTGAACGTATTCCAGCACTGAATCTGAACGTATTCCAGCAATTAGGCTCAACGGGAGGAGGGATTATTTCAGTTCAATGACAATGACGCCGCCGGAGGTGTCTCCCCATTTGCTGAAATCCCTCTTTGCATCCTCATTTTTTATAACAGTAACAGATTTGATTGTTTGCGGCTGGATTTTTTTCATATCGTCAATGACTTCTGTCTTGCCGTCTGGACTTTTTACTATTACAAGAGGTTCAGGAGAGCCTTCTGCATTCCGGATAGAGATACTTTTTACCCTTTTATCTCCAAGTATTTTTTGTATGCCCACGGCAGATCCTGTGGTGTCAGCCACATCTGTTTTCCTAACCCCTTTAACTACCACTACCTTATTTTCATTTTTCTTTGTGTTTACAACCACAACATTCTCTATCTTCTTTATTACATTCATATTTTTTATAATGTCAGAAGGCAATGAATCCAGGGCCGCTTTTGTGGCAACTTGGCCGTCAATTATATAAACTGTTTTCTCCTGTGTCTGCGCCATTGCAATGTCAGCCGATATTGCAAGGATGGCAATGATGAGCAATTTTTTCATTTCAATGTTTTTTTTTGATTGTACATAAAACTTAAACCGGTTTTGCTCTGCAAAGGTAATCTGCGGCGCAGGTGTTTCATGTTAACACAAAGTTAAGGAATGTTAACTAATGTTAATTGTAAATGAGGGGCCCTGAATTTGATTATTTTTGTAATGGCAAGAGAATCGTATGAACAGAAATTTTTTCAAGAATATATCAATTCTGGCAATTGTGTCATTAGTTCTTCTGGCAACCGTGCAATGTATATGGGTTGTAAGGATGTACAATGATCAGGTTTCAGATTTCTGCCGTAGGGTTGAGTCTGCTGCCTACAAGAGCATATATAAGGCGTTCCGTATGGATGCGGTTCCCGGGATACACAAGGCGGAGCGGATAAATATAGATTTGGAAGAGTTTGCCCTCCATTTTGTTCCCAATCTGCTTGAACTGGATATTGTGGAGCCATATTACGCGGAAATTCTGAGTCTCCCTACCGATGCAGGTGAGGGGAAGGGGAGTGATTCTGAAAAACTCATCCTTATGCGTAAGGGGGAGAGTGAAATTCTCAGTGGAAAGGTTCATACAACAGAAATCATTATTGATGATGATTTTATGTTCGCCCTGCGCCTTTCAATTGGAATCCCCTACATGGAATTCTGGAGCAGGCTCCAATGGATAGTATTGTCTTCCGTTGCAATTGTGGCACTTCTGGCTACCGTCCTTATATATCTTCTCAAAACCATGTTCCACCAGAGGTCATTGGAGCAGATGAGACGCGATTTTACCCACAATATTACCCATGAACTGAAAACCCCAATTGCAGTAGCATCTGCAGCCACAGATGCCCTTACAAACTTTTCTGCGGAGGCAAATCCGGAGAGGAGGGGGAGATATCTGGAAATTGTCGGGAAGCAGTTGGGGCAACTCTCTGCAATGGTGGAGAGGATTCTTTCAGTTTCGGTTGATGGGAGGGAAGAAAAAATGGATATGGAATCTTTCAAACTCTACCCTATAATCAATTCTGTAATTGAAGAGATTTTTATTGGATTGGAAAGCCCTCCACAAATTGAGGTGTGTTGTCGGGAGGAAATTGGAGTTTATGGAGACAAGTTCCATCTGCAGAATGTGATTGCCACAATGGTTGACAATGCTGTAAAATACGGGGGGGATAAAATAAGGATTGATGTTTGTGAGCATATGAAGGTTGTAGCCATTTCAATCGCCGATAATGGCCCCGGAATTTCCAAGGGGCATCTGCAGCATATATTTGAGAAGTATTACAGGGTGCCTCAGGGGGATTTGCATAAAGTCCGCGGGTATGGGCTCGGGCTCTATTATGCCCAAAAGGTTGTGGAGCAGCACTCGGGTACAATCAGAGCAGAAAGCAAATCTGGAGAAGGCTCTGTATTTACAATAACTTTACCTTTGGAACATGATGGACAATAAAATTAAGATATTGCTTGTAGAAGATGAAAGGATGCTTGCTGAAATCCTTTCGGATACCTTGTCTGACAGGAATTTTGAGATATCACTTGCCTACGATGGGGCACAGGGGCTGGAAATGGCATCCAAAGGGGAGTATGATGTAATTGTTGCTGATGTGATGATGCCCAAAATGGACGGCTTTACAATGGTGAAGAAACTCAGGGGGAAAGGGTGCCGGGTTCCGGTCCTGTTCCTTACTGCCAGGTGTGCTACTGAGGATGTGGTAAAGGGGTTTGACATGGGCGGTAACGATTATCTGAAGAAGCCGTTTGCCATAGATGAACTTATTGCCAGGATAAGATCCCTGTCCGGCAGGAACAGGGCGTCAGGTACTGTTGTGGAGAAGCAGCGGTACAGCCTTGGTGAATATGAATTTTACCCCTCAAAGGGAATCTTGGGCAATACTGCAAACGGGGAGAATATAAAACTTGCAGCAAGAGAGAGTGCTGTGCTGGAATATCTTTGCCGCAATATGGGAAATACAGTAGCGGCTTCCGCTATTCTGAATGATTTGTGGGGAGACGACAATTTTTTCAACCTCAGGAGCCTCAATGTATATATAACCCGTCTGCGTGGGCATTTGAAAGTGGCTCAAGGGGTTGAGATTATAAGCGTAAGGGGAATAGGGTACAGACTGGAGACAGGTACTGCCCTGTCTCCTCACCAGCAATGACATTTACATTAACCTCCTTATAAGGGAAAACATCTTATAAGGGGTGTACCTGAAAGGGAGGTCGAGGCGGGGTTTGTTTACCAGAACGGATCTGGTGTGTGTGAAACATCTGAAACTCTCCTTGCCGTGGTAGTGTCCCATTCCGGAATTTCCTACCCCTCCAAAAGGGAGGTTGCCGTTTGCTATGTGCATTATCACATCATTTATGCATCCTCCTCCCGACGAAGTGTGCTGCACAACTTCCCATCCCTTCTCTTCATCTCCAAAGTAATATAGGGCAAGAGGCTTCTCCCTTGATGTTATGAAATCAATTGCCTTTTGGTTGAAGGAGGTGCCGTTGTCATCCATTACAATCATTGGGAAGATGGGGCCGAAAATTTCCTCTTCCATTACTGGGGAGTCCAATGGAACATCTTCCAGCAGGGTGGGTTCTATACAGCGGGTGCTTGGGTTGCTTCTTCCGCCGTAGGCCACTTTGCCGTATTTCATGTAACTGCATACCCTCCGGAACGCCTTTTCATTTACCATGTGCACATAGTGGGGGCTCTCCAGGATGTCGTTGCCGTGCATTTCCTTTATTCTCTTCCCGAAAGCATCTATGAATGCCCCCTTTACATCTTTGTGGATGATGATGTAGTCCGGGGCTATGCAGGTCTGGCCGCTGTTGAGGGTCTTGCCCCACGCTATCCGTCGGGAAGCGGTTTCTATATCTGCAGTGGAGTCAATTATACAAGGACTTTTACCTCCCAGTTCCAGTAGCACAGGGGTGAGGTTGCGGGCAGCCGCAGCCATTACTGTTTTCCCAAGGGCCGGGCTTCCGGTAAAGAAAATCATGTCCCAGCGCTGCTCCAGCAGTTGTTCATTGGTATCTCTGTGTCCCTGGATAACCTTTATATATTTGGCCTCAAATATTGTCCCTATCATCTCCTCCAGTACCCTGGATACATTTGGTACATAAGGTGAAGGCTTGAGGACTGCTGTGCAACCTGCCGAGATTGCCCCTACAAGGGGTGCCAGAAGCAGTTGTACGGGGTAGTTCCATGGGGCAATAATGAGGGCGGTGCCCAATGGCTCCTTTACAAGATACGATTTTGAAGGGAGAAGTGTGGCAGGGGTAGATACCCTTTTGGTGCGGGCCCATTTGTGGAGGTTCTTCAGGTGTCCCTTTATCTCCTCTTTAACTATGCTTATCTCTGTGAGGTATGCCTCCTCTGTACATTTGTGCAAATCTTCCCACAAGGCCTTGGAAAGTTCCTCCTCCCACTGTTCTACGGCATTGTAGAGCCTGTGCAGCATCTGCCTGCGGAATTTTATGCTCAAGGTTGCACCGCTTCTGAAGAACTTGCGCTGCTCCTCTACAGTTGCGGGGATATCCACAGGCGGGTATTGGCTTTTTTCTGAAGTTGTATCCATATGAGGGAAGAATTATATATACATATACAATTTGCGTTGTAATCTGTTCAATCCGGGTACTCAGCCAGGGGGCAAATAGGTTAATAAGGGTACTGAACCCGATTTATCGTATCTGTTCAATCAATCCGCTGCACCCCTGAAGAACATCCCGGTAGGTCTGCTCAAAATCTCCTGTGTACCAAGGGTCGGCCACGTCTCGGGATTTACCGGCAAACTCCATCATCAGGTGTACCTTCCCATTGATTCCGGAATCCTGGAGGGCTACCCCGGCAGGGGCGTCTTCCCAGTTTGGAACAATGTGGCCAAGGAGCCTCTGGTTGGAACGGTCCATAAGGATGACAAGGTCCTGCTGTGCAAACTCGTCGGGAGTAATCTTGTGTGCTGCATGGCGGGAGAATTGCACCCCCTTCTCGTGGAGTTTCCTCTTTGCAGGGGGATAGATGTCATTCCCAATCTCCTCGGTGGAAACCGCTCCCGAAGTTATCTCAAACTCATTTTCCAGCCCGGCTTTGCGTACAAGGTCCTTCATTACATATTCTGCCATTGGGCTGCGGCAGATATTGCCGTGGCAGACAAATATTATTCTCTTTTTCATGGTGCAAAGATACTAATTCTTACATGAACTTTCCATCCCGGAAATCTTATTGGTATCCCGAGACAGCGGGAATGATTCATCCCAATAAAGTATTATGCACGGAATTTGCTGTTTGTTGTGATTTGTGTATATTTGGACATAATTAATTGAAGAATATGAGAACATTCAGAGTTTTTGTGATGCTGGTGGCAGCAGTGTTGTGTCTGGCAGGAAATGCAAATTGTCAGGAACCTACAAAGTTTACCCTTAAAGGAGATATCGGTTATATTCTTAAAATGTATGGTAGTGGGGCTGTAATTGAGTCGGTGGCTTTAAGACAATATCCGAACATGAAACTTATCAGTAATGGAGGAAGCGAAATCTCCCATTATGGGGTTTTTGACGGCCGGCCTCAGGTAGCGGAACTGGTGGTGGATCTCACTGTGCCGGGTGGTTCCGGGACTACAAGCCTCGTTTTTGTGCTTGAGGAGGGGACACTGGTTTTTGACGGTGGAATTGTTCCTCAGGGAGGCAAGTTGAACAATGCCCTCCGGACTCTGACAGGTGACCTTCAAAAGATGAAGGAGAAGGATGCTATGGGTGCTATAAAGGAGTTTGTTTCCAAGGAAGAGAATGCCCCGGCATCGGTGATATTGCTCACTGTAGCAAAGCAGTATGTAGGTGCTGAGAATGCATTTAATCTTGTTATGGAAGCCCCAGAGAAGGTGAGGACCCATTGGGTAATAAAGTCTATGATGCAGAGGTTGGGTGCCGATGCAATGATGGAGAGCAATCAGAAATCTACTGCCAAGGGGATGATGTTCAAGGATTTTTCTGTGTTCTGTGACGGTAAGATGCAGAACCTTTCCGATTACGTTGGAAAGGGCAAATATGTTCTGGTTGATTTCTGGGCAAGTTGGTGTGGCCCGTGCATGCAGGAGATTCCAAATCTGGTGGCGCTGCATGAGAAGTATGCAGGGGAGAATTTTGAGATTGTGGGTGTGGCATTGAATGACAAGACCGAGAACACCAAAAAGGCAATACAGGAGAAGGGGATGAAGTATCCGCAGATTATTGGGGTTGGGAGTGAGGTCTCTGCAATTTATGGTATAAATGCAATCCCACACCTTATCCTGTTTGCTCCCGACGGCACAATTGTACAGAGGGGGATGCGTGGCCCACAGATTGAGGAGGCAGTGAAAAAGGCACTTAAACTGAAATGATTGGAGGAAACCATATGAAAAGGGTATTCATTTTTGTATTGGCGGCGTTTGCTGCATTTCTCATGATATCCTGTGGAACTGCAGCAGGTGGTTTTACGGAGGCAGAGAAGGAGATTATAAATGCTTCTCCCGATGATATACTCAAGGTCTTGACTGTCGGGAGTGAAGAGGAACTCTCCGTGTTGAGGAGGGTTTCAGAAGATCTTTCTCATGAGGAACTTGAGGGGGAACTTTATGGGTTGCTGGCCAGGAGAATGGTTGAGACCGTTTCAGATTCCACTGTAGATGGTGTTGGGCTGGCCGCTCCCCAGATAGGGATAAACAGGAATATAGTGGCTGTGCAGAGGTTCGACAAGCCAGGTGCCCCGTTTGAGGTTTATCCCAATATCTCTATTGTAGAGTATTCAGATTCGCTGGCATTGGGGCCTGAGGGGTGCCTTTCGGTTCCGGGCCGCAGACATGATGTGGAGCGTTCAACAGGGGTTACAATCAGATATTATTCCCTTGAGGCCGGTGCTATGGTTGAGGAGAAGATTGAGGGGTTTACAGCAGTGATTTTCCAGCATGAGGTGGATCATCTTGGAGGAGTCCTGTATATAGACCGCCTTCCCGAATTTCTTACTTATGCAGAGGAGACCATGTTCCGCAAGACCCCAAAATATGATCAGACTATGGCCTTTTTCCACCGTCTGGAGGAGTATTCTCCGATGGTTAATGTAACCTCCTTTGGAGAATCTCCACTTGGCAGGGAATTGCCCCTGGTGATTGTAGATAAGGATGGGTTGCGTTCGCCTGAGAAGATACGTGCAAAAGGGAGGGTGATTATTCTTGTGGAGTCTTGTATCCATTCTGGGGAGCCTGATGGGAAGGATGCCTCAATGATATTTTTGAGGGATCTGGTTGCGGGAAAGAGGAATATTGGATTGCTGGATGATGTGAGTTTCCTGTTCATTCCAATCTTCAATGTTGACGGGCATGAGAATTTTACCGCACTCAACAGAATTAACCAGAATGGTCCCGACGAGTTGGGTACCAGGAACACCTCGCAGCAGTTGAACCTTAACCGCGATTTCCTTAAGGCGGATGCCCCCGAAATGAGGGCATGGCTGCAGATGTACAACTATTGGCTTCCGGAACTCTTTATAGATGTGCATGTTACAAATGGTGCAGATTTCCAGTATGTGATGACCTACGCCATTGACAACATGACAGGCAATATGGAGCCTGGGATTACCCGTTGGAGCCGTGATGTTTATGAGAAGCAGTTGTGCGGAATGATGGAACAGGCGGGATACCCTATATTTCCGTATGGTTCCTTCAAGAAATATAATGCTCCCGAGAGCGGTTTTGTGCCGGATACTTTTGATCCGCGCTACTCCCAGGGGTATGCTGCAGCCCATAACAGGTTGGGACTCCTCATAGAGAACCATATCTATAAGCCTTATGGCCAGAGGGTTGATGCTACCGTAAAGGCCCTCTGGGCAAGTGCCCGCATTCTGGCAGAAAATAAAGGGTCTCTGGTGGAGACTTTGGCTGCGGCTGATGCTTTTGTTTCATCCCCTGCCTCCAGAAAGGAACCTTTCGGGTTCAGGTACAGATCTACAGAAGATTCCCCTGTGATAGTGGATTATTTGAGTTGGGGCCGTGATACCGTTTTGAGTGATTTGAGCGGTGGGGAGTGGGTTACTCATGACTATTCAGACCCAATAACCATGAGGATACCGTTCTACCCGTCTTTTGCTCCGGCGGATTCTGTGTATCTCCCTAAGGCTTATATACTTATGCCACAATGGAAAGAGGTTGTGGATCTGCTTGCCCTCCATGGGGTGAAATACTCCGTTCTACCTGAGTCTGGAGAGGTGGAGGTGGAAACTTACCGTTATACCGGAGGAAAATTCTCTTCCCGACAAAGTGAGGGGCGCATTACGGTAACTCCACAATTTACTGCCCAGATTGAGAAACTGCAGTATCCTGCAGGGAGCATCTATATAGATATGGACCAGCCTGCTTCCAGGGTTGCCATGTGGCTCCTGGAGCCTGCCGCTCCCGGTTCCCTTACCTATTGGGGTTTCTTTAATGTATGCGTACAGGCCGGCAACGAGTTCTGGATCCGTCCCCAGTATATGGAGGTGAAAGGGCGCGAAATGCTTGCCTCAGACCCTGCCCTGAAGGCCGAATTTGAAAAGAAATTGCGTGAAGACCGCTCCTTTGCCTCTTCTCCTCAGGCAATTCTCGGCTACTTCTACGATATAGTCCGCAAACGTGCCCATCAGAACAATGAACTTCATCCTGCTTGGCGTGTATTGTGACGTTGTCTTTTTGTACAATTGTTTGGTTTCCAAACAATTGCAAAATGAGGTGCATGGAATTTCCAGCACCTCATTTTTTTATTTTGCTGAAAATCAGCAAAATGTACAAAATCACGTCGTGATTGTAAGATTCCCTTACACCTGTAAAGTTTCTTTACACTTTTTATTATGTGATTATTTATGTAAGTAACATATATACAGATTGTTAAGATGTTTGGCACGGGCATTGTGCCAAGAGAGGGGAAAACGGTAAAAGTGTAAAGGAATTATGATTAAAAAGTCAATAATATCGGTTATTTGGGGAGCGATGGCGGTGGTGATGCTGTCGGGAAGAGGTACAGTATATGCACAGGAGAAGGTTTATACCCTAAAGGAGTGTATGGAGTATGCGGTTTCCAATTCAACTCAAATGAGGATACAGCAAGCCAATACAAGGGATGCCCAAGTGGAGAGGAGGAGTGCGATACTTCAGGCGTTTACACCGGCAGTTTCAGCAGGTACTTATGCATATTACAATTTTGGACGCTCGGTGGATCCGGAGACCAATACCTATAAATCTACAACATCGTTCCAGAACGGTTATTCGGCCTCGGGTTCCATAACCCTTTTCAATGGGTTTGAAGCGTTGAACAACCTTAAAATCTCCAAAACTGCCGCCGCTATGGGGCTGAGCCTGGAGCAGCAGACAAGGGACGGGATTTGCCTGGCCACAATGGAGGCTTACTATAATGTCATTTACCATCACCAGATGTGCAAGGCATTGACTCAGGAGGTGGAGGCTGCAGCCAAGGCGGCCCATCTTGCAAAAAGGGAAGAGGAACTGGGGAGGAAAGGTTATGCGGATGTGGTGCAGATTGAGGCTGATCTTGCAGCAAAGGAGTACAGGCTTACCACTACCAGAAATATGTACAACGATGCCCTGATGACTCTTAAAGATGTGATGTTCTGGCCTTTGGATGAGGAACTGAATATAGATTTTACCATTGCAGATGACTCCCTGCTTGCAAATGCGGAAGAGTTGGTGTATGGCGGTTCATTGGATGATTGTCGGGAAGAAATTATTGAAAATGCGGTGAATAACCTTCCTGCAGCAGCATTGGCAAAAGGGGAGATGATGAATGCCAAACGGGCACTCAGCACCGCCAGGATGCAGTTGCTCCCCTCTTTAAGCCTCAATGGCGGTTGGAGTACCAGTTATTTCACTTATCCCGACGAAAAAGGTTACAAGGCAGTCCCTTTCAAGGACCAGTTCTCAAATAATATGGGTGAATATATACAATTGTCTATGTCTATACCTATTTATGGTCGTCTGAACAGACAGGCAAACATTTCACGCAAGAAAAATGCATATGTGAGGGCAACAGCCCAGTATGAGCAGAAAACGAGGGAGATAGAGGCGGAAGTAACTCGTGCCCTTCAGGATAAGGAAGGTGCCCAGGCGGCTCTGCTGCAGGCTTGCAGGCAAGCCGAAGTTCAGCAGGAGGCTTACAAATACAGTACCCGAAAGTTTGAGCAAGGGCTGATTTCCCCTATTGAATACCAGACCTCTTCCGGCAACTGGCTTGCAGCCAAAGCCGAACAGATCAACGCATTGCTAATGTTTTATTTGAAGAGTAGTGTTGTGGAGTATTACAGCGGCGTACCTTACCTGGAGCAGAAAGTCGGTGACCGACTTAACTCGGGGACCGAGTTTTAAAAATTGATTTTGAAAAATAATAAAATTTGTTATATGGATAAGATTATAGAAAAGAAGAAAGGTTTGGCGGCGGCGTTTACCGGAAGGGCTTTGCCGTATTGGTTGGGGGCATTTGTTGTGGTTTTTGTCTTGTGGCTAATATTTAGGGACAATTCAAGTACTTTGAGGGTGAATGGAGAGACACTTTCGTATGGGAATGTGGTCAGAGGGGAGTTCAATGATTATATAAGGGTTACAGGGCAGGTGCAGCCTATGACAACAATACATATATCACCTCTTGAGGGTGGAGTTGTGCAGGAGATTGTTACGGAAGAAGGTTCAAAAGTAAAGAAGGGGGATGTGATTCTGGTGCTGAGCAATGAGAGCCTCGATCTCCAGATTCTCAACTCGGAGGCTGAACTGGCGGAGAAAGAGAACATACTCCGCAATACCATGATCTCAATGGAGCAGCAGAAGTTGAGCGTGCATCAGGAGATGCTCCAGTTGAGGATTGAGGTGCGAAGGAGCCGCAGGGCTTATGAGAGTGCCAAGGAATTGTATGCGGAGAAACTTATTTCCCGAGAGGAGTGGCTGAAGGCTGAGGAGGATTTCATGCTGGCGTCGGACCGTCTGGAACTGGTGGAGACACGTGCCAAACAGGACAGCCTGTACAGGGATGTTGAGATTACCCAGATGAGGGAGAGTCTGGACAATATGCGCCTTAATATGAGGATGATCCGCAAGAGAAAGGAGAATCTTACCATAAAGGCCCCTATAGATGGGGAACTTGGTTTGCTGGATGTTGCTCTTGGACAGAGTATTGCGGCCGGTACCAAGGTGGGGCAGATAAACAATTTGGATTCCTATAAGATTGAGGCACTTGTGGATGAGCATTATATAGACAGGGTAACTGCTGGCCTCATGGCCCAATTTGAGAGACAGGACGAGAAATACAATACTGTTATCCGCAAGGTTTATCCGGAGGTGCGTGACGGCAAGTTCAAGACCGATTTCAAATTCAGCGGGGAGCAGCCTGCCAACATCCGTACCGGCCAGACCTATTACCTGAACCTTCAGTTGGGCCAGCCTGAGGAGGCGGTTATGATACCTCGCGGAACATTCTACCAGAAAACAGGGGGCCGTTGGATCTATGTAGTCTCAGAAGACGGAACCAGCGCCGTAAAACGCCCAATCCGTATTGGCCGCCAGAACCCTCAATACTACGAGGTACTTGAAGGCCTGGAGCCTGGCGAAAGGGTTGTAGTAAGCGGGTATGACAACTTTGGGGACAATGAATTATTAGTGTTTTAATCACGTCGCAATTTTGTACAATTTGCTGAAAATTAAGTATGTAGTAAATGAAGGTTTTTTAAGGTGATTTTTTAATAGTTTGATTCTGAGTTAATTGTACAAAATTGTGACGTGATAATAGAAAAACTATGCTTAAGAACTTTTTGATGACACTCAAACGCTACAAGGTGGCGGGGATGTTGAATATACTGGGACTTACTTTGGCGTTCACAGCGTTTTATGTGATAGCGTCGCAGGTGTGGTATTCTGTAACCTACAACAGACCGTTGAAGGATTCGGATAGGGTGTATATGATTTCGGCACTGTGGGGTGGTTCTTTCGGGGAGGAAAATGCGGAATGGAGTTCCAGTTCGCCAAATCCTGTAACCCGAGAAACGGTGGAGATGTTTCCGCAGGCTGAAACGTTTACCCACTTCAGGGAATATATGCAGCCCCATAGGGTATGGGGAAAAACAGTACAGGGAGATTTCCAGAAGTACAATATGGGCAGTTATGATATGTCTCCCGACGGTTTGGAGGTATTTGGATTTGATATAATTGCCGGGGATGCCATGCAGATTGCCCAGCCCAATACTGTTGTAATTTCCGAGAGTGCAGCCGGCAGGATGAGTATAGGAGTGGGAGAGCAAATCTGGTTTGAGGGGGGAGAGTGGAACAGCAATATGAAACCGGAACTTCCGCAGACCGTTGTGGCAATTTTCAAGGATTTCCCAAAGAATACTTTTCTGTATAACCACCATGTGTTCAGAAGTGACAATTGCAAAGATGGGAGTGGTAACAACAATTGGAACTACAATCATTATGTGAAACTTGAAGAGGATGCGGATATAGAGCTGTTCAAGAAAATCTGGATGGACAAGTATGCACAGTGGATGTTGGGAATGGTTGAAGAGTGGAAAGTGAAGTATCCCGACGAAGAAATTTATGAGGAGGGTGATGAGATCCTGCCAATTAGACTTATCCCTTTAGATAAAATGTATTATGAAGGGAATCTCAACAGTGCCAATTATGAAGCCGGTACTGTGGGCTCCACAGTTACCCTTGCAGCTATAGCATTGCTGATTGTGGTTATAGCATTCATAAATTTTGTCAATTTCTTCATGGCACTTGTACCTGTAAGGATGCGCTCTGTAAATATCTGCAAGGTATTTGGCGCAGGGCAGGGTGTCTTGAGGCTCAATTTCCTTTTTGAGGCTATAGGGCTGGTAGTTGTAGCATTTTTATTGGCCCTGGCTATTATACAGGCTTTGCAGGGAAGTTTCATTACAGAGTATGTAACATCATCCCTTGCCTTAAAAGACAATATTGCCGTGTTGCTCATCATTTTGGTATTGATGCTTTTGTTGGCAGTTATTTCTGCAATTTACCCAGCCTTTTTCATTACAAGATTCAATGCTTCTCTGGCGGTGAAGGGTGGATATGCCAATTCTTTGTCGGGAAGGAGAATGAGGACAATTTTGGCAGGCTTCCAGTTTTCTGTGGCTATGGTGCTCATTATTGTGGCTGCCTCTTTCTGGATGCAGTACAAGTATATGGCCAACTTTGATATTGGGCTGGAGAGGGAGAATATTCTTACTTTTACTGCGTTTGATGTGCGTAAAAGCGGGGAGGCTGTGGTGGAGAAGTTGCAGCAGTACCCCCAGGTGGAAGACGTTACAGCGTGTACCAGCCCTATTACAAAGACCTGGAGCAGATGGGGCAAGGTTTATAACGGTAAAGAATATATGTTGAATGTCTGGAGTGTAAGGTGGAACTTGCCGGAGTTTTTTGGAATAGGAGTTGTGGAAGGTGAGGGCTTTACAGAGCAGTCGCATAGTAGGGGAGATATGTTGATTACAAAGAAACTGCATGCTGAAGTAGGTATTCCGTTAGGACACGTGGAAAATAATTATACGGCCGTTGGAGTTATTAAGGATGTGAAACTTGCCCCTGCAAATGATGGTATATCCTATATAGCGCTATATTGTGGCCCACATGGATGGGGTACCTATTATATCCGCTTGCGGCCAGGGGCAGATATAGCTGCTTTCTCCAAATATGTGAAGGAACTGGTACAGGAGTTTGCTCCGGGAGCCGACGAACCGGAGGTTGAGTTCTTTGATCAGGCAATAGGAAACCTCTATAATTCCACAAAAAAGTCTGCCGTTACCATTGCACTTTTTGCTCTGTTGGCAGTAGTTATAGCCCTTATGGGTGTATTTGGAATTGTGATGTTTGAAACCCAGCACCGCCGCAGCGAGATTGCCATCCGCAAGGTTTACGGTGCAGAGCCGGCCCAACTAGTGGGGATGCTCAACAACCGCTATGTGTTTACAGTCATTGTATGTTTCATCATTGCCGCCCCTGTTGCATGGATTGTTGTTTCCCGATGGCTGGAACAGTTTGCCAACCGCATTGCAATGCCTTGGTGGATTTTCCTGGCCTCACTGGCAGCAGTACTTGTTGTAACCATTGGCCTGGTAACCCTCCGCTCCTGGAGAGCCGCATGTGAAAATCCGGCGGAGGTAGTGAGGCAGTAACTAATTTTAATCACGTCGCATTTTTGTACAATTTGCTGAAAATTAA
Organism: Bacteroidales bacterium; assembly: GCA_015060445.1. GTDB lineage: Bacteria > Bacteroidota > Bacteroidia > Bacteroidales > UBA932 > Egerieousia. The sequence goes on from SUYL01000009.1 coordinate 32,983, forward strand.
GTATGTAGTAAATAAAGGTTTTTTAAGGTGATTTTTTAATAGTTTGATTCTGAGTTGATTGTACAAAAATGCGACGTGATTAAAAAAATTGTATATTTGCGTAATTATGGCAACAAAGACTAAAGGGAAAATATTGGTTGTTGATGACAATGCAGGGATAAGGGGGGCACTGAAGGTGCTGCTCCCTTTGCATTTTGAGCAGGTGGAACTGATTGCCTCACCAAAGGAACTTATGGCAAAGATGAACCAGTTCAGGCCAAATGTGGTGCTGCTGGACATGAATTTCCATACAGATATAAATACCGGGAACGAGGGGCTGTACTGGGTGGCGGAACTCAAGAAGTATTTTCCGCAGACTGAGGTTGTCCTCTTTACAGCGTATGCCGATATCCAGTTGGCGGTGGAGGGGATGAAGCGCGGGGCGTTTGATTTTGTTGTAAAGCCATGGGATAATGCAAAACTTGTGGAGATACTTGCCAAGGCGGTGGAGAAGAACCGCAAGGAGCAGAAACAGAGCCCTCAGCAGGTTCAGCAACAGGTTCTTCCCGACAAAATGATCTGGGGAGAGTCTCCGCAGATGCAGGCAATACGGAGGACAGTGGAGAAGATTGCCCCTACAGAAGCCACAGTGCTCATTACCGGAGAGAACGGTACAGGAAAGGATGTCCTTGCAGGGGAGATTCACAGCAGGAGCAGCAGATGCAGCAGGCAGATGGTGAGCGTGGATGTTGGAGCCCTCACCGAGACCCTTTTTGAAAGCGAACTGTTCGGGCATGTGAAAGGGGCCTTTACGGATGCCCATGCAGACCATACCGGCAAGTTTGAGCAGGCCAACGGTGGAACCCTCTTTCTGGATGAAATAGGTAATATCCCAATCCATCTGCAGGGGAAACTCCTGAGGGTGCTGCAGAACAGGTGCATTACCAGAGTGGGAGATACCCGTCAGATTCCTATAGATATCCGCCTGATTTGTGCCACCAATATGGATCTGGAGCAGATGATCAGGGACGGCAAGTTCAGGGAAGACCTTTACTACCGCATAAATACCATGCATATTGTATTGCCTTCATTGAGGGAGCGTATGGATGAGATCAAGCATCTGGCAGAGCAGTTCATGACAAGATATGCCCAGAAATACGGGAGGAATGTGAAACACATAGACCATCAGGCACTCTCGGCCCTAAAACTCCACCGCTGGAGGGGAAACATTAGGGAACTCAAGAATGCAATTGAAAAGGCTGTTATTATGAGTGAAGGGGAGACTCTTACCCTCCAGGATCTGCAGATGAGCATTTCTCTTCCCGACAACTCCCTATCTTCCCACAGTCCAATGTCTTTGGGTGGTGGAGCATCGCATGCACAAGGAAAAGGGGAACAGGAATATAACGGGGAGACCCTTGAAATGCAGGAGGAGAGGACAATCCGGGCAGCAATGGAGAAATGCGGAGGCAATCTCTCCCTGGTTGCCAAGACCCTCAACATCTCCCGTCCTACATTGTACTCAAAATTGAAAAAATACAACATTTGATTGTCGGGATGCTGAAAGTGATTCTCATATTGCTGGTTATTGCGCTGGTGTGCTTCCTGTACACTGTCTATTTGTGGCACAAGACCAATGAGAAACTCACTTTCATGCTGGATTCCTTGGATAATGACGATGTAAATTTCAGGTTCCGGGAGAGGCTTTTCTTCAATGCCTCACTTAACCGTACACTCAACCGCCTCAGGGGGATTTATGAGAAGAGGCAGAATGAACTGCGGGAACAGGAGCAGTATTTTGCCCGTATGCTGGAGAATGTGCAAACCGGAATTGTGGTAGTTGAAGAGTTGCATGGAAGGATACTTTTCTACAATAATTTTGCAAAAGTGCTGCTGGGAATGGAGCAGGTGTCGCACCTGAGGCAGATAAAGCGCTTGAATGAGCAACTTTATGATGCCTTCATTGCAGTAAAGCCGGGAACGAACCTCAAGGCCTCCTACTACAATGAGAGCGCATCTGTAAATATCCTCCTTTCGGCCTCCTATGCATCGCTGAAAGGGAAAGATGTGAAGATTGTGGCTGTGAGCAACATTGACCCGCAGTTGAGTGAGAACCAGGAAGAGAGTTGGAACAAACTCACCAGAGTCCTTACCCACGAGATTATGAACACAATTACCCCAATTGTTTCGCTGAGCGATACCCTCAACCAGTGTGCGGTGGAGGATAAATTGGATTCCAATTACATCTCCGGGCTGGAGACAATTTCCGCTTCATCCAAAGGGCTGCTCAGTTTTGTGGAGTCTTACAGGAGCCTCACCAGGGTGGCTGCCCCTATCAGAAAATCTTTCCTTGTGAGTGAACTGGTAGAGAGGGTGTTCCAACTTACCGCCCCTTACACTTCTGATGTTGGGATTGGGACAGTTTACATAGAGAAGACCGAGGATGTAATCCTTTGGGCAGATGAGAACCAGATAGCCCAGATACTTATAAACCTTGTGAAGAATGCGGCGCAGGCCGGGGCCACCCGCATAGAGATTTCTGTTGAACTGGATTCCCTTGAAAATGTGGTGATTGAGGTCTTCAATAATGGCGCCCCAATTAGCGCAGAAGGGCGCGAAGAGATTTTTGTCCCGTTCTACACCACCAAACAGGAGGGTACCGGCATAGGTCTCTCCCTCTCCCGACAAATCATGCGACTTCACAACGGCTCCCTCACCCTTTCCCGCAGTGACGAAAAGGGGACGGCATTCAAATTGAGGTTTTCGTGACGTGATTATATATCTTTGGGGTATGAAAATAGAAGCAAGATTATTATGCCTGCTGGCTGTGCTTTTTGTGGTGGGATTTGCCAAAAGCGACAAGGGGACTCAGTTGCCACAGAGCCCTGTGGTGATATTGTTTGAGAATGATGTCCATTGTGCGGTGGAGGGATATGCGAAGATGGCGGCCCTTAAGGCAGAGGAACAGGTACATACACCATATGTTACAGTGGTGTCATCAGGAGATTTTGTACAGGGGGATGTGATAGGTTCCGTTACAGAAGGGGAGTCCATAGTTGGTATAATGAACAGGGTAGGATATGATTTTGTGGCCCCTGGAAACCATGAGTTTGATTTTGGAATGGAGCGGCTGCAGGAGATTGCACGTGATTTGCAGGCAGAAGAGTTATGCGCAAATTTCACCTCAAATAAAACTCAAGAGCCTGTATTCAAGCCATATGGCATTGTGGATTATGGAGGTTGCCAGGTAGCATTCATAGGGCTGATTACCCCATCAACCGCAACATCTGTAATTCCAAAGACTTTCCAGGATGAGGAGGGGAATGTTGCCTACGGATTCAATTCCGCCAATCTCTTTACCTGTGCCCAACAGTGGATAGACAAGTCCAGGAGTGAGGGGGCAGATTACGTGATAGTGTTGTCCCATCTTGGGGATATCAAGGAGGGGGATTACCCTACATCTGTAGAGTTTATCGGGAATACAACTGGGGTAGATGTGGTGCTGGATGGCCATTCCCACACTGTTATTCCCGACAGTCTTGTGTTGGATAAGGAGGGGCGGCAGGTGCTGCTGGCTTCTACCGGAAGCAGGTTTGAATTTGTCGGGAAACTGGAACTCTCTGTTGAAGGAAAATTCTCTTCAGAACTCCTGCCGGCAGAGACTTTGCAGGATGCTCCGGAGGTTGCGGCATTTGTGGAGGAGTTGAAGGAGGGGGTACTTGCTGCAGGGGAGAGGATTGTAGGGCATCTTGAGGAGGATCTGCTTGCACTGGATTCCAACGGCGACTGGCTTGTGAGGGACAGGCAGATGCCTATTGGAACTTTTTGTGCCGATGCTTTCCGGGAAGTGCTGGGTACCGATATTGCCATGATAAATGGCGGAGGCATAAGGAACAACCTTTATGCAGGAGATATCTCCTACAATGATCTTCTCTCTGTGTTTCCTTTTGGAAACAATGCCTGCACCGTTTCACTAACAGGAGCGCAACTGGCAGATATACTTGAGGCCTCTGTAAGGTCTCTTCCTCTGCCCAGCGGCAGTTTCATGCAGGTGAGTGGGGTGCGCTACAATTGTGATGTGTCTGTGGCTTCTCCTGTAGAGTTGGATGACAGCGGCCTTTTCCTTGGTATCCGCCCGGGGGCCTCCCGACGAGTCTCAGATGTTCAGGTACTTGACAAATCCACAGGGAATTATCTTCCGGTAAACCCCTCTGCAACATATACCCTTGGCGGAATAGACTACAACCTCGCCAACCTCGGCTCTGACGGCATGTTCCGCTACACCAAACTTCTACGGAGTAACCAGGGGCTGGATGTGGATGTATTGTCCCAATTTTTATCACGACGCGATTTTGTACAATTGTTTGGTTCCCAAACAATTGCAAAATGAGGTTCCAAGAACCTCATTTTTTATTTTGCTGAGAATCAGCAAAATGTACAAAATCGCGTCGTGATTGTAAGATTCCCTTACACCTGTAAAGTTTCTTTACACTTTTTATTTGGTGACAATAGGTGTAAATAGCAGTAAAACAGTTGTTTACATTCTTTGGCACGGCCGTTGCTCCTGTAATGGCATAGATGTAAAAGTGTAAAGAAATAACTTATGAAACTGAAAAGGGATATTGTTAAAATTCTCTCGCTTGCTTTGGGGCTGGCTGTGGGGGTAGTGCTGATTGCAAAGGTGTGTTTTGAACTCCAGTATGACAGTTTTTACGAAGACAGGGAGCGTGTATATAAAATTATGACCGGAGTGGTGAGGCATGATGAGGATCCGTTGAATGCAGACCAGATCAGCGGGGCGGTGGCACCGGGATTCAAGGAGTTTGTGCCGGGAGTGGAAGCGGCAACCAGGGTTACACCGGTATTCAACAACAGCACATACTATACAGAGGATAATAACAAGTTTACTGCGGCGCTCCTGCTGGCAGATACAAGTTTTTTTGACATTTTCACAAGGGAGATATATGCAGGAGACCCCCACAAGGCATTCAGTGAGTGGGGAAAAGTTATGGTTTCCCTCTCTTTTGCCCAGAAGTTGGGGGGGACAGAAGAAGTTGTCGGGAAGACAATATATAATGAATCGCTCCCGAAGGCAAAATTCACCATTGAAGGGGTATATGAAGATTTTCCCAAGAACAGTACTTTTGCAGGGACAGATATCCTATTGAGTCTCCCTACATATGCCAAAAACAGTACTGAGAACTGGTTGGGAAACGACCGTTACTATGGGTATGTAAAACTGGAACCAGGTGTTGATCCCGACAATCTTGCAGATGCCATACATGCAATGCAGGAGAAGAACCAGCCTCTGGAGGAACTGGAGCAGAGCGGACTGAAATTGTGGTACTGGCTGCAGAGGGCAGACAGGCAGCATCTCCTCTATTCCAGCACCAACAGGAATATGGTAATAATGCTCTCAATTGTAGCACTCCTCCTTATTGCAGCGGCCTCTGTGAACTATATCCTCAATACCATATCTTCAGTTGTGCAGAGGGCCAAGGAGATAGGGGTAAGGAAATGTTACGGTGCCGGGAGCGGCAGCATAATGGGGCTGATTCTCAGGGAAGCAGCAACTAATGTGGTAATATCAGCAGTTCTGGCTATAGGAATGGTTCTGGCAATGCAGAAGATGGTAGAGAGATTGCTCGATGCCTCTCTTGCCTCATTGTTCACTCCGGTGTCAATAGCAAGTGCGGTGGCTGTGTACGGGGTAATGCTGTTGGTATCGGGACTCATCCCTGCAAAAATATTTATGGGAATTCCGGTCTCAACTGCATTCAGGAACTATCGGGAAACAAAAAGGAGATGGAAACTCATTTTCCTTGGGGTGCAGTTTACATTTACAGTGTTTCTGGCGTGTGCAGTTGCAATTTTCGGGAAGCAGTACAATATGATGCTCAATGAGGATATGGGGTATGAGTATGACAATCTCCTGGTGGCATATCTGCCTGGGACTCCAACTGAAGATTTCTTTAAGGTGCAGGACAAGTTGGCCTCAATGCCTGAGGTTGTGGGGTGTGAACTTGTATCGGACATTCCAATGTTTGGGTCGTCGGGAAACAATGTGTATCTCCCTGGTGCAGAGAAGGAACTGTTCAATATTTCAGACCAGTATTATTCAACAGAAGGTACTGCGGAACTCCTTGGAATAGAGTTTATTGAAGGTGGGGAGGCACAGACTCCAAAGGAGATTGCCGTAAGCCGCTCATTTGTGGAAAAGATGCAGCAGTTTACAGACTGGAGCGATGGTGCCATTGGAAAGGCGGTGATCATGACCGAGCACAGTGCCCATAAGGATGACATCTATATCATTTGCGGAGTATATGAGGATTACAAGATAGGTGCGTTGGTATCGGATGACAGGCCAAGTGTGAGATTCGGTGCCCTGCAGGGAGATGGAAATGTCTATTTCAACTTTATACTCGTAAAACTTTCCCGTATGGATGCAAATGCAATTGGCCGTGTGCAGGGGGCAATCAATGAGATGCTTCCCGACAAATCCCTTGAAATTGCCTCCTACAGGGAGGGGATGCTGGAGCAGTTCTCAGATGTAAAGAAAGTGAAGGATTCCATCCTCCTTGGCGGACTGGTATCCCTGATCATCTCCCTCATGGGACTTATAGGATACATAAAGGATGAAACTTCCCGCCGCAGTTCCGAGATGGCCATCCGAAAAATCAACGGTGCCCTTCCGGGGGAAATAATGGGGCTGTTTGTAAAAGGCATTATACCATTGGTGGTTGTGGCTTCCCTTTTGGGCAACATTGCTGCCCACCTTGCCTCCGACATAGCCCTTGAAATGTTTGAGCAGAAAACCCATATAGGCTTATGGATTTATATCATCTGCGATATTGCAGTAATACTAATTGTACTCGCAACCGTAATAATTAACAGTATACGCGTCTCGCGGGCCAACCCTGTGGTATCACTCTCTAAAGGCGAATAATAGAAAGTCGGTCCCCGAGTTACTATAAAGTCGGTCCCCGAGTTTATATAAAAAATAGTATCATTAAAATTTAAAAAATAATAGTTATGATTAAAGTTACTGATTTAAGCAAGGTTTTTAGAACTGAAGAGATTGAGACAACTGCTCTCAACGGTGTTTCATTTGAGATCAATGAAGGTGAGTTTGTGGCAATTATGGGCCCTTCCGGATGCGGAAAATCTACATTGCTGAATATTATAGGATTGCTGGACAATCCGTCGGGAGGAAGTTATATGTTGCTTGGCAGTGAGGTTGGCCAGTTGAAGGAGAAGGACCGCACCAAGTTCCGCAAGGGCAACATTGGTTTTGTGTTCCAGAGTTTCAATTTGATTGATGAACTCAATGTGTTTGAGAATGTGGAACTTCCGCTAAGGTATCTGAACATCTCTGCCGGTGAGCGCAAGCAGAGGGTTACCGAAATCCTCAAGAGAATGGGAATTTCCCATCGTGCAAAACACTTCCCTCAGCAACTTTCTGGAGGTCAGCAGCAGAGGGTAGCCATTGCCCGCGCAGTGGTTTCAAATCCAAAACTTATCCTCGCCGACGAGCCTACAGGTAACTTGGATTCAAAGAACGGCAAGGAGGTTATGGACCTTTTGAGCGAACTGAACGCCGAGGGAACCACCATTGTAATGGTAACCCACTCCCAAAAAGATGCCGCTGTAGCCCAGAGGGTGATCAACCTCTTCGACGGCCAGATAGTTGGGGATGTGAAGAATGAGTTGTAATTTGTTACAAAATCACTGTTACAAAATCACGTCGTGATTTTGTACAATTGCTTGCAAATGAGAATGTTGTAAATTGCCAAGGCTTAAAGTTTACAAAATGCTATTTTGTAAAGTGTTGAAGATTAATAATTTGTACAAAATTGCGTCGTGATTAAAATTGAATATTTATGAAAAGGTTATTTAAAGGCTCGGGGCTCCTTAATTTGTTGGGAATGACAACAGCTTTCGCTGCACTGTATATCCTGTTGGTGCAGGTGTACTATGATCTGTCATACAACAAGCAGATAGAGAATGTTGAGCGTGTATATATAATGGCTACTCCAAGCTGGTTTGAGCAGGGGCAGTGGCAGGTGAATCTTAACCGCCCGTTGCAGAAGGCAATACTGGAGAGTGCCGGCATGGTGGAGAGCAGTGGTGTGGCCTATATTGGAGGTGACGGCAAGAATACTATCCGGATTGGAGAGGGTGAACAGCAGCGTGAGTATCAGGTAGGCTTTTCACAATTGACCAGAGGGGCCCTTGATGTGTTTGGATTTACCCCTGTGGTGGGTTCATTTGATGGGATGGAGAAGGATGAGACTGTAGCCATAAGTGAGTCTGCTGCCAAACTTATGCAGGTGGGTGTGGGTGATGCAATTTATGTAGGTCCTAAAGCCAAAGCTCCCATGACAATTGTGGCAGTGTATGAAGATATGCCAAACAACTCGGACCTCAACAATATCCACGCACTTTTCTGTTACCAGCTGCAGGAGAATGGAATAGACGACTTCAGCGAATGGGGTTACCACCATTTTGTAAAGCTTAATGCTCCCGATAGCAAAGAGGCTTTTGAAGCCCACGCAAAAAAGGTGGTGGAGGAGTTCTGGAAGATGAGGATGGAAAGTGCACCTGAGGAGGTGAGGGGCAGCGTAAGCCAGAGCATGATTGACGAGCAGATAAGCAGATGTACAGTTACCCTTCTGCCGTTTGATCAGATGTACTACAACGAGCAGATTTATTCACCTGCAGGGCGCACCGGCAACAAGACCACTACAATCACTTTGCTGGTTGTTGCAATCCTCATTGTGGCAATTACCCTCATCAACTTTGTCAATTTCTTTATGGCTCAGGTGCCAAAGAGAATAAAAGGGGTGAATACACGCAAGATTCTGGGAAGTTCCAGAGCAGCACTTGTTGGGAATATGATGCTGGAAAGTGGTGTACTGGTTGCAGTTTCGCTGTGTGCGGCGGTTGCGGTTATTCTGCTGTTCAAGAGTTCCACCTATGCAAACCTTATCAGCTGTACATTGGCGTTTGAACACAATTTGCCGGTTATCGGGATTACAATCATGGCGGCCCTTGTTATGACAATTGCTTCAAGTGTTTATCCTGCTCTTTATATCACTTCATTTCCTCCGGCTCTTGCCATAAAGGGTACATTTGGAACAACCCAAAAAGGGAGGACATTGAGGTATGCACTCATTTGCCTGCAGTTTGTAATATCAATTGCATTTGTAATTTCTGCAATCTTTGTAAAGAGACAGCACTCTTATATGATGAACTATGATATGGGATTCGATAAGGAGTATCTCCTTACAGCAAGCATTGGTGTGGGAACAGCAGAAAGGGATGCCTTTTCAGATGAGCTGCTCAAGTCTCCGCACATCAAGGATGTGGCATGGGCTGCAGGTCCACTTGTGAGTCCCGGCAGAATGGGATGGGGCAGAACCTTTAAAGGGGAGCAGATCAATATTGATTCTTATCCTGTTTCCTGGAACTTCCTCCGTTTTATGGGAATTGATGTTGTGGAGGGTAGGGATTTTACCCAGGCAGATGAGCAGAGCGAGCATGGTGTATTTATCTTTAACAAGATGGCAAAGGAGAAGTATGGCTTTACTTTGGAGGATAAACTCAAAGGCCATAGCGATGCTACGGAGATTGCCGGCTTCTGTGAGAATTTCCAGTTCCGCCCGTTGCAGTATGAGCTTAACCCGTTTGCGTTCTATATTTTTGGAAAGAATCCATGGTGGGACCTTAACCATCTTTACATAAGGACGGAGGCTGGTGCACCTTATAAAGAGGTTGAAGCAGCAGTTAAGGATGTTATCCTCAAGTTTAATCCGGGGGCAAATGGCCTTAAACTCAACTTCTTTGAACAGGAGCTTGGTGCCCAATACTATAAGGAGAAACAGCTTACTACAATGGTAACCCTGTTTACAGTGCTTGCAATCATCATTTCCCTTATGGGTGTATTTGGTATGGTAATCTTTGAGACCCAGTACCGCCGCAAGGAGATAGGTGTGCGCAGGGTGCACGGATCATCGGTAATGGATATTCTGGTAATGTTCAACAAGAAGTTTGTCAAGCTGCTGCTGATTTCATTTGTGGTTGCTTCATTCATAAGCCTGCGCATAATAGATTACTATTACAGCACCTTTGCCTACAGCGCAGAGATTTCTCTATGGGTATTCCTGTTGGCATTATTGCTTGTAGCAGCCATAGTGTTCATTGTTGTAACCATTGGAAGCTGGCGTGCCGCAACGGAAAACCCGGTGAGTTCATTAAAAAGTGAATAATCAACAATAATCACGTCGCAATTTTGTACAACTTGCTCATTATGAAGGTTGTATAAAATTGCAAAAGTGAGAATAATGAGATGAAGATTTTATAAAGTGTTAATAGTTAATAAGTTGTACAAAATTGCGACGTGATTATGAAAAGTTATTTCAGATTCCTTTCCCGCAACAAACTCTACACTGCCATTGAGGTGGTGGGGTTCAGCATTGCCCTGGCGTTTGTAGTCTTCATTGCCACTTTTGTAGCAGGGGAGTTGGGGTATGACAAGAATCTTAAAGGTACGGAGAACATATTTGTAGGTCATGAGGATCACTTCTCAATTATGAGTTATACTGTGGGTGATATTGTAAAGGAGACCTGCCCCGAGGTGGAGGAGGTGTGCAGTTTCCTTGCAACCTCAGTAATTGGTGGTGTGGCAATGGAGAAGAGTGTGGGGGAGGAGACAACCCCACAGAATGCAATAATAGCGGATACCTCTTTTTTCAGGTTCTTCACATTTCCGTTTGTGGAGGGGAGAAGGGAGGATGCCCTTTCGCAGCCGGATGCGGTGGTGGTGAGCGAGTCGTTTGCCAACGCACATTGGGGAGAGAAATCTCCAATAGGGGAGAAGGTTCAGATTATTGTAGGAAAAGAGAAAAGGGACCTATTTATAACCGGAGTATATGAGGATATCAAAAGGTCGGTTTTCCCTAAGGCGGATATAATCTATGGTATGCACCACATAAAGGATATGTATCCCAATCTCATTAGAGAAGGTAACGGTACGGCAGTAAACTTCTACAGGATAACTGAGGGGGCAGATCTGGAACAGGCACAGGAGAAGGCCCTTGCAAAACTTAAGGAGTCGGATATTCTGTATGAGGTTGGTCTTATGAAGAACTTCTATTTCTCCCCATTCTCTCAGATACATTATGGGGTGAGCGTGCAGAGTTTTCCTTTTGAGGGGACAATTAACTTCAATTTTGTAATGTTGTTCCTGGCTGCAGGAATCCTGCTGTTGGCATTTGCGCTGCTCAACTATATCTCCCTCACCGTTGCCCAGATAGGATTCAGGGCAAATGAGATGGCCACCCGCAGACTTCTCGGAGAGCAGAAATGGGAAATTGCTTCCCGATATATCAAGGAGGCCCTTCTGCTCACAGTGTTTTCCTTCGTGTTGGCACTCCTGCTCATAGAGGTATTCGGCCCTGTTGCAAAGGAACTTGTCGGGAAGGAGATCTCCCTTAAGGATAATCTTGGTATATGGGAAATTGTACTTATGGTGGCATTTGTGTTTGGAGTGTCGCTGCTGGCGGGAGTCATTCCTGCCCTGCTTGTGGCAAAATACAAACCAATTGATGTGGTGAAAGGGGAGTATGCCGTGCAGGGAAGGATGTTGCTGGGGAAAGTTTTCATTGGGGTGCAGAATGTTGTGGCAATAGCAACCTTGTGCATATCGCTGGCAATGTTCATGCAGTTTCATCACCTTTTGGCGCGGGACAGCGGCTACAATAAAGACAATATCATTGCCCTTGAGGGGGCACAGAGGGGTGCAGATTATTATCCCGACGAACTTTTGCAGTTGCCTTTTGTAGAGGAACTGGGTTGGGTACAGGCCTCCCCTGCCCATCGCGACAGGAGCGGTATGGGAATGTTCCATAGAGGGGAGCAGGTGCAGTTGGAGGGGGTATATGGCGACAGTACCGCCTTCAGGATGCTTGGGTTCAATGTGGTTTCCCTGAATGGGGATGTACACCCCGCAGACGGCACATTATGGCTCACTGAGGGGGCTATGAAGGGGTTGGGGCTGGATTATTCTGAGAAAGAAGTGATATTCGGTTCCGGTGCCAATGATTCCCATGGCATTTGCGGTGTGATACGGGATTTCCAGAAAGGGGACCGTACCATGGAGGATTGTGCTTCTTCAAATATAATCTGGTGGAACATGGAGTATAAGGGGGAGGAGTCGTTCCCTTATTTGAGACGCATATTGCTTAAGGTGAGCGGCGATGAGGATGTTGCTGCGGCTGAATTGGAAAAATTCTACCAGAAGCATGACAACGGTATTCATGTATATCCTCTGAACGGGCTTTATAGGGGCTATTTCAACTCCGAGGAGAATAATTTGAAACTGATTACAGCCTTTACCTTACTGGTAATCCTGCTCTCTGCAATGGCCATGCTGGCTATGAGCACCTACTACACCCGTCAGCAGTCGCGCAACTGGTCTGTCCGTAAGGTATTTGGCTGCAGCAGGGGAGAAGTGTTCCTGAATATGGCCATGGGCTTCCTTAAAGTTGTAGCCGTAGCAGCAGTTATTGCCGTTCCTCTTGGCTGGCTCGTTGTAGATAATTGGCTTGCCGGCTACTCCTACAGGATAGAAAACTACTGGTGGCTCTATGCAATTGCCCTGCTTCTTATTTCCCTTGTGGCTGTAGTCTCCATCTCATGGCAGGCTGTGCGGCTGATGAATTCCAATCCGGTTAAGGAGCTTAAAAAGATTTAATCACGTCGCAATTTTGTACAATTGTTTGGTAACCAAACAATTGCAAAATGAGGTTCAATTGAACCTCATTTTTTATTTTGCTGGGAATCAGCAAAATGTACAAAATTGCGACGTGACTGAACTTTTTCTCCCCCTTTGATGTTATGCTCAAGAGCAGGATAATCTGCTTCTTTAAACAGACAGACTTATGGAAAAGGAGAAAAGCAACCACAACCAGCAGGAGGAGAGACGCCGCACAGCGCTCACCTCATCAAACGGAAGGCCGGTGGCCGACAATCAGAATGTACAGACAGCGGGGCAGCGCGGCCCAATGGTGCTGCAGGACCCGTGGTTCCTGGAGAAACTTGCCCATTTCGACAGGGAGGTGATACCCGAGAGACGCATGCATGCCAAAGGCTCCGGGGCGTACGGCACATTTACCGTAACACATGATATCACCCAATACACCCGCGCCTCAATCTTCAGCCATATCGGGAAGCAGACTGAGTGCTTTGTAAGGTTCTCAACTGTAGCCGGGGAGCGTGGCGCAGCAGATGCGGAGAGGGATATCCGGGGATTTGCCATGAAATTCTATACCGATACCGGAAACTGGGACCTTGTGGGGAACAACACTCCGGTGTTTTTCCTTCGTGACCCTCTAAAATTCCCAGACCTGAACCACGCCATAAAGAGGGATCCCCGCACCAATATGCGCAGTGCCAACAGCAACTGGGATTTCTGGACACTCCTTCCGGAGGCCCTCCACCAGGTTACAATTACCATGAGTTCCCGGGGAATACCATATTCGTACCGCCACATGCACGGCTTTGGGAGCCATACCTACAGTTTTATAAATGCGGCAAATGTCCGCACTTGGGTGAAATTCCACCTCCGCACCATGCAAGGTATAAAGAACCTCACAGACCAGGAGGCGGCAGCCATCATTGCAAAAGACAGGGAATCGCACCAGAGAGACCTCTACGAGAGTATAGAGCGTGGAGACTACCCACGCTGGAAATTCCAGATACAACTTATGACCCAGAAGGAGGCGGAGACCTACCGCATAAACCCTTTTGACCTCACCAAAGTGTGGCCGCACGGAGATTTTCCACTCCATGATGTGGGAATCCTGGAACTCAACCGTAATCCCGACAACTATTTTGCAGAGGTGGAGCAATCGGCCTTCAACCCGCAGAACATCATAGACGGTATAGGTTTTTCTCCCGACAAGATGCTCCAGGGACGCCTCTTCTCATACGGGGATGCGCAGAGATACCGCCTTGGGGTAAACCTTGAGCAGATTCCGGTAAACCGTCCCCGTTGCCCTGTACACTCATACCATAGGGATGGAGCGATGCGTGTCGACGGCAACTATGGCAGTACACTTGGGTATGAACCCAACAGTTACGGGGAGTGGAAAGACAATCCTGAACTGAAGGATCCCCCTTTGAGGGTGACCGGCAGTGCCTGTGCCCACTCATCGGTGAAGAGTATCGGTGCAGATGTATATAACTACAACGAGAGGGAGTACGATGATGACTACTACTCACAACCGGGAGATCTCTTCCGCCTTATGCCGCCTGAAGAAAAACAACTCCTCTTTGAAAATACCGCCCGGGCAATGGAGGGTTGCGCCGAATTCATTAAGATTCGCCACGCCCGCAACTGCTACAAGGCAGATCCCGCCTACGGCAAGGGGATAGCAAAAGCGCTTGGTGTAGTACTGTAACGTAGATAACGTCACTTTAAATAAAACAGAAAAAGCAGCCCGAAAGGACTGCTTTTCTGCTGGTGCCCAGAACAAGACTCGAACTTGCACACCGTAACCGGCACCACCCCCTCAAAGTGGCGTGTCTACCAATTTCACCATCTGGGCTTGATTCGGGTGCAAATGTAGTATATTTTTTTTCTCCTGCAAAACGTTTTTACAGAAAAATTGGTTATATTAGCAGACTATAACGAACAATTAAAATAATCTAGCGATGGTAGAACTGTACGAAAGCCAAATTAACCAGACTGAAGACTTGATTGATATTGCTGATTTCCTCACTGAAGATCCACAGTACAAGAAGAGTGTCCTCAAGTATATCAACAATCCGTATGATGCGGATATTGAGCGTATAGGGAAAGGTACATTCACCTTGGGCATTTCAAAGGCCGAGTCCCCTTCTTTGGACAAGTTTGATCCTGCCCAGGCTGTTACCAAGGCTACTACTGAGGCCCTTGCAAAATTGGCATGTACCGGAGCCCGTTTCCTTACTACCAAAAATGTTGATGACCGCAGGATAAATGCCCTGGGACTTGTAAAGGACAAGAAGAGAGTTACCTCCATGGCGTTTGATGCCAAGGGTGATACCATATATGTTGTAGGGCAGGTAGATGATGAGAGCGATTTCCAGATTAACAACCGTACTTTGGATGCTTTGCTTAAGGCCATTGAGAATGACCTTGTTACCAGTGCACACCATATCTCCTCAAACGGTCTGTTCATCTCATTGCTCGAGTGCTGTGCCCCAAATGAACTGGGATTTGACATTACCGGTGATGCCGAGGTTGAGGACAAGGAGTTCCTTTTTGGCAGGAGCAGGCATCTTGCAATAATTACAGTAAATGATGCCCAGGAGAATGACTTTGTAGATTTTCTGTTCAATGAAGGTATTCCGGTAACGCTTCTGGGACATGTTACAAAGGGTGAACTTAGGTTGGATGACCTGTCGTTCGGATATATAAACGATTATATCCATGAATAACGGAAGCGGCATGCGGCACAGGGATGTTGTCCCCAACTCCAGAAGACTCAATAAGGATACGGGGACAATTTCAACCATGTTCAACGGGATAGCGCACAGTTATGATATGTTGAACCATATCTTTTCGCTCAATATAGACAAATACTGGCGCAGGCAGATGGTGAAGTTCCTCAGGGCTTCAACTCGGGAGAGGCAGCCCAAGGTGCTCGATATTGCCTGTGGCACGGGAGATTCTTCCATTGCCCTCTACAAGGCGGGGATGAATGTCTCTGGAATGGATATTGCCCAGAAGATGCTTGATATTGCAGTGGAGAAGAATGCCCCCCTGAAAAGGAAGGCGGCCAAGTACGATGCAAGGCATCCCGAAGCCCCTCTTCCCCCTCTTCCCGACTACATATTTGCCAGTGCCGAGAAACTGCCGTTTGAAACCGGAAAGTTTGATGCGGTTACAATATCTTTCGGGATAAGGAATTTCAACAGGAGAAGTTCATGCCTTGCAGAGATTTACAGGGTAATAAAACCCGGAGGGGTGTTGGCAATTCTGGAGTTTGCAAAACCGCAGAATCCTGTGATACGTTTCTTCTATAACCTGTATTTCAATAATGTGTTGCCGTTTGTCGGGAAACTGGTTTCAAAAGATAAGGATGCATACAAATATCTTTCAACCTCTGTGGAGGCGTTCCCTAAATTTGATGCATTTGCGCAGGAATTGAGGGATGCCGGTTTCAGGGAGGTGAATTTCAGGAAGATGACATTCGGAATTTGTGTCTTATATACTGGAGTTAAATAAATATGTTTGAAAGTGGCTGGCAGATCATTTCGGCGGTTCTGTATGTGATGAACCTGTGTTTGGCAGTTTACGCCGCCACTTCAATGATTATGCGCCGTCAGGACCCTGTAAAGACCCTCTCGTGGGTTACAGTCCTTATACTCCTCCCTTATTTTGGCCTTATTCTCTATTTCTTTTTTGGTATGCATTACAGGAAAAGGAGGCTGTACAAGTTCAAGGGAAATGCAGAGTACAGGTACCGCAAGGAGACCTCCCTCATGCAGAGCGAGTATATAAAACAGAATCCGGGCATTCTGGGAGACCTGCAGCCATACAAAAAGATTATTTTCCAGAATCTGCGCAACAGTTATACTGTTGTTGAGAATAACAGTTCCGTGGAATTCTATTTTACCGGAAGGGAGGCCCTTGATGCCATGTACAGATGTATGGAGGGGGCAAAATCCCATATACACCTCCAATCATACATTTTTGCAGATGACAGCACAGGTGAGAAGTTTGCCTCACTCCTTATGCAGAAGGCCCGTGAAGGGGTTGAGGTTAGGGTCATATACGATGGTGTGGGAAGTTTTTCCCTCAAGAAAGAGTTTGTAGGGAAGATGGTTGCTGCCGGGGTGGAGATGCTCTGTTTTGCAAAGGTGACACTCTCGCTCCCTGCCTCAAGGGTAAATTACCGCAACCACAGGAAAATACTGGTTGTAGATGGCCGGACAGGTTTTTTGGGTGGGGTTAACATTGCAGACCGGTACTACATTGGGAATGCCCTTGGACAGTGGCACGATACACATCTTAAGATTGTGGGTGAGGCTGTCTCCTCATTGCAGACCAGTTTCCTCCTTGACCGTTACTTCATTCTGAACAGGAAACTCAAGAAGAGAAAAAAATATTATCCGCAACTTGACATCACTTCCAACGGTGACGGGAGCGGGGAGAAGAATATTGCAACCCAGACCCTTGTATGTGGTCCCGACAGCAACTGGGCAAGCATCATGCAGTGCTTCTTCAGCGCAATAACTTTGGCGAGGAAACATATTTACATAGTTTCACCATATTTTACACCAAATGAATCTGTGCTGAATGCTATAAAGATTGCCGCCCTGGGAAACATTGATGTGAGGATTATGCTTCCCGAAAGATCTGATACCAGGATTGCCCATTACAGTACAATGTCATATGTGAGTGAACTGCTGGAGGCTGGGGTGAAGATATACCTTTTCAAGAAAGGGTTCAACCATTCAAAGGTGGTGAGTATAGATGGGGAGGTGAGCATTGTGGGGTCGGCCAATATGGATATGAGGAGTTTTGAGCACAATTTTGAGATTTTGTCTGTCATTTATGACAAAGGCTCTACTGATATAATAGAAAGACAGTTCCTCAGAGACCTTTCTGCCTGCACCCAGTTGGGGGCTGCCAGATGGGCAAAAAGGGAGAAACGCCAGAAAGTGGCCGAGAGCGTGTCGCGTCTGCTTTCGCCCCTTTTGTAACACTCTGCAGCGTGTTGTCCGGTGCCAGGGCTGCAGTGTGTCACCCCATACTCGAGTTCATGTTTTTTTTATACATTTGTAGAATCATTATTGGAAACGATACAACAATTATAAATAAACTTAACATTAAAAATTATGGAAACAACAAAGAAAAATTATGTATTGCCTATAGCAATCATGTTTGCTTTGTTCTTTATGATTGCATTTGTTACAGGATTGCAGAATCCCTTTGGAGTAATTGTAAAGAACCAGTTTGGCGCAAGTGACTTCCTTTCACAGTTGGGAAACCTTGCAAACTTTATTGCATACGCCTGTATGGGTATCCCTGCAGGTTATATGCTCAGCAAAATAGGGTATAAGAAGACAGCCCTTCTTGCAGTTGTAATTGGTTTTGCCGGTGTTGCCGTAACATTTGTTTCCGGCAAGGCAGAGAGTTTCGGCATCTACCTCTGCGGTGCATTTGTGTCGGGATTCTCAATGTGTATGCTCAATACTGTTGTAAATCCTATGCTCAATACTTTGGGAGGCGGTGGAAACAGGGGAAACCAGTTGATCCAGTTTGCAGGTGTTTGCAACTCGTCGGCTGCTACCATTGTTCCGGTGCTTGTAGGTTATCTTATGGGTTCAAATGAGGCTGCCAGAACAATTGCAAAAGCAAACCCAGCCCTGTTCATTGCAATGGGCATTTTTGCATTGGCATTTGTAGTGCTTGCAGTTTCAAACATTCCGGAACCGGCATACGAGTCTGCCAAAACAGATTCAAAACCTGCTGCAGACGGCAAGAAATACAGTGCAATGAGTTTCCGTCACTTTGTGCTGGGTATTGTTGCAATCTTCATTTATGTTGGAGTTGAGGTTGGTATTCCAAATATCAGCAACCTCTATATGACCCAGGAGCTGGGTATCGACCCTGCCATGGCAGGAAGTCTTGTAGGCACATACTGGTTCCTTATGCTGGTAGGACGTCTTGTTGGAGGTTCAATTGCCGGTAAGGTTTCAAGTAAAGCAATGTTGTCGGGAGTAAGTATAATTGGATTGTGCCTTGTACTTGCTGCAATCTTCACTGCCCCTACAAATGAGGTTATGATGCCTGTGTTCAAGTCGGACATTTCGTTCGGTATGGTAAGTGTCCCTGCAAATATCATGTTCCTTGTACTTTGCGGTTTGTGTACCTCTGTAATGTGGGGTGGCATCTTCAACCTTGCAGTTGAGGGATTGGGTAAATTTACTGCAGCCGCTTCGGGTATCTTTATGGTAATGGTGTGCGGTGGCGGTATACTTCCTGCAATCCAGGGATTCATTGCAGATGCAACATCTTACATGACAAGTTACTGGGTAATAGTTGCAGGTCTTGCATATCTGCTGTTCTATGCATTGGTAGGCTCAAAGAATGTGAACAAGGATATCCCTACAGAGTAAATGTTTCAGTGTAAAATGGAAAATATGGAAAATAAGGAATACGTAGTTGGTGTGGATATTGGAGGCCAGACCACAAAGATTGGAATAGTTGACAGAAGGGGAAACATAGTTGTACAGACAGTAATCAACTCAAAATACAAGGCAGGTGAAGCAGGCATATTTATCCAGTCTGTTTGTGATACAATAAGGGAACTTGCAAAAGAGGTTGGCTTTGAAAATATTCAGGGTATAGGTATAGGTGCCCCTAACGGCAACTACTATAAAGGTACCATTGAGGATGCTGCAAACCTTGAGTGGGCAAAAGGTATTGTTGTAGAGTTGGCTAAGGAGGTCTCACTCGCATTGGACAATCTTCCTGTTACAGTTACCAACGATGCCAATGCGGCGGCAGTGGGTGAGATGACATACGGTGCAGCCCGCGGCATGAAGAACTTCATTATGATAACCCTTGGTACAGGTGTAGGAAGCGGTATTATCATTAACGGAGAACTTGTTTACGGACATGACGGGTTTGCTGGGGAGTTGGGCCACGTTACCGCAGTAAGGCATAATGGCCGCCCTTGCGGTTGCGGCAAGAAAGGGTGCCTTGAGACCTACTGCTCGGCAATAGGTGTTGCCAGAACAGCAGGCGAGTGGCTTGAACTTTCAGATGAGCCTTCACTTTTGAGGGAAGTTGACAACATAACTTCAAAAGATGTGTTTGAGGCTGCGCAGAAGGGTGATGCTTTGGCTCTTAAGATATTTGAGTTTACCGGCAGGAAACTTGGCGAGTCATTCGCAGATTTTGTTGCATTCAGTGCCCCTGAGGCTATTGTGGTGTTCGGAGGACTTGCCCGTGCCGGAGAATTCATCTTCAAACCTATACGCGAGGCAATGGAGGCCAATATGGTATCCATCTGGAAAGGTAAGGTAAAACTCCTCCCAAGTGCCCTCAAGGAATCAGATGCTGCAATACTTGGCGCTTCTGCACTGGCTTGGTAAAATCACGTTGCAATTTTGTACAAGTAACTGAATAACAGTATTTTGTAAAATAGACATTCCGTAAATATACGGGGTGTCTATTTTTATTTATTTGATAATCAATTGTTTGTACAAAATCACGACGTGATAAAAAAAATATGTGTGGAATAAAAAAAAATGCTAAATTTGTTCAAATTTACCCAAACTAAAATGCAAAAGTTTGATTACATAGTTGTAGGTAGCGGACTTGCAGGGTTGTATGCGGCATATAAGGCCTCATTCAAGGGGAGTGTTGCCGTAGTAACAAAATCATTTGTAAGAGAGAGCAATTCATTCAATGCCCAGGGCGGAATTGCAGCCGTTACATCTTTTGAGGATGATCCTCAGATTCACAAATCAGATACTTTAATTGCCGGAAGGGGCTTGTGTGAAGACAGCGCAGTTGATGTCCTGGTAAATGAGGGTCCCGATAGGATTCAGGAGATAATTGCCGATGGAATGCAGTTTGATACCGAGAACGGGGCTCTGGCACTTGGCCTTGAAGGGGGACACCATAAAAGGAGGATACTTCATGCAGGTGGAGATTCTACCGGGCGCTGGATTACAGAGTTTGTAATTTCAAAGGTAGAACAGAAGGAGAACATAACCGTTTATGAGAACACTTCATTGCTGGATCTCCTTGTTGCAGATGGAGTGTGTTATGGAGTGCGTTGCTGGAGTGAGAATCCTGCCTTTGGCACACCTCTGCATGAGAAGGAGAAAGGGAAGGAGGTACTCCTTTATGCAAATAATGTTTTCCTTACATCGGGAGGAACATCAGCAATATATGCCAGGACAACAAATCCGCAGACAACAATAGGAGACGGTCTGGCGGTTGCCTACAAGAACGGTTGCCGCATAATGGATACTGAGTTCATCCAGTTCCATCCGTCGGGATTATACATAAAGGATTCTGCAAAGGCATTCCTTATCAGTGAGGCTGTAAGGGGTGAGGGTGCACATCTTCTTGGAAAGGACGGCAAGAGGTTTATGGTTCCAATCCATGAACTTGCAGAACTGGCTCCAAGGGATATTGTAGCCCGTTCTATATACAAACAGATGTATAAGGACAATATGCCTTATGTTATCCTGTCACTCAAACATTTGAACAAGGAGGAGATACTGGGCCGGTTCCCGTCAATAAATGCAAAATGCAAGGAGTTCGGTTATGACCTTACAAACGAGATTCCTGTTGCACCTGCAGCCCATTATACCGTAGGTGGTGTAGTTTCAAATCTGAACGGCCGCACAGATATTCAGAGGCTGTATGTGTGCGGAGAGATTGCCGCTACCGGAATTATGGGGGCAAACAGACTCGCTTCAAATTCATTGATAGAGTGTCTTGTATTTGCCAATAGGGCCGTTGAGGATTCTGTGAAGAACGGGGCTCCTGAACGTCTCCCTGCCTTTAAGGAGGAGTACTACAGGGACGAGACCAATGCAGAGTCATACAATGAACTTAAGGTTAAGGTTTCTGAAATCATGAATGCACATGCCGGCATTGTGAGGAGTGAAGAGGGACTCAAGGAGGGGTTGCGCAAGATTGAGGCCCTTGCCACTGAACTTATGATGAGCCGCAAGGTGGTAAGTACCGTTCCTGTTAAGGAGTATTATGAGGATGCGGCATGGAGGCTCCTGATAGTGGCTTCACTGATAATGAATCCTGCCCTTATGAGAAAGGAGAGCCGTGGAGGCCATTATAGGGAGGATTACCCTTGTGCAGACGAATCTTATGAACTGCATTCAATACAGCAGATGGGTCAGGAGATGACCACTGCACCGGTTAATAAAGATTATTTGAACTTTTAAGATATGATGCAATACGAGAATTTGATAGACAAACTTATAGACCTTGGTCTTGAGGAAGACATCAATACAGGTGATGTTACAACTGATTCCATTATCCCTGAGTCTATGAATGCAGTTGCAACAATGACTGCAAAACAGGATGGTGTTATATCGGGAATAGAGGTAATAAAGAAGGTATATGAGAGATTCCAGAAGGATATAGTGTATATTCCTTATTTCAAGAATGGCGATTCTGTAAAGAAAGGAGATGTACTTTTGCGTATTGAGGCTTCATATCCTACCCTTCTCAAGGGAGAGAGGCTTTCGTTGAACATTTTCCAGAGGATGTGCGGTATTGCAACCGAGACAGCAAAATATGTTAAGGAACTTGAAGGGACTTCAACTGAACTTCTGGATACCCGCAAGACCGCTCCAGGTCTGAGAGTGCTTGACAAGATGGCTGTAAAGGATGGTGGCGGAACAAACCACAGGATGGGCCTATATGATATGGCAATGATCAAGGACAACCACATTAAGATGGCCGGAGGCATTGCCAAGGCAGTTGAGCAGGTGAGGGGAAATATCCCTGCAACCATTAAAATTGAGGTTGAGACTACAAATATCCCTGAGGTTCATGAGGCAATTGCTGCAGGCGCAGACATAATTATGCTGGACAACATGGACAATGCAACCATGGCTGAGGCTGTAAAGATTATCAAGGCTTCAGGCAAGGCCATAAAGACAGAGGCATCGGGCAACATGAGCATTCCTCGCCTTGTTGAGGTTGCTGCAACAGGTGTAGACTACATTAGTGTAGGTGCCCTTACCCATACCGTAAAGGGAATGGATATAAGTATGAACATTCAAGTAGAAAAGTAAATATATGACAAGAGAAGAACTTGTACAGAAGATTGAGGAACTGAAGAAGCAGAAAAATGCAATAGTGCTTGCCCACTACTACTCAAACCCTGAGGTTCAGGATGTTGCCGATTTTCTTGGCGATTCCCTTGAACTTTCGAGGAAGGCCGGCACAGCAGATGCTGATATCATTGTCTTTGCAGGTGTCCATTTTATGGCAGAGACTGCAGCCCTCATTTCTCCTAAGAAGAAAGTTCTGGTTCCCGCACTTGGCGCCGGCTGCACTTTGGCAGACGGGGTATGCGGCAAGAACCTGGCTGAGTGGAAAACTGCCAATCCAAATGGAATGGTTGTCAGTTATGTAAACACCACAGCGGAGGTGAAAAGCCATACAGACATCTGCTGCACCAGTGCAAATGCCCTTTCAATTGTAAAGGGGCTTCCACAGGATACAAAAGTTTTCTTTGTTCCCGACAAAAACCTGGGAGCCTATATCATTTCCCAGACCGGACGCGATATGGAACTTTATGACGGGTGCTGCAAGGTGCACGACCAGGTTACAACATCCATGGTTCAGGAGATGATGGCAAAATACCCTGAGGCGGATGTCCTCATACACCCTGAGAGTGCATGCTCAAGCGATCCTGCAATACTGGAGAACCCCAACTGCTACATGTATTCTACATCGGGAATATTGAAACATGCTGCAGCAAGTGAAAAGAAACAGTTCATCATTGCTACTGAGGTGGGGACCCTCCACAAACTGCGCAAGGACAATCCCGGCAAGGAGTTCATTCCGGTTTCGGAGAAGATAGTCTGCGAGTATATGAAACTTGCCACACTTGAGAAGGTATATGAGGCGTTGCGGGATGAAAAATTTGAGGTTAAGGTGCCCGAAGAGATATCGGGAAGGGCATTGGAACCAATAACCCTGATGATGAGCAAATAAATTGATAAATTCCATTTTCCCGACAGGCAACTGTCGGGAATAAATTTTTTTGAATATGAGAAAGATAGTTTTTTTGGATGCCGACACTATAGGAGGTGATATCTCCCTTGAGCCTATTGCTGCACAGGGCGAGTTGGTTACATACCCTTTTACCAAACCTGAAGAGGTGTTTGAAAGGATTCAGGGATTTGATGTAATCATTACAAATAAGGTTATAATAGGGAAGGAGCAGATTGATGCTTGCCCAACACTAAAACTTATTTGTGTTGCGGCAACCGGAACAAACAATGTGGATATCCCGTATGCAAACAGCAAGGGAATTCCGGTAAAGAATGCAATTGGGTACTCAACTGAGAGTGTTGTGCAGGTGACATTTGGAATGGTTCTTTCAATGGTTGGCCAGATGCAGTATTTTGATTATGCCGTAAAGAGCGGAAACTACTCAAAAGGGCCTTCATTTACAGATGTAAGCAAATGTTTCTGGGAACTTAAAGGAAAAAGATACGGTGTTGTAGGTTTGGGTAATATTGGAGGCAAGGTTGCCAGGATTGCACAGGCATTCGGAATGGAGGTGGTTTACTACTCAACCAGCGGCAAAGCACACTCAGAAGAGTTTAAGGCCGTTTCCCTTGAGGAACTTATGGGCACTTGTGATGTTATCTCCGTACACTGTCCTCTAAACGAGCGTACAAATAACCTCATCACTTATGACAAACTGGCGCTGATGAAGAAGAGTGCATATATCTTCAACCTGGGACGCGGCGGCATCATAAATGAGGCAGATCTGGTTAAGGCACTCAATGACGGATGCCTTGCAGGTGCAGGAGTTGATGTATTTGCAAAAGAGCCGCTTCCGCTCGATTCCCCTTATTTCAAGGTGGAGGACCCATCGAAGATCCTGCTGACCCCTCATATCGGTTGGGCAAGCCAGGAGGCCAGAAAATGCCTTGTGGAGAAGATAGCAGAGAATATTGCGAATAACTGAATATATTTTTAGAAAAAAGAAAAAACTTGCAGTTGATGCTGCAAGTTTTTCTTTTTTTGGCCTTGTGTTAAGTAAAATATTCCTAATTTGCGTGCGGTAATGAACAATGGATATTGTGCTATGGAAAAACAGGAGACCATTAAAGTTTTTGAAGAAAAGAGAATCCGTACCATGTGGGATGATGAGCAGGAAAAGTGGTATTTTTCTGTTGTGGATGTTGTTCAGGTATTGACTGGTAGCGTCAATCCTACAGATTATCTGAAAAAGATGAGGAAGAGAGATCCGGAACTGGGCATATTTCTGGGGACAAATTGTCCCCAGGTAACAATGATGACAGATTCTGGGAAAAAACGGCTTACTCTGGCTGCAGATACAATGCAGATTTTAAGGATTATACAGTCAATCCCTTCCCCTAAGGCTGAACCTTTCAAATTATGGATGGCGCAAGTTGCATCTGAAAGGCTAGAACAATATCAGGATCCAGAACTGTCAATCAATCAGGCTATGCAAGATTATAAACGTTTGGGGTACGTTTGGAATTGGAAGCAAAAACTGGGAAACCAGTAATTTCTGCACTGAATTCTAAAAGTGAATTTCAAAATGAAGGATTCTTTATAAATGAATTCCATAACAATAAAGAGAATGAAAATGAAGTTTAAGTATTTATTATCGTTAATTTCACTTTTACCATTTCTTGTATCTGCACAGAGTGCAGACAAGCACGGCTACTATAAAGATGTATTTATGGATAGCGGTGTGAAACTCTATGACCGCAAGCATCTTATTGCGGCAGATTCACTTGGCCTGGAACTGGAGGTATTCCTCGCAACCAAAAATGACCGTAATGACACCCTAATGCAGCACAGGTGTTTCGTAGGGTGGGAGCAGGACCGCAACGGAGCGCTTCTTTATCCCGACGGGGCTCCCCGTTTCAGAGTCCTTTATGTAAATGGAGGGCTTGCCGGTTCCCATGGAAGATCTTTGGGTGAAGATGGTAGGGAGGCAATCAGGAAATATGTTGCGGCAGGTGGTTCCTATCTGGGAACTTGTGCAGGGGCATTTATGGCATCGTCGGGATACTACAATGATGACAACATCTACAGGAAAAACAACAATTACCTTGGAATCTGGCCGGGCAGGGTGAGGGATACATATCTGCAGGACAAATACTTTACAATGTATATGGATGAAGATTGTCCGCTTCTAAAATACAATGATTTTGGAGGGGACAGAAAAGTTGAGGGGATATATCATCTCAACGGGCCGCATGCTGCCCTTCAGCCGCAGGATTCAGTACCTGCCGGCACCATGCCGTTGCTCAGGGTAGATTATGATACAATTCCTCCTGTAGGGCCAAGTATTGACAATGCCGTATTGTGTTGGGCTTACAAGTCTTCAGACCAGGCAGGAACAGTAATATCCATGTCTTCCCATCCGGAAGACATAACTACAGGGGAGAGGCTTCATCTGATGGAGGCATTCCTGCTGTACGCAATGGACAACACCGGAACACCACAGATTAAGGGGAATTTGGTTCCAGGACAGGTGCGTGAAATGAACAGGTCTACAGAAGATGGAGAGCCGCTTTTCACGGGGATTGGAGACCGCCAGTACCATCATTTTACAGTGGATGTTCCCCGCAGGACCAAAAAGGTTGTGGTGACATTGGAAGGATATGAGGGGGCAGACAATTTTGACCTTTCACTTGCTGCACTTGAAGGGGATTTTGCATTCCATAATGCTGCGGCAAAAGTCAATGCTGACCCTGGCTGCAACAAGTCTCTTGTTCTCAAAAAACCTGCTGCTGGCAAACTCTATATCTCGGTATTTTGTGAAACCACAGTAACTTCCACCTTCGGCGAAAACGGCTTTGAATACTCCGGCCGCACAGATGTATTGAATGGGGTTCCGTATAAGATAAAAGTGGAGGTGAAGGAGTAAATAAACGGTCGCTTGGGCACAAAAAGGTGCTCCGGTGTGCCCACTGGGGTGCAGGCGGGCACATTTTAGGGGGCAAACGTGCCCACGGAGGAAAATACCGGCCGCCTGGGCACAAAAAGGTGCTCCGGTGTGCCCACTGGGGTGCAGGCGGGCACATTTTGGGGGGCAAACGTGCCCACGGAGGAAAATACCGGCCGCCTGGGCACAAAAAAAGCGACTATTACAGTCGCTTTTTTTTATTTCAACGGAGAATCCGGTTCGCTCTTCATGTACTGGTACTCCAATCTGTCAACCAGTCTTGGGAAGAACTTGTTCAACCATACGGTGAGTTTCCCAATAGGGGTGAGGACAATCTGGGCTTTCCTCTTGTAAACACCTTTTACAAGGCGTTCGGCAACAGCCTCTGCACTCATCATCTTTCCTTCGTCCCTTGGGGTCTCTCCCTGAGCAGAACCGTCTGCTGTAAGGGCTGTAAATCTGATGTTTGAGGCTGTGAAGCCAGGGGCAAACACCATTACATGCAGCCCGTCATGCAGATGCTCTACACGGAGTGTGTCCAGGAAGCCGTAGATTGCAAATTTGGATGAACTGTAGCCTGTCCTGGCAGGGAGCCCCTTGAATCCGGCAATTGAGATTACACCTACAACTGAACCTTTGGCCTCAAGAAGGTAAGGGAGGGCATATTTTGTACAATATACAGTTCCCCAGAAGTTTACATCCATGAGGTTTTTGATAACGCTCAAATCCAAGTCCTTGAACATTGCCCTCATTGAGATTCCGGCGTTGTTTACAAGTACATCTATTCTGCCGTAGGCTTCAACTGTACGGGCAATGAGGTTTTTGCAATCCTCTTCCTTTACTACATCGGTTTCAACGGCAAGGAATCTTGGAACTTTTTTCTCGCCAAGCCTTGCCTGCTCTCCGTGCAGGTTCTGCAGAACGGTAACTGTGCTTTTGAGTTTTTCAATGTTTCTGGCTGCGAGGACAACGCAATCACCTTTGGCGGCAAAAGCCTTTGCACTGGCCAAACCTATACCTGAACTGGCTCCTGTTATTATTACTACTTTCATAATCTATGATATAAAAGGGTCCCCCTTACCGTTACCCTTCTGCAAGGTGGGGCGGGGGACCTTAAGTGTAAGAAAATACTAGTAAATGGCCATATCCTGAATGTCGGTAGAACCTTTGTATGCACCTGCCTCAAGTTTGGCTTTACAAGCCTCAAATGCTTTAAGGGTGTACTCTACATGCTCCATTTCGTGCATTGCTGTAGGGATAAGGCGGTACATTATAACACCTTTTGGTACTACAGGGTAAACTACACAAGAACAGAAGATACCGTGGTTCTCTCTAAGATCTACAAGCATATTGGTTGCTTCAGGAACATCTCCCTTCAAGAATACAGGGGTGATACAAGCCTCGGCAACACCAATGTCAAAGCCTCTCTCTCTCAAACCGTCCTGCAAAGCGCGGGTAATCTTGAAGAGTTTCTCACGTCTGTCGTGACCTTTTCTGATCATATCCAATCTCTTCAAACAGCCCTCTACAATTGGCATAGGGAGTGATTTTGCGTAAATCTGTGAACGGAGGTTATATCTCAAGTACTCAATAATCTCTTTGTCACCTGCAACGAAACCGCCGATACAAGCCATTGATTTTGCATAAGCACCAAAGTAAAGGTCTACCTGATCCATTACACCGTAGTGCTCAGAGGTACCTCTACCGTTAGGGCCCATTGAACCGAAACCGTGTGCATCGTCAATAAGGATTCTAAAGTTGTATTTTTTCTTCAACTCGCAGATAAGGTCGAGACGGCCAAGACCACCGGTCATACCGTAAACACCCTCAGTAATGAGAAGGATACCGCCACCGGTCTTCTCAGTAAGTTTAGTAGCCCTCTGAAGTGCTTTCTCGCAACGCTCAATATCATTATGAGGATATACAATTCTCTGTCCCATGTGGAGGCGTACACCGTCCATAATACAAGCATGAGCCTCTGAATCGTACACGATAACGTCATGTCTTGTAACAAGGGCGTCAATTGTAGAGATCATTCCCTGGTAGCCGAAGTTGAACAGATAAGCATCCTCTTTGCACTCAAACTCTGCAAGTTCTCTCTCCAACTGCTCGTGAAGAGAAGTGTGTCCACTCATCATGCGGGCACCCATAGGATATGCTAAGCCCCATTTCGCTGCAGCCTCTGCATCAACTTTTCTAACCTCAGGGTCATTTGCAAGACCAAGGTAGTTGTTGAATGTCCATGCAAGAACCTTCTTGCCGTTGAATGTCATGTAAGGTCCAATCTCACCTTCCAATTTAGGGAACATGAAATATCCGTGAGCTTTTTTTCTGTACTGGCCAAGGGATCCACCCGAGTCCTTTTTGATTCTTTCAAAAATATCCATAGTTCTTAAATTAAAATATTTATGTATATCTGATTTTCCTTCCAATCCTCAGGATTGTTGTCTTTTTTATTCCGTTGAGCTGGCACAGTTTGTTAACTGAAACTCCCGTCCTGTATGCTATCCTGCCAAGGGTATCCCCCTTCTTTACAGTCCAGTACCTTATCTTGTCTATTTCAGCCTTGTATGCAAATGTACCTGAAGTTACCAGCAGAACCGGCTTGTGTACCTTGTGTGTCTCAAAATTCACAATGTCGTTGGGGTTTATGGGATTCCCAAGATACCTGAATTCGAGATGCAGGTGGTAACCGGTAGAGCGTCCAGTGTTTCCTCCCATTCCTACGGCCTGCCCTGCCTTTATCTTCTGGTCATTCTTTACCAGAATCCTGTTAAGGTGGGCATATAGCGTCTCAAGGCCGTTGTCGTGTCTTACAACTACAAAATATCCGTACCCCCTGTCCCTGCGGGTTATCCTTACGGTACCGTCAAAGGCGCATCTTACGGTGTCCCCCCTGTGGACTTTAAGGTCTATCCCGTAGTGGAATTTCCATTTCCTGAATCCCCAGTTCGAGGTTACATACTTTTCGGAAGGGGGACAATACCCGCTAAGGTCAATCTTTACGGTATCTTTCATCCCCACAAGTGATACATTGTACGGGTTAATGGATGAATTGTTCCAGATGTTGTATTCGTCGGGAAGATCAGAAAAATCTGTAAATTCAATATTGTCTTCAATGGGAACAATGGTAGGATGGGGGTCAAAAATCACATCCTCCAGAGTAATTCCCTTCATCCCGATAAATGTTTTCTGGGGGAATCTCGAGTAATCCAGTTGAGCGGAGCATGCCCCCTTGTCCCCTTTGGAGAATAACTTGCGAATGCCGGAACCCAATTTTGTCTGGGCGCCGGCATTTGCAATGATTCCTGCCGAGAGGAGCAATGTAGCCAATATATATTTGCCTCTATGCATCAATGTTTGCGTATTTGGCGTTCTGTTCAATGAACTCTCTTCTTGGCGGTACATCATCTCCCATAAGCATTGAGAAGATTCTGTCTGCCTCTGCTGCGTTCTCAATGGTAACCTGTCTGAGGATACGGGTGTTAGGGTCCATTGTAGTATCCCACAACTGCTCAGCGTTCATCTCTCCAAGACCTTTGTAACGCTGGATGCTGATACCTTTCTCAGAACCGCCTCCAAGTTCCTCTATGAGTGCTTTGCGCTCCTCTTCTGTCCAGCAGTACTTCTCAGTCTTGCCTTTCTTTACCCTGTACAATGGAGGGGTTGCGCAATATACGTGTCCGTTCTTTATAAGATCCACCATGTGGCGGAAGAAGAAAGTGAGGATAAGGGTTGTAATGTGGCTTCCGTCCACGTCGGCATCGGTCATGATGATAACCTTGTGGTAACGGAGTTTGCTCAAGTTCAAGGCCTTGCTGTCTTCCTCGGTACCAATGGTAACTCCAAGTGCTGTGTAGATATTCCTTATCTCCTGGCTCTCCAGAACTTTGTGCTCCATAGCCTTCTCCACGTTCAGGATCTTACCCCTGAGCGGAAGGATTGCCTGGAATCCCCTGTCCCTTCCTGTTTTTGCTGTACCGCCCGCAGAGTCTCCCTCCACAAGGAAGAGTTCGCACATCTCCGGGTTCCTGTTTGAACAGTCAGCCAGTTTGCCCGGAAGCCCTGCTCCGCTCATAACTGTCTTCCTCTGTACCAGTTCCCTTGCCTTACGTGCCGCGTGTCTTGCAGTTGCAGCAAGAATCACCTTCTCTACAATCTGTTTGGCATCCTTAGGGTTCTCCTCAAGGTAAATCTCAAGGGCTTCACTTACAGCCTTGCTTACAGCACCCGTAACCTCGCTGTTTCCAAGTTTGGTCTTTGTCTGACCCTCAAACTGGGGCTCTGCAACTTTAACTGAGATAACTGCAGTAAGTCCCTCGCGGAAGTCTGCTGCATCAATCTCAAATTTGAGTTTGCTCAAAAGACCGTTTTTCTCTGCGTATGACTTGAGGGTTGTGGTAAGGCCTCTCCTAAAACCGCTCAAATGTGTACCGCCCTCAATGGTGTTGATATTGTTTACGTACGAATGGATATTTTCAGAGAATCCTGTATTGTACTGCATTGCAATCTCAATAGGGATACCTGTTTTGTCTGTCTCCAGATAAATAGGCTTCTCTGTGAGTTTCTCCCTTGTGCCGTCGAGATAACCTACAAACTCAAGAAGACCCTGCTCAGAATAGAATGTTTCTGTCCTTTCAACCTCAACGGTCTCCCCCTCATCATTCACCTCGGTGGCTCTGGTATCTGTAATTGTAAGTTTTACCCCCTTGTTGAGGTACCCAAGTTCCCTCAACCTTGCGGCAAGGATATCATAACTGTACTCTGTGGTTACGGTAAATATCTCAGGATCCGGCTTGAATGTTATGATTGTACCTGTATCTTCAGCCTCGCCCACAACTTTTACAGAATATAGAGGAACACCCCTTGAGAACTCCTGAACAAAGATTTTGCCCTCCCTGTGGATCTCTGCCTTAAGATGGGTTGAAAGGGCGTTCACGCAGGATACACCCACACCGTGGAGACCACCGGAAACCTTGTAACTGTCCTTGCTGAATTTTCCACCTGCATGAAGTACTGTGAGAACCACCTCAAGGGCACTTCTTCCCTCTTTTTCATGCATGCCGGTAGGGATACCCCTTCCGTTATCCTTTACTGTAATGGAGTTGTCTTTATTGATTGTAATGTAGATATCTGAACAGTACCCTGCCAGAGCCTCATCAATTGAGTTGTCAACAACCTCATAAACCAAATGGTGGAGACCTCTTGCACTTACATCTCCAATGTACATTGAAGGACGTTTCCTCACTGCTTCCAAACCTTCAAGCACCTGAATGCTGTCGGCTGAATACTCACCATTTTTGGCAACGTTTTCTTTCTCTATTTCGCTCATTTTTTTCCATGAATTATAAACATACAAATATAGCAAAAAAATTGTAAATTTGTATCCCGATAGACATATATTTTATCCTGGAAAACTGATATTTCTTATGACCGGTACGGCAGAAAAAAACACTTTGCAGCAGGAGCCTGAAACCCTCGTGAAGATGAGTGGAGTTGATGTTATAAATGACGGCAACCTTATCCTTTCCAATGTGGATATTACCATTGGCAAAGGCGAATTCGTATACCTTCTCGGCAAGGTTGGAAGCGGCAAGAGTTCAATCATAAAGACCCTTATAGCGGAACTCCCGCTCAAGAAAGGAAAGGCAGAAGTGGCTGGTTTCAACTTGTGGAAAATAAAGAAACGCCATATCCCATTCCTGCGCCGCAAACTGGGGGTCGTATTCCAGGATTTCCAGTTGCTCATGGACCGCAGTGTGGAGGATAACCTCCTCTTTGTACTGGAGGCTACCGGGTGGAAAAAGAGGAAACTTATGCACGAAAGGGTAAAGGAGGTGCTGGAAATGGTGGGTATGCAGGAGAAGATACACAAGATGCCACACCAGTTGTCGGGAGGAGAACAGCAGAGAATTGCAATTGCAAGGGCACTGCTCAACAACCCGCAGGTGATTTTGGCAGACGAGCCTACCGGCAACCTGGATGAAGAGACCGCTACGGAGATAATGAATGTACTTACCAGGATACATGCACAGGAACAGCCTGCTGTTCTGATGGTTACCCATAACAGGGAGCTCTACAAGAGATATCCGGGAAGGGTCCTTATCTGTGAAGACGGTGGGGTGAGGGAGATGGAACAGGAAATAGAATTTTCACCCTTTGACCTGCCGGAACCCGCAGCACCCGCTGAACCTGCTGCTATGCTGGAAGTGCTGCCAGATGCTGAGCCGGGAGATGCACGGGAGTTGGATGATAAGGCTGAATCTGAAGACTTTACACTTGAAATTTAAATGCTATGAAGGAGAAGGAGCGCAAAAAGGCAATATTGGACTATTTCAGGGAGAATGTCCCGGTAGCGGAGAGCGAACTGGATTTCCAGAATCCGTACCAGTTGATTGTGGCTGTAATACTCTCTGCCCAATGTACAGACAAGAGGGTGAATATGCACACCCCTGCTCTCTTCTTGCGCTTTCCAACCCCTGAGCTGCTTGCCGAGGCAACATTTGAGGAGGTATATGAACTCATAAAATCAATATCGTTCCCAAATAATAAGGCCCGCCACCTTATTGGAATGGCGCAGATGCTTGTTGCCGATTACGGTGGTGTTGTTCCATCTGACGGTGCCTTGCTGGAAAGGCTGCCAGGAGTTGGGCGCAAGACCGCCAATGTGGTGGCCTCAATCATATACAACAAACCGGTAATAGCGGTTGATACTCATGTATTCAGGGTATCCCACAGATTGGGCTTCTCACAAGGGAAAACCCCTCTGGAGGTTGAAAAAGACCTCAACAAACTCATACCTGAGCACGAGCGGGCAATCGCTCACCACTGGCTCATCCTCCACGGCCGCTACATCTGCACCGCCCGCAAGCCCAAATGCGGTGGCTGCCCGCTGAGGGAGTGGTGCCCATCTGCAGAGATGGTTTAACTGGCATTTCTTTGTGGCGCTAAGTAGTTCCCGGTTAGGGGGTTCCCGGCCAAGGTGATTTCTGGCCAAGGCGGCCGGATTTCCCCTCCGCGGGCACGTTTTCCCCTAAAAATGTGCCCGCCTACCCCGGAGTGGGCACACCCAAGCACCTTTTTGTGCCCAGGCGGCTGCATTTCTCCTCCGCGGGCACGTTTACCACCAGAAATGTGCCCGCCTGCACCCCAGTGGGCACACCGAAGCACCTTTTTGTGCCCAGGCGGCTGCATTTCCCCTCTGCGGGCACGTTTACCCCCAGAAGTGTGCCCGCCTACCCCGGAGTGGGCACACCGGAGCACCTTTTTGTGCCCAGGTGGCCGGATTTCCCCTCTGCGGGTACGTTTGACCCTTGATTTGCTGAAAAGACAAACCTACTTCCGCTGCGGATGGTGGTCCAGGATGTCCTGCATCCATTGTCGGGAACTTATATGGGTGTAAATCTCTGTGGTGAGGATGCTTTCGTGCCCGAGCATCTGCTGTACCACACGCAGATCCGCACCATTCTCAACAAGATGGGTTGCAAATGAGTGGCGGAAAGTGTGTGGTGAGATGTTTTTGGTGATTCCTACAGACTTCACCTGTTCCTTTATCATTGTGAAAATCATCACCCTGGAAAGTTTTCCTCCCCTCCGGTTGAGGAACAGTGTTCCATCGGATTCCCGTCTGTATTTGGCCAATTCTTTTCCCGACAGGTGGGTTACACCTCCTGTTGTTATACCATCGGGAGTATTACCATTTACACCTACACTATCATTCTTTGCGGGATGCTTGTGGCTGGCATGTTTACCTCTGGTCCCTTTTGCATATGATGCAGCGGCAAGGGTTTCCCACCGCTTTTCCATATAGGCTTTTACTGCATCAATTGCACATTCTCCTATTGGGACAAGTCTCTGCTTGCTCCCCTTTCCCAGAACCCTGATGTATGACTCTTTGAAAAAAAGGTCAGACACCCTCAGGTTTACCAGTTCCGATACCCTTAACCCACAGCCGTACAGCATTTCTATGATGGCGCGGTTGCGGATTCCTTCCGGGGTAGTGAGGTCAAATGATTGGAGGATTTTTTCTATCTCCTCAAGTGAAAGTACGTCGGGAAGACGGCGGGTATCCTTTGGAGTATCTATCCCCTGCATGGGGTTGTGCCACCCCGCAAAATCCGGGTCTGAAGTGGCATTTTGCTGTGCCTCAACAAATTTGAAAAACTCCCTCAATGCACTGATTTTCCTCGCCTGGGTGTTTTTCCTTCCCCCTTCCTTGTAGAGATATGCCAGGAATGACTCAATTTCTGCCGTGGTGACCTGGTGGGGGAGTTTATCACCGACAGTTTTTTCGAATAAGGATACATCTGAGCAATAGGCACTTATGGTGTTCCCGGAGAGAGAACGTTCCAACTGCAGATATGCCTTGAAATCAGATATGTATTCCTGCCAGGTCATGTGCTACAAAGATACATTTTTTATTCTGAAATGCCGCCTGGGCACAAAAAGGTGCTTGGGTGTGCCCACTCCGGGGTAGGCGGGCACATTTTGAGGGTCAAACGTGCCCGCGGAGGGGAAATGCAGCCGCCTGGGCACAAAAAGGTACTCCGTTGTGCCCACTCCGGGGTAGACGGGCACATTTCTGGGGGTAAACGTGCCCGGGGAGGGGAAATGCAGCCGCCTGGGCACAAAAAGGTGCTCTGGTGTGCCCACTCTGGGGTGGGCGGGCACATTTTTAGGGGAAAACGTGCCCGGGGAGGGGAAATGCAGCCGCCTGGGCACAAAAAAAAGACCTGGGGCAAGTGCTCCAGGTCTTTTGGGTATCTTTTTGGGGGGGAAGATTACTCCCACTCGATTGTTGCGTTTGGTTTTGGAGACATGTCGTAGCATACGCGGTTGACTGTAGGTACCTCTGCGAGGATTCTGTCAGTGATCTTCATGAGGATTGGCCAGTCAATCTGCTCAATTGTGGCGGTCATGGCATCCACGGTGTTTACGGCGCGGATGATTACAGGCCAGTCGTATGAGCGGGCATTGTCCCTTACACCTACAGATTTGAAGTCAGGAACTACGGTAAAGTACTGCCATACTTTTTTGTCAAGGCCACATTTTGCAAACTCATCGCGGAGAATTGCATCTGATTCCCTCAAAGCCTCAAGACGGTCTCTGGTGATTGCGCCCAAGCATCTTACACCCAAACCTGGGCCTGGGAACGGCTGGCGGTAAACCATCTCGTATGGAAGGCCCAACTCAAGGCCACATGCACGAACCTCATCCTTGAACAATTGTTTGATTGGCTCAACCAGTTCAAACTGCATGTCCTCAGGAAGTCCACCCACGTTGTGGTGAGATTTAACCATTTTGGCAGTTTTTGTACCGCTCTCAACTATATCAGGGTAGATGGTTCCCTGGCCAAGGAAATCTATGCCGTCCAATTTGCGGGCCTCTTCCTCAAACACTCTAATGAACTCACCTCCAATAATTTTACGTTTCTGCTCAGGATCTGCAACACCTGCAAGTTTGTCCAGGAAACGGTCTGTTGCATCAACATATACAAGATTTGCATTCAACTGGTTCCTGAATACCTCAATCACATTCTCAGACTCACCTTTTCTCATAAGGCCATGGTTTACATGCACACATACAAGATTATTCCCGATAGCTTTAATCAGAAGTGCTGCAACAACTGAACTGTCTACTCCTCCCGACAATGCAAGAAGAACTTTCCTGTCACCTACCTGTTTGCGGATAAGTTCAACCTGGTCATTCACGAAATTTGTCATGTTCCAGTTGGCCTCAGCCTTGCAGGTGTCAAATACAAATGATTTTACAGCATCTTTAATTGCCTCCTCGTCATTTGTGAACTGAGGAAGTTTTATATCGCAGAGAGCCTTGCTGTGGCCTGCCGCCATAACAGGGAACCCTGCCTGGTAGATTTCAGCATTTACATCTATCTCAACTCCGTCTATGACATTGTTAGGACCTCCGTTTATAATGATGCCTTTAACGTTAGGCAGTGCCTTCAATTCTTGTGCGGTAATGTCGTGGGGGTAAATCTCGCTGTATACACCCAATGCACGGATGGCTCTGGCTACCACTGTGTTCTCGTGGCTACCCAAGTCCAAAATAACAATCATGTCCTGTTTCATATACGTAGTAATTTTTATAAAAAGATGTGCAAAAATATTATAATCTTAAAAAATGACAAACAATGGGGTAAAAAAGTTAACAACATTTTAACAACTTTTTGTTGTTTTTCTATACTTTTGCACCCAGATTATGCAAAACATTAGAAATATAGCAATTATTGCTCATGTCGACCACGGTAAAACTACCATAGTTGACAAGATGATTCTTCAGGCAAAAATTACAAGGAATGCCGAGAAGAGCGGTGAACTTATTCTGGACAATAATGATCTGGAAAGGGAGAGAGGTATCACAATTCTTGCAAAGAATGTGAGTGTACCTTACAAAGGTTATAAGATTAACATCATCGACACCCCGGGCCACGCCGACTTTGGTGGTGAAGTTGAGAGGGTGCTCAACATGGCAGACGGAGTTCTGCTGCTTGTTGATGCTTTTGAGGGGACAATGCCTCAGACAAGGTTTGTCCTTCAGAAAGCCATAGAAATGGGAAAGAAACCGGTAGTGGTTGTAAATAAGGTAGATAAGCAGAACTGTCGTCCCGACGAGGTGAACGAGCAGGTTTTTGACCTGATGTTCTCCCTGGATGCAACAGAGGAGCAGTTGGACTTCAAGACCCTTTACGGAAGTGCGAAGCAGGGTTGGATGTCGCATGACTGGAGGAAACCTACCACAGACATTACCCCTCTGCTGGATACAATCCTTGAGGAGATTCCTGCACCGGAGCAGTTGGAGGGTACTCCACAGATGCTGATTTCTTCATTGGAATACTCTCCGTATGTGGGACGTATTGCTGTCGGGAGGATAAAGAGAGGAACCCTGAAGGCCAACCAGCCTGTTACCCTTTGCAAAAGGGACGGTACTTTTGAGAAGAGCAGGATCAAGGAACTTATGGTGTTCGACGGCCTTGGAAAAACAAAGGTTGAAGAGGTGCACAGCGGTGACATTTGTGCAGTTGTGGGAATAGAGGGGTTTGAGATTGGAGATACAATTGCAGATTATGAGAATCCTGAGGCACTCCCTCCAATCTCCGTGGATGAGCCTACCATGAGTATGCTTTTCTGTATCAATGATTCACCTTTCTTTGGAAGGGACGGTAAATTTGTAACTTCCCGACATCTGAAGGAGCGCCTGGAGAAGGAGTTGGAGAAAAACCTTGCCCTTAGGGTGAAGGATGGTGTAACTGCAGATTCGTTTGTGGTTTACGGACGTGGTGTGCTTCATTTGAGTGTCCTCATTGAGACAATGAGAAGGGAGGGCTTTGAACTGCAGGTAGGACAGCCTAAGGTTATAGACAAGAATATAAACGGTGTGAGATGCGAACCTATTGAGCACCTTACCATAGACCTTCCGGAGGATAAGGTTGGTGCCGCAATTGAACTTACCACAAGAAGGAAAGGTTCACTGCTGCATATGGAGCACAGGGAGGACCGTGTACATCTTGATTTTGACATCCCTTCAAGAGGTATCATAGGCTTGAGGAGCAATCTTCTTACCGCTACTGCAGGTGAGGCTGTTGTAGCCCACAGGTTTAAAGGGTATGAGCCTTACAAGGGTGAAATTGAGAAGAGGAACAACGGTTCGCTTGTGGCAATTGAGACCGGTACTGCTGTTGCGTATGCAATGGACAAACTTCAGGACAGGGGCAAATTCATAATTTACCCTGGAGAGGAGATTTATGCAGGACAGGTTGTAGGTGAGCACTCAAGGGTTGATGACCTTAACATAAATATCTGCAAGACCAAAAAACTTACTAACGTAAGGGCTTCAGGTACAGATGAAAAGGCTGTGCTTCCACCTCCATTGCAGTTCTCTCTTGAGGAGATGCTCGAGTATATCCAGGAGGATGAACTTGTAGAGGTAACACCTAAGTTCATGAGAATTAGGAAAATTTATCTCGACGAGAATGAGCGGAAGAGAAGGAAGAACAATGCCCTTTAATAAAAACTGAGTTTGATTTAACAAAAAAAATAACTATCTTTGCACGCCCTAAAGTGAAGTGGAACAGAGATGGCTGAGAATAAGGAATTTATAATTCAGATTAAAGGATTGCAGGTTGGAAAACACAGTTATGATTTTTCAATCGGCGGTGATTTTTTCAGGAGTTTTGAAAATTCTCTGATTCTTGATGCTGATTTGCAGGCAGATGTACTGCTGGAGAAAGGGAGCGGATGGATGAATGTGAGCGCTGAAATAACAGGAGACGTAACAGTTGAATGTGACAGATGTCTTGATGACGTGGTGCTTCCAATGGATTTCAGTTGCAGTATGGGAGTGAAGTTTGCAAAATCTGTTGAGGATGGTGATGGGGATGAGTTTATAATAATGGATCCCACAGAGGGGGAACTTGACCTTACACAATTTCTGTATGATTATGTGTGTCTGAATCTCCCGCTGCAGAAGGTACACCAGGAGGGGGAGTGCAACAGTGAGATGATGGCAAAGTTGGGTGCAGTGAACAATGCTGCAGACTCAAAAGGGGAGGCAGATGTTGAGGATTCTCCTTTTGCGGCACTCAAGGGGTTGTTTGACAAAAAGAATTAGTATTCCTGCCGTCGGGAAGAAGATATAAGAAAATATAACAAATTAAA
This sequence comes from Bacteroidales bacterium, assembly GCA_015060445.1. GTDB lineage: Bacteria > Bacteroidota > Bacteroidia > Bacteroidales > UBA932 > Egerieousia. Next base: position 72,347 of record SUYL01000009.1, read on the forward strand.
AATAGTTAGAAATGGCACATCCGAAGCACAAAATTTCAAAACAACGCAGAAACAAGCGTAGAACTCACGACAAAGCAGTAGTTCCTACATTGGCAACTTGTTCAAACTGTGGTGCAACTGTAATGTATCACCATGTTTGCCCAGAGTGCGGTTACTACCGTGGTCGTCTTATCATTGAGAAAAACAACGCGTAATTAGCGCCTTTCCTCATGATAAGGATTGGTATTGATGCAATGGGAGGAGACTTTGCCCCCAACAATGTAATATTGGGGGCTATAGAAGCCTATTCCTACATCAATGCCGACACAAAGATTTTTCTCATTGGGGATGAGAAAAAGATTACCGAGGTCTGCCAACATTATGGCATAGACTCCGGTAATTTTGTTATAGTGCATGCTCCCGAGAGTATTGAGATGGGTGAGCACCCTGTAAGGGCCTTCAGGAAGAAGAAGAAATCAAGCCTTGTGGTTGGTTTCAACATGCTTGCAGAGGGGAAGATAGATGTCTTTGCCAGTGCCGGAAACACCGGAGCAATGCTGGCGGGCTCGGTACAGGTACTCAACAATATTCCGGGAATAATAAGGCCATGCATCCCTGCCCAAATTCCGTTGGCCAACGGGCGCAACATGCTGCTGCTTGATGTGGGATTCAACTCCGACACCAGGGCTGATGTATTGTACCAGTTTGGCATTATGGGATCTATTTTTGCAAAAGCCATGATGGGGATAGACAATCCCAGAGTGGCTCTGCTGAACATTGGGGCAGAATCTGAAAAGGGCAACATAATTACCCAGGAGGCCTACAAGATAATGAACGACTCCACAGACTTCAACTTTGTTGGCAATATGGAGGCAAACATGCTCTTTAACGGAGGAATTGCCGACGTACTGGTAACAGACGGTTTTGTGGGAAACATCTGTCTTAAACAGGCCGAGGGTATGTATGAACTTGTTGCCAAGTTGGGCGTGAAACATCCGTTCTTCAACAGGTTCAACTATGAAACCTACGGAGGAACACCCATTTTGGGAGTAACCGCTCCAGTAATAATAGGACACGGAGTATCCACTCCTCTTGCAATAAAGAATATGATTCTTCAGGGTGAGATGGTTGTGGAACAGAAGATTATAGAGAAATTCAAGAAGGCTATGCTTGCAGTATCGGCCAATTGAGAAACAACTACTACCTATGACCAATAAAAAAGCAATAATAACAGGAATAGAGGCGTACCTGCCAGATTATGTCCTTACAAATGATGAACTGGCCACAATGGTGGACACCTCAGATGAGTGGATCATGAGCCGTGTAGGCATAAAGGAGAGGAGAATATTGAAGGAAGACGGTTTGGGAACATCATACATGGGCGAACAGGCTGTAAAAAAATTGTTGGAGAGTACAGGTACTTCTCCCGACGAGGTTGATCTGCTGATCTGCGCTACAGTAAGCCCCGACATGCTTTTCCCTGCAACCGCCAACATCATAAGCGACAAATGCGGTATCCTCAATGCATGGGGTTATGATATAAATGCAGGATGTTGCGGATTCCTGTTCAGTTTCTATACAGTGGCAAACTTCATTGAGAGCGGAAGATACAAGAAGGCGGTTCTCGTATGTGGTGAGCGTATGAGCGGTATGACAAACTACCAGGACAGGACAACCTGCCCGCTCTTTGGAGACGGTGCCGTTGCAATGCTTATAGAGCCTTCAGATGACCCTAACCTTGGCTTCCAGGATGCCATTACACATGTTGATGGTGTAGGCCGCCACTATCTGTACCAGACAGCAGGCGGTTCATTGTATCCACCAACACACGAGACTGTGGAAAAGAGGCTGCACTATATCCACCAGGAGGGACAGCAGGTATTCAAATATGCAGTTTCGAGAATGGCTGACGTATCAGTAGAGATGATGCACAAACACAATCTCACTGCAGATGATATAGCATATCTGATTCCTCACCAGGCAAACTTGCGTATCATTGACGCAACAGGCAGAAGGATGGGACTCTCTACAGAGAAGATTCTTATTGACATTGAAAAGTTCGGAAACACTGCCGGAACATCAATTCCATTGGCATTGTGGGACTTTAAGGATAAGTTCAAGAAGGGTGACACCCTAATTTTCTCTGCATTTGGTGCAGGATTTACATGGGGATCCATTCTTTATCGTTGGGCATATTAAAAATTTTACTATATTTGCAGTCCGGTTCGGATATCATTGAAGTTCCGGTGTTCGGAAACTGTTGAGGTTCCGGCGGCAATGGCCCTATAGTTCAAGGGATAGAACGAAAGTTTCCTAAACTTTAAATACAGGTTCGAGTCCTGTTGGGGCTACAGGAAAAGCGGCAATATTGCCGCTTTTCTTCATTAGAAACCCCTACCGACGACATTGCGGTAAATCAAATTTTTTCAAAATTCTCACAAATTTTTCAAATATTCCGTAAAAACGTCAATATTTTTGAGGTATTGACTACCTTTGACGTCAATAAGAAACCTAGATATGACATACACATTTTACCTTGCCTATCCAAGTAAGGCTGTTACCCCTGTTATGATTGCCATACGCAACAAGGGACAAAGAATAACCATTTCTACAGGCGTATCTGTGTCGCCAAAAGACTGGGACAATGAGGGCAAGAAAATCCTCAAGTCCGACGATGATTATAAACGGAAGATGGCTGATATCCGCCAGGTGGAGGAAAAGGTGAAGAATGTTATAAAAAGAGCAGAATTTGAGGAAAGGGACCTTGCTTTCGTCCAATCACATCTGCAGGAGAAATCAAAATACACGTCTATTGTAAAACAGAAAAGCGGTGATGCAATGGAATTCTTCAAGTATTGGGCCGAGAATTCTTTTGGTACACACAATGCCAACAGATTCACCACCTATTCATACAGAGTGTTTGCAGAGTTCGTTTCCGGAGCAAAACTTACTTTTGATGATATAGACTATAATCTCTATATAGAATTGCTTTCCTGGATGAAGCAAAAGAAGGGATATAAACCCAATATGCAAGGGCAGATCATCAAGAACCTTAAAGCCATGATGAACGAGGCCTACAAGCGCGGATATCACACGAATGAGAAATATAGGCAGTTTGTCAAACCAAAAGAAGAAGTTGAAAATATATATCTCACACTGGAGGAACTGGACCGTATATACCAACTCCCATTGATTGGAACACAGGCCATGGCCCGGGATCTGTTCCTTCTGGGGTGTTATACTGCAATGAGATTCAGCGACTATTCCAAACTCACATTGTGGGATATGCACGGTGACCTCATTAAGAAAAGACAGCAAAAGACAGGAACTGTAGTCATCATACCCATTCATCCTAGAGTGAGAGAGATTCTAACAAAGTACAATGGTGCTCCCAAAATATCTCAGACGCTACTTAACCGGTATATCAAAAGCGTATGCCAACAGGCTGGCATAAATGAAAGGATCCCGGTTGTTACGGAAGACAAAAAGGTTGTTTACTACAGAAAATGGGAACTGGTTACTTCCCATACTGCACGCAGATCCGGAGCAACCAATATGTATCTGTCCGGAATGCCAACAATCTCAATAATGAAGATTACAGGGCATACAACTGAACGTGTGTTCCTAAATTATATCAAGATTACCAACGAACAGAACGCACGCGATATGGCCGAAAACCCATTCTTTAAGGGGAAATAGAAGAAGGTAGGTTTTATATACTTTCCAGAAATATCTGTATTTTCTTTGTCTGACAATGGTTGTTCACCTCAACCATAAAGGCGTCATACAATTGATTCAGTACATTGTTCCAGTCTGTCTGATAATCGTCTGTATGAAAAGCATAGTCCAGGATCATCTGTTCTGTCTTTGGCAGCGCATCATACTCCAACTCCAGGAAATTTTCAATACAGTCCCGGATATGTTCAGCATTATACAGTTCCTCCTTATACCACCTGGCGCAATAATGGTCAAAGGCATTGAAGGAATCTGGGCAATCATCCCAGCATACAGCCTGTAGCATATTCCTGTTAAAACGTGTAATGGTACGTTTTACTATCTTCCCGATAATCTCCTCAGAAAGTTGGGAACATTCTGCTGTGAAGGAATTGATAAATCCTTCATAGTGGCCATGTTCCACTTGAATAATACTATTGATATCTATTTTTATTCCCTTATTGTTAAGCATAGACATATAATTTAAAACCCTATCAAAGTTTTTGGGTGGCGTCGGAGGGATCCATTGTGTGTAAATAGGAGGTTTGCCATAGTGAATATATGTAAGAATATTTGCAAAAATCTTAACAATGAGACATGAAATACATAATGGTAAAATAGTAAATATCCCCAAATAAATTCCTGAGATGGAACCGAAAATAATTGAACCTAGTATAGAGCCTAAATAACCCCACCCAACATATTTATTTAAAAGAATATAGTAAAGGATAATTCCCATTACCGCCAAAGGATACATAACGTTATATTCATTACTTAAGTTTTTATAATAACGATTTTTTTCTTCTTCATATTTATTCTGTATCTCTTTATGTCTTGAATGCAATTTATTATAATAGTCTAGATACTCACGAACTTCAATAAAATCTTTGCGTGTCAAATTATGGCACTCTAACATTATGTCAGATGTGTATATGTTAATATCGTCATTATTATAACTGTTGATTCTACTAGAACTATCCGCCATAAGACTATAATCTTCGTTTTAGGTCCATATTTTGTTTGTGCGGCATTGCAATTACTTTCATGAGTTTTGCAATGAGTTTGTCTTTGTCAGTTTCGGTGTCGGTTAAGCGGTCAACTGTTGTTTTATTTCCATGAGGGAGTTCGAGATCTGTTCTGCGTATATTTCCGACATCTCGTGTAAATTCTTTACGAGTTTCTTATTATCTTTATCAAGAGCAATACTCCTGGTCTTTATTTCGGATAGTTCGATTCTCAGTTTGTTTATCATATCCTGCTGCAGGTCGTTCTGTTCTTTAAGCAGCCTGTATATTTCATTCTCGTATAATCTGTTAGCGGTGTTTACTATCATCTCGCCACGCCCTATGATCATCCATTCGATATTGAGGTCCGGAAATACATTCGCAATCCTCTTTATTTTCTCCGGATGAAGACAGTTTCTCACTCTCTTTATATATCCCTGGGATAACCCTACCTTTTTCTCAAATTGGTAATTTCCCATACCTTTTGATCTGATGTACAGTTCGAGCCTTTCGACTACATCCATATTATCGGTATTCCTTTTTTGTGGCAGTTCGCATATTGTTTCCTCCACCTCAACATCTGGTGTTTTCTCGGTGAAATCGTTACTGCGAAGCATTTCTCCCTGTCCGAGCAGGAGCCAGTCAAGAGATAATTCTGGATATGCTCTAGCGATTTTTATTAGGCTGGTTCCATTAGGCGCTTCTTTCATGCTTGATATGGAGCCAGAAGATAATCCGCATGACTTTTCAAACTTGTTTTGGCCGATATTAAGATGTTGTAAAAATAGTAGTAATCGTTCTTTTGTGTTCATAATCTAAAAAATCAATAAAATATTTCTTTGTTAATCAAGATGTTAGTATAAGCCAGTCTAAAAAATCTATAATTTTATTTTGATTATTGAGAAAAATCAATAATCTTTGTGGTACACTTTAGGTGTACCCATAAAGTGTACCTATTTGTAAAATCTACAAATGTAAATAAAAAATGACAGAAATTATAAAGCCGGCGACATTGCTGGACCAATTAAGGAAGATAGAGGTTGGAGAGCAGATTTATATCCCTGTAATGGAATATAAACTCAAGAGTATCCGCAATGCAGCAGATGTATTGAAGAAGGAGGGAGTTGTGTTGGCGGTGTCTGAAAAAGGTTTACGGGACCGTACCCGTGTCATAAGGTTGCAATAATTATTACTCTTTATATTATGTCTTTAGAACTTAGTGACATACACATTCATCAGATTGCAAATGCACTGTTTGAAAAACTTGATTCGCGTGGTATGATACTCACACCTCAACAGGCTGATGAGTATAGAGAACTGCGCCAATTGAGAGAAGAAGAGGAAAACACCTGGCTGACTGGCGTTGAAGCGGCCAAGATTCTTGGTTGCTCCAGTTCCACTGTCGGGAGGCTTGCCACCACTGGCAAATTGGAGTTTACTATTGTGAGCAAAGTGCCCAAGTACTCCATTGCAGGATTGAAAAGGTATATGAAGAAGTACAATCGTCATAGTACCGTTGGTATTATATGATATTCTTCATACGCAATCCTCACTAACAGTTCTTTGACGTATTAAAGAGGGAGAAAATTAAGGGTTGTAAGATCCGGATATCTGTTTATATATGAATATTGCCATATTTTGTAACTAAGGTGTCTGAGGTAGGATCCTCACAGGTTCGCATCCTGGCAACCCACCAATCCCCTGACTAGTTGCCGTTTCAGGAAAATGTGTATCCATAGAATAGAAGCCATTTTAAGTATTTTAAATGATTGTTAGAAGTTCCGTCAGGGGATTATTACGGGGATGAAAGGTATTTAAGTTTAACCATCAGTTTTTAGTTTCAAATCAGCAGGAGTTCGATTCTCTACATCCCCACCATCTTTGGTGCGAAAGGGCAGGCCGCAGGGATGCGCCCCAGTTGTGACATAATTGTAAGTTTTTCATATTTAGGTTTTAAATTAAATTAAACGGGACGTTTGAGGGGTTCGATTCCCCTCCGCACCACCACTCAAGCAAAGTATAGCCCTGGCAGGTGCTTTTCTTGTTGTTATTTCCCCGGCCCCATTTGGGGCCAACTTGACCAATCCGGGCAACTTGTGTTGCTAATTATTCTCATATTAATTGTTTTTACTATTGTTCAGTCCTCTGTATGGCGGTACAGAGGACTATTTTTAAAAAATTGTTTCCATGAAAAAATTGTTTGTTTTCTACGTTTTGGCTATGCTATGTGCAGCCATGACTGTACTCTTTGGTGTATTGTGTTTTACCCAGAGTTTTGTAAATGTTGTTTTTGTTATTGTGTTCGTGTTCCTTACAAAGTGGCCGTTGGATGAAGCGGCCAGAATAAAACCAATCCGCAGAAGTGCATATATTCCTGAGGAGCCGGTTGCAGTGACTGTTCAGCCAGTCGTTAAGGCAGATGAACACTATAGGGAGAGAGTTGAAGAGTTTCATGAGTTCTATAACAAGAATGAAGATGTTCTGAACAAACTCAGAAAACAGTACTGGTCATATATACAGTTGTTCTATAATGAAGGCAAAGATCTGCCTGAAGCATATACGGCAGCAACAGAGAAAATGATGCTCCAGTATGGAGATGATATATATACGGCATTCAAGAGCCTGCAGCCGGGTTATATGTTGTGCCTGTCATTGACAATGAGTGTGGCAAATTTAAAAGTTGCCAGAACACTCATAGATAAGATTACATTAACATGAGGGGAGTACGTTTCCGTATTCCCCTTTTAACACATAATATCCATGTTGAACAGAGTAGAATTGATTGGGAGACTTACAGAGGACCCCAGAAGTGGAGGAAGCCCACCACAAAATTACAGTTTCATTACTTTAGCCGTTAACACCCAGTACACGGACAAGAACGGCGAAAAGCAGCAAAAATCGGAATTTATCCCTATTGCTTTTTTTAAAGGTGCAGCAGATCTGGTACAGAAGTATTGCCGTAAAGGAACCCTCCTGCATGTGGAAGGTACAGTATCTATCAGGAAGAAGATAAACAATGACGGTTCATACCTGGAGAAGACAGAAATCCACGGCCAGAGGATAATATTCCTGGACAAAATAAAACCGGTACCTCAACAGGACAACGATTATCCGGGATAGATATGGGAAGACCTCAAAAGAAAGGACTGAGCAAGTTCTATCTTGAGGTTGATTTTTTTTCTGGTGATACAATCAGGGCCATCAGTTCCGAATTTGGACTTAAAGGCGAAATCTCCCTAATCAAGATTCTTTGTGCAATATTCAAATGCGGTTACTATCTGAAATGGAATAATGCCAACAAACTGCGGCTGCTGGGGCAGTTGCCGGGAGTTAATGACGAACTCCTGCGGCAAATTGTAGGGCGGCTTGTAAAATGGGACTATTTCAGCAAGGATCTGTTCGATAAACACAAAGTTTTGACCAACCGGCAAATTCAGGAAGAGTATTTCCTGCTCATACGCAGACGTGTCGTACCGGACAAGTTGCCGTATCTGCTCGTTGTTGTCAACAATAATGGAGTTTCTGACGACATAAACTCCATTTCTGCTGACAAAAACGGTATTTATGTGCGCAAATACCCATTTCTTGAAGACATAAATATGCAAAGCGGAGATTTTCCCGTCAGCGGTACAGGAGTTTCTGCATACAGAAAAGGGGTTTCTGTTGACATAAACTCACTTTCTGCACACATAAACGAAATTATTGCTGACATAAACTCCATTTCTGCTGACAAAAACGATAATCCCGACAATTCTTCCCCTCTTTCCCCCACACCCCCTATTACCTCTAATAAAGAAAAAAATAATAACCCTAAAGGGTTATTTCAAAAAAAGAAAAAAGGAGGACCGCCCGGAAAAGAAGAAAAAGAAAAAAGTTGCGCCAAAAAAGAAAAAGCCGGCTTTTCCCCTCCGTCCCTTGAACAGATACAATCCTATTGCACGGAAAGGGGACTGGTTGTCAATCCGGAGAAATTCTTCTACTACTATTCTGCCAATGGATGGAAAGTAGGGGACAGGAAGGAACCTATGGAGGACTGGAGGGCCAAGTTGGAAGAATGGGACCTTGATTGTAAAAACAAGCGAAAAAATGAACCGAAAGCAAGAAGAGAACAAGATGCCCACACTCCACGAAATAGTGGAAATACGGGCAAAAAAGGTACTAATGGTGCCGATATCTCCGATATTTAGACAAGGGGAGGGAATCCGACTGAAAAATATGCTGTGTGAACACTATTTGGATGTCTTGTTGGAAAACGGTTCCACTCCGGATGATCTGGAAAAATTTGACCATTACCTCAACGGTATAGTGAAATGGTTGACAGTATCCAGTTCCAAAAGGAGGAACCTGCTTATCAGCGGCCCTTGCGGTGTGGGCAAGACCGCAATGATGAGGGCTATGTTCCGGACATTTATCCCGACAATACCCAAGACAGAATGGATATCCGCAAAAGATGTGGCAGATATCTATGTGGGTAAAGTACCGGGTAAGGGCTGGCAGGAGATAAACAACTGTGAATGTCTGTTCATTGATGATATGGGAATGGAGGAGGAGAGTGTTAACGACTATGGAAACAGATCTTCTCCAATGCTCCGGCTCCTGCACAACAGGTTTGACAGAAACCTGATAACAATATTTACCACAAACCTCAACATGCAGCAACTCTACACCAGATATGACGATCGCCTGGCAGATCGCCTGGCAGATTATTACAGGCTTATCTACGGCGCTGACATGCAAAGTTACAGAGGAAGGAGGACAGAGAAATGAAAACACCAATCACGTACTATGGCGGGAAACAGAGACTTTCAAAATTTATTGTTTCCCTTCTCCCGGAACATAGAATATACTGTGAACCATTCTTTGGCGGTGGCGCTGTGTTTTTTGCAAAGCCGAAAAGTTATCTGGAGGTTATCAATGATACAAATGACCGTTTGATGACTTTCTACCGCATTGTTCAGAATGATTTTAAGGCCCTGCAGGCAAAAGTAGTACATACACTATACTCTGAAAGAGATTATTTGCACGCCCGAGAAATTTACTATAACAGAGTTGACAACCCTGTAACAGATGTTGATGTTGCCTGGAGTGTCTGGGTGCTTGCAAACTTCTCACAGAATGCAACCTTTCATGGAGGTTGGAAATGGGATAATGGTGGCTCAGGTTCGCACTCTGGTGTGTGTGCAAGGAACAAAAGGCTATCCTTTAATGAGGAATTGAGGGAAAGACTGCAGGATGTACAAATCAGTTCCAGAGACGCACTGAAATGTATAGATAACAGAGATACACCACAAACTGTTTTCTATCTGGATCCTCCATATTTCAATGCAAACCAAAAGCATTACAGTGGATACACTTCATCAGATTTTCAGGTTCTGCTGGAGAGATTGGAAACACTGAAAGGCAAATTCATTCTATCGAACTACAAATCAGAACTGATTGATGATTACATCTCCAAAAATTCATGGAGAAGTGTAGAACTAGACTTGACTTGCAGTATTCCTAGACGGGGCCATGTGAGAAAAACAGAACTGATAATAACAAATTTTTAAAATGGCAAAGAAACGACAGTTGAAGTATCTGCATGATACGCATTACCACAAGGATTGTATGCATGCTATACCATGTAGGGATGCGCATGTGAGCAATTTGGGGTTGCCTATTCTGGGGAGATGCCCACATAAGGAGCACATGTTTATCCTTACCGAAATGACCAGGTGTGAACACTTTAAAAAATCAGAATGATGGAAAGGGAGATTTTATTAAATGGATTGATTATAGCCCACATGGTAGGGGTTTGTATCAGTGCTTTCTGGTTCTACCCGGTGTACATAGGAAAAAGGAACCGCAGATATATGGATGTAATGACCTACATAGCGGTGATATGCTGGGGATTCATCCCTCTGATATGTCTGACAATAGATCTTAACAAAGAAAATTAAAAACTTGTAACTATGGAAAAAGAGAATGTTATAGACGTTGAAAAAGTAAAACGAGAGCATTTTATTGAGGATATCTTCAAGATATTGAAAGACAATGCGGCTCAAGATAATATGTTTGCCCTATGCTTAATAGGTAAGAAGTGTGAAGATAAACCGGGGTATGAGATGCATTTTGCATCTCTTGTGGGAAAGGATGTAGAAGATAGAGTAGTCCCGAACAGTCTGTATAGATCTATGATAGAGGCTTCCGACAAATCTCCTGCCGTTAAGAAAATGTTGTTTGAATTTTTGGCTGAATCGTCAGATGCAATCAGAGCAATAAAGACTGAATTGCGAACTTTTGACCCGGCAATGTGTGTGAAGATACCAAGAACAGATCCTAAAAACAGTGTCTCATGAAAACCGCTCAGGATATCAAGAAAGAACTGCAGTTAATCTATCGGGAAGTGGAAAAGAAAGGGTTATCCCCTAAAAGTGTCGATAAGGAAGTAAGGAAAAGATATGCGGATTTGAAGAAGAAGGCGGATTTCCTTAAACCTTTACTGTTCTATCTTGAGATAAAGGGTGTTGACGGCATTGTACGTATGCGTAAAACATTGCTTAAAAAGATAGAAATAAATCAGGAGAGAGTGGATGACTTGCGTAGGAGTAGAGATTACAAGACCGCAGCAGCGATAGAATCATCAATTACCAGGGACCGTATTACCCTGAATTCTCTGGACTATATTGTTGAACCAAAACAGAATTAAATATGAAAAAATTAGCAATACTAGGCGACGCTCAGATGTCGCAGCAGATTATCAGTACGCTTATTGAACTTGGCGGAGGAAACAACCAGTGGGGATATAAAGGATCCTGTCCGGAATGGTGTTACTGTATTGGGGAAAAGGACCGTAATATAAGGGCCCTACCCAAGAGGGAAGTTGTAATGAATTCCAATTACCTTGTATTGACATTCCAGGAGTTTGAGCAGATGTATTATCTCAAGCCAGGAGACAGTGCCAGGATAATTGGAGAGTACCGCGAAACCAAAGTACTGAAAAGAACCTGGAGTTCACAAGTTGGCGACATGATTTACCAGATAGAAGTTAAAGGCGACAGTGCACCTAAAGGAGCAATAGGATGGTGGTATCATAATGCGCTTGTACATAATGCACCTGTAAAATATTCACCTAAGATTCCCGGTAACTATAATGAAACCCGTTCTTTTGGGTTTGCCATCAGGGCACTCAAGGGCGGATATAAGGTTACACGTGAAGGGTGGAACGGAAAGGGTATGTATTTGTGGCTTAAACCACCTACAAAGGTAAATGCAGAGTTCTGCAAGGATCCTATATTGAAAGAGATTGCACAGCGCAACGGAGGGGAGATTGAAGCACTGGGAACAATATGCATGAAGACCGCCGACAACAAAGTGCTCACAGGGTGGCTGGCAAGCCAGACAGACATGCTGGCAGAAGACTGGAGAATAATTTAAAGGAACGCAATATGGCAAAGAATGAACTGGGATACCTGGTAACACGTATATGGTGTAGTCTTCCCAAAACTCAAAGGAGCCGGGCATTACATGAGCATCTTTTTAAAAATTACTCAAAACTGGTGCCGGTAAATATGCTTGAAGGCTTCATATCTAAGGTTCATAAGACAGTAGAGGAGTACAACGAGAAATTCCCTCGCGAATATTTTCCTTATATCTGCTCTCAAATCGGCAATTCATCTACTGGGGAGTATATACGCCTTACAATAGGTCCTGAAAACGGTGACGCACTTATAGAAATAACACTTCATAAAATCAGAGATGTATGGACCCCAGAGAAAGAGAATTTATAACCTATAAGAAACTCCTGCAGCGAGGTCTTATAATCATCCGCATGGATGCTACCGGCAAACGTATAGAAAGACTGTTCCCGGTTGTGGAGAATGGAGAATTTTCCCTCCGTTGGAAACAGATTCAGGAAACCTCAACACGCAAATATTGTAAAGAACTGTTTGGGGATATGTTGAGAATTGAAGGTACAATATCTCCGCAGAAAGCATATTGGAGGGTGGTGGCCAGAGATATGGGCTTTGATATTTACCGTACAGACGAAAACAACGGAGTAATAAAAAAGTTTGTAAGTCATGGCGGCTGGTCCCTTGTTGAAAAAGGATTGACCACAGAGCAGATAAACCTGTTTATGCGCCTTATCCTTCTTAATGATGATAAAGCATTGTCGGATATTTGAAAATAATCAGGGTGAAGAAGAGAGTTGACATTCAGTTCAATGCCAGTGAGTACAACAACGAGTGGTACACCCCAATAGAGATAATTGACCAATTGGGGGGGGTAGATAGTTTTGACCTGGACCCGTGTGCGCCGGTGGTGCCTTTGTACAGGACAGCCAAACAGATGTACAACAAACATCAGGATGGACTGAAACAGCAATGGAATGGGAGGGTTTGGCTCAACCCTCCGTATAGCCGGCCGGAAATAGAACTTTTCATGCGCAGAATGGTGTCACATGGTAACGGGATTGCCTTACTGTTCAACAGATGCGACAGTAAGATGTTTCAGGATCTCATATTTCCGAATATGTCGGGAATACTTTTCCTGAGAAATAGAATAAAGTTTCTTCGTCCCGACGGCACTACGGCTGGAAGTCCTGCTCAAGGGTCTGTATTGATAGCATTCGGAGATAAGAATGCAGAAATATTGAAGGGGTGCGGAATTAAAGGATGTTTCTTAAAAATGATAAAGTGATATGTATGTCATTAAATCAAACGGCAGACTGGTAAGAGATGACCGAGGATGTGTTTACAAGTACAGTAGCCAGGCTGTAGCGGAAAGTAAAGCACGTATGATGTTTGGGGATTTGTTTCAAAAAAAATATAAAGTTTCATGGGTACAAAATCATTAAAGAATTCTTTGGCTGCAGTTTTATATAAATGGGCCTATAAGTTGGATCCTCAGTTAAGATTCAATAATACTACAGTTGAATATCTACACCCGTTCACGGTTAGATTGGGAGCGAGAAAAACGACCCTAAATATAGGATCTTATTGCGCTTTTAATGCCGGCAAAATTATGGTGTATAGTGAACTGTGGCAACAGATTCAGCCGTATATAGATTATACGACCTCCTCAGTCATGGGTGGAGATGGAACATTGCATGAAGTAAAAATAGAGATTGTTAAATACAAATAAAAAATCAAAAAAATAGGAATCATTGTAATATGGAACAAATTAATATTGCAGAAATACTTAAAGATTGTCCAAGTGGAATGGAGTTGGACTGTGCAATGTATGATAATGTTCAATTTGACACTGTACAAGATGGCAACATATATCCTATAAAAATAAACACACCAGAAGGTAGAATCTCTCTATCTAAATATGGATGTTATTCACTTAATCCACAATGTAAATGTATCATCTTCCCCAAAGGCAAAACAACATGGGAGGGATTCCAAAGACCTTTTAAGGATGGAGATATAATCACAACTGATTTAGGTAGTGTATTTATACTTAAAGAACCTAACGAAAATGTTTTTTTCTATGGTTGTTATGTCGCATTGAATGATGTATCACGTATTGTTGTAAGTTGTACACAATTTTGTGTTAAAAAAGGTTGTCGTCTTGCCACCGAAGAAGAAAAACAAAAACTTTTCCAAGCAATCAAAGATAATGGTTACAAATGGAACGCTGAAACCAAGACTTTGGAGAAGTTGCCGAAGTTTAAGGTGGGAGATAGAGTACGTAATAGGAACTATAAAGATTATGTTTTCCATATACTTGACATTACAGATAAAGGATATAGAGCGAAAGAGTTAGATGCTGATTTTCCTATTATTATTCTTTTTGGCTCACAAGAAAACAACTACGAACTGGTCCCTAATAAATTTGACATCACGACTTTGAAACCGTTTGATAAGGTGTTAATAAGAGATTCAAAGGATGATTATTGGAATATTGGTTTTTTCTCATTTAAAGGAGATAAGCACTTTTGTACAGAAAGAGGGTATTATGCTCAATGCATCCCCTACGAAGGCAATGAGCATCTATTAGGTACAACTAACGATTGTGACGAATATTTTAAAAATTGGTAATTATGAAAAAGAATTATACGGTTAAAGATTTAATTACATACCTACTTGACTTTAATATGGAAGCAGAAGTGTTAGTAAATGCAAGTGGTGTACCAGAGGGATTTGATATTAGTTGGAGTGACGGTAAAGATTCCTCAGACTTATCAATAATAAACTCAAAGAAAAGAGCGGATACAGTTTGTTTTAATGTAATTTGTGGTGAAAAATAATATATCATATCGATTTTGAAATTATGAAGATGTGGATAGCAAGAGGAGAAGGTGATAATTATTGCGCTCTCTTTAAGGAAAAACCTTATAAGTATTACGATAAATCCTGCAAAAAGCACTTCTTTAAAACAGATAATATGTATGGAACTTATATGTGCCTTCCTGCAGGATATTTCTCCTCAGTAACCTTTGAAAACTCTCCGCAGCAGGTGGAGATAAAATTGATTGAAGATAAAGAGAGCAGTAATGAGTAGTGAATTATCAGAAGGTATATACATTATCCCAAAGCAATATAAGGTTATTGTTAGTGGAAATGAAGTTCATGTCCTTCCTCGCAAAGTGCTTAAAGAATATCGTTGTAAGGACTGCGAGTACAGACAGGAGGGGTATGCCACGATAAACGCATATCATAAGTCTTGGGTATGTAAACAACGCCCCAAAGAGATACTTAACCCAAATTATTGCAATCAAACTATATTCTATTGTGCCCCATATTATAGAAGGCCCTGTAAGGAGTTCAAATTGAAAGGAGGTGATAGTCATGGAAGAAGAAAGAGATAAAGAATACTACCTATTGCACCCACAACAGCCGGTTGTAATTATTGAAACACTGAAGGCTGAGGATGAGAAGAAGGTGCGCAAAGCGGAACTTGCAAGAGAGTTCCCATTCAAGAAAAGAGGATTCAGAAAACATATAAGATAGTTATGGAAAACTTTAAGGAAATATTGAAGCGACTTAATGCTCCAACTCAAAAAGTTAGGTGTTGTAAATGTGGAAAAGAAATGGAAATACCTAATCCTCCATCAAAGGTTATTTATTCGTGGGGTTGTTCATCTGCGGTTATATTTATGGTAGCCAATTTAATTGTTAATGGCTGGCACATAAGGAATAGAGGTGTTACCGATAACCATCCAATATTTTGCCAAGATTGTTGGGATAACAAAGAACCAGAATATATCAAACACCCTTTGGCAGATGAGTGGGTAGAGAAAGGTAAAGAATGGTTAAGAAATACCAAAGAAGAATCGCTAAAAAGTTTATAGGTATGAATATTCCACTTACACCGCACACAATAGCATTATATACGGATTTGTTGATGAATCCGCAGAAGTATAATTGTGATTATAAACCTCTTAAAGAGTGTTTTAGAATAGCAAAAAAAGTCACACCGCAAGATGAACTTTATGAGCAATATGTCTCTTATATCAATAAACCTCTGTTAAAACCTGTCTTTTACATTATTATGCGTAATATGTATCCAGTACTATTTGGGGCTGATTGGCATAAGGATGATTCAGGTGAATTGATAAGAGGTAGATTAGGCTTTAAACTTGAATTTATAAAACCTTTATAGTTATGGCAACAAAGAAACAACAATGTCCAGAGTTCCCATACTTTGGAGCAAATTATCCAGATGCAAGATGTATTGATGGGTATTTGTATGACTTGGATGACTGCGATGAGAATGGCAATCTATATGAGCCTTCAGAGAAGATTCCTTGTCCTTTCTGTAACAAGAAAGAGTATTTTGAAAAATTTGGTATAATGGACGAGGAAGAAGATAGTGCGGCTATGGATGAGTATAAATCAATAGTCAGTTGGGTAAAGAAACATTATCCAAACTATGTAATTGAAGATTAATATGGCAACAAAGAAATTTATACTTGAGGTGGAGGAGGGAAGGACAATGTGTCATAAATGCCCTTTTCAAACAATAGATTGTACAGAAGAGATATATAATATTTTAGATTGTGGTAACTACAACCTCGCCACGATGAGAATTAAAGAATTGGAGGAGATAAAATGAGAGAAATAAAGTTTAGAGGTAGAACGGTAAATGGTAAGTGGCTGTATGGCAACTTACAAGTACCGTCAGTAAATGGTGTTCATTATTATATGTGGGATGAAGATAAGTTCCAATGTCCCGTAGATGAAAATACCATAGGTCAATATACAGGTTTAAAAGACAAGAACGGCAAGGAGATTTATGAGGGGGATATAGTAGATGCTTGGAGTGCAGGGGGGCATCTACCTAATGGTATAATCAAATGGGGTGAAGGCATTGCAGGGTTCTTCATTATGCCTCCTAAATGCAATGCTGTATGGCATCTTGTAGGTAACTATGAAAACAAAGAATCATTAGAAGTTTTAGGCAACATCCACGATAACCCAGAGTTAATTAAGGAGGGGAAATAATGACTAATGAAGAATTACACGCAAAGGCTGTTGATAATGCCACCATTCTGATCAGCAAACTAAAGGAAGAAAAATAATGAAAAAGATAATGTTTAATGACAGGTATAATCTTACCCAATTAGTTCTACAACGCTATAAAACAAGAACTGTAAGGATTGAAAACCTTGAAAAGAACAGCCCATATGAAACATTTATTCCCCACTACCCTGCTGGAGAGATTGTTGCTATAGCACAATCTTATAGGGATGTGTTTGGGCCGGATGAAAGGTTTCTTTTAGAGTTGTCAGAAAAAGAAAAAAAAGGTTGGAACAATAAGATGTTTGTTAAGGCCTGTCATATGCCGAGGCATATCATGATTCATAGTGTTGATATAATGCCAGTACAGGTTTATGCTACTAATGAACAGAACTGTCTGGAGGAAGGTATCATGGGTGTTCCGGACGAGATAAAGGATCTGCTGCCAAATTACTGGCACTATGATGGGGAAAATGCAAAATATTTTTATACCCCTCAACAGGCATTTGAATCTTTGTTTGATTCTATTGTGGGAAAAGGGGTGTTTGATAGAAATCCACTAGTTGTAACCTATAAATTTGAATTACTATGATAAAGATATCCATAATCTTACTTATGATAATGACAATTGCTAATCTGTTGTTGTATATGTTTACCAGAGATGTGGCGTTCCTGTTCTTTGGTACATGGACATTGCTGGCATTTTATCACTCCCTGAACTCCAAATGCACCATTCATGTGCGGATAACAAAAGACGGTGAATATAAATCTATGGAGGATAATAGGAATGAAGGAGATAGTGATAGGAATTGATCCGGATATTGACAGAACCGGTGTGGCGGAACTGCATACTGCCACCAAAAAGATAAAGTTGTACAATATGGATTTCCCCACTATCTGTTCATACCTGAGGAAGGTGAGTTCAGATTATGGGGATCTTGCGCAGATCCATATTGAAGATAGCAGCAATACTACAAAGAATTGGCATTTGTCTGCAAGATATGGCAACACTAACCGTGCGGCCAGACTGGGATATGATGTCGGGCGCAACCATCAGATATGCCACGATATTTATGACTATGCTGCATGTATATTAGGGTTGGATATATCCCGACAGATGCCGTTCAAGAAATGCTGGAAAGGTAAAGATGGAAAGATAACCCATGAGGAGATATCTTCATTCATACAGATGCCGGCAAAAACTTCCAACCAGGAGCAGAGGGATGCAGCACTCATTGCCTGGCTATGTGCTGGATTCCCTATATTCATTCCTCCAAAAAAGAAATGATCATTTCTTCCTCTTCAATACTATGTATTCGCTATAAACAATTGTAGAGGATGTGTCTGCCAGGGAAACCGCCTGCCGTATTGCCTTGGTACCCCAGCGCAGAAACAGGAACTTGTGAGGGACCCTGTAAACGACCTGATTGAGTGTGTCTGTATGTTTTACGCTGCAGGCTATGGAATCGTTCCGGATGTACCCCTCAACGCGGTTCCATGGATTGTTCCAGATAAAACTCCTGACGGGTACACCCGGTGTATCAGCATTTGTTGTCAGAGGAACAGAGAAAGTAAATTTGCTTTCAATGGATGTGAGGGATAGGGATTGTGTCCGGCGGAGTTTTATTCCCATATCGCTGACTGTTTTCAACAGACGCTCATTATATATTTTGAGTTCCTTCAGTTGCAGTTCCAGTTTTCCCACATGCGCTACACTTTGCCCCAGGGAATTCCTGTAAATGTCCATTTGGGACAATAATGTTTCACTGTTTGCTGATAAGCGGTTGTTTTCCTCTCGTAAAGACCTGTTTTGTCCCCACAGAATAATTATTCCTCCAATAAGGACAATTAATATGTAAATAAGAATACGTTTCATTGTAGCCTTGTTTTAGCCGTATTGTTCAAGCAACCTGTTGTAAAATTCTCTCCGTTCCTCCTTACCGTTATAGCCGCCGTTTATTATTTTGGTAATCTTGTCAAACTGCTGAGTGTCGGCCAGAAAATTAAGACCGTGTTCCTTCCAGAACCAGCATGCGGACATTACTGCATATTGCGGAGTGGCCAGCAGTTCGGGCCTTGAGATGAAGTTAATACCGCTATGTTCTGAAAATGCCTGGTAGTTGGCTCTGCCGGTAAGTTGTATCAAGCCACGCCCTTTGTATCGTGGACCGTCTCCTGGATGCGTGTTCCCAAGGCTTTTACGCCCCTCATATGCCTTGCCGGTTGCAATCTCTTCTGTATAGTAGAAACGGCCTGATTCGTGCGCAATCTGCGCCAGAAAAGCCGCTTCCCGCAGGTTGGTGTCAATGTCGTATTTTGGCATGTACATACCAAGAAAGACATTGAACGGTTCCAATGTCTTTGTGGAGATGCCTAAAGCATCTGCCAATAGAGTGGAGGAGAGTATCATTTTTAGGATTCCTTTTCTTTTATTTCCTGTACACATGATTCGCAGTGTTCCCGACGTTTGTAGTACTCGGCATTTGCTTTAAGTACCACACATTTCTCAATGGGGTTCTGAACACCTTCCAGAAACTCGCAATCGTAGGCTTTGTTTATGCTGGTACGCTTTTGAGCATTCTTTCTCTCTATAGTGTCGCGGTACACTTTATCCTGACTGATAATCTTGAGCAATCTTTCTTCTCTGGCCTGCGACATGTCATAGTTGCGGTTAGCCATTTCAACGGCCTTCTGCTCGGATACGATAATAGAATCGTAGGTTTTCTGTACGGTGGATATCGTTTCTCCGAAACTCTTCAGCATGGTGGCATTGGTTTCCCCGGATATCTTCTGAACAGTGGTTATAATGTCGCTGGACATCTTCTGCAACTGTGCCATAAAGTGTGCAGTATCATTCATACGCTGTCCCTTATCCTTAATACGGGATATTATGGATGTCACTATTTGGGTAAGTCCGCCTCCGGCAATCATTGAACAGAGGGCAACAAGTAAAGGATTATTTGTCAACTCTTCCATGTGCATAAACAATTATGCCCAAAGATGAGCCTTATACTCTTCTTCAGGCAGTTATTTTACCCTATAGGAAACAAATACGGAAATACCATCCCATGATATCTCCGTATGTAAGAAGAACAGGTGTTACGCCGGACCGCTTGCTCCGCAACTGTTGCATATTACAGTATCCTTAACTTGCTCTAAGGCCTGCTTTCCGCAATTTCGGCAGCACATGTTGCCTGGCTTGCACCGGCATACGTGTTTCTGTTCTTCTTTGTGTTCTTTCTTCTGTTTTTCCATAGCGTTCTATAGCGTTTTTTCTGCAGCAACCGCAGAGCAGATGACTGCAAGTGTCATGGGTAAGTCCTATAAGATCGTCGAGAAGATAACATACCTGTTCGCTCTTCTCGTCTATATTGTCGGTACTTGCAATATGTGACTGCAGGTGCCGCAGTTCATGTACCAGGCAACGGTGGAACTGCTTGGAGGATGAAGCGAGCGCCACCACCACCACGGAACACCTTCTGTTGAAATTGGAGAAGGTAAATCCCGAATTCAATTCGTTACGTATCAGGCTCCGGTAGGCGGCTGCAGCATACCTGGCCCGGCACCCTATACCATGGAGGGATTCCATAATCCTGTCCACATCATAGCGTGTCACCGCATAAAATATCCGGGCTCTCCAGGAGTAGTCATCTATGTATATATCCTGTACAATCATCTACAACATCTCCTCCCAATCCACAGGTTCCCCTCTGGCTACCATGCCGGCATACCACCTTCTCATGAGGGTGCCGTCTCCTGCGTCCACGTCGTCAATGACCTCCCGGACAAACATACACAGGTGGTGCTCGTCGGGAACAGAACCTTTGAGATAGTTTGCTTTACACATGTTGGCTGCCACTACGTGGTCATAACCAACATTGTTCTGCAGTTTGATGCCGTATTTGGCCATCATGGATTCAATATCCTCCTTGGTATAAGGGGTAATCTTCTCCTTTTCCCCGGGACTGTTCTCCTTGCGGCGATACATTGTTGATGCAGCCACTTCGCTGGCCTTCCTGCTGAAGTGCCAACCGTATTGCGACAGGTATTCCCTCATGTTCCTGGGATACTTGTCGTATGTGTCCAATGGTAATCTTTTCATTGTCTATTGGATTTAGGGGTGTAATCACTTACACCCCAGGTTTATCAGTACCTGCTGTATCTGCCGGTACCCTTTACGCCGCGTCTGTTGGCAATGTCTCCGTGTCTTGCCATAACACCCTTACGGTAGTTGGAACCACTGCGGTTGCCCATTGAACCGGAACCACCACGGTTGCCCATGTTGTTGTTACGGTTACCCATGTAGCCGGAGCCGCGCTGCCCCATCTCTTCCTGACCGTATTCCATATCCTCCTCGTAGTACTCCTCTTCGTCGTACTCTTCATCATCCTCCCTTTGGCCCATGCCCTGCATCTCGTCAAGACATTCCATGAAGGATTCGGCCGCGTTGGATATCATCTCAGCGACATTGTACATCTTCTGTACACCTTTCTCGGATATTCTTATTATTTTCATGGCTGTTGTTGGTTGTTATTTTTCAGGATAGTGTTCAACATCTCCGATATGCCCTGAATAGAGTTTTTCATCCCGCGGAATTCATCTTTAAGTTCAGATATCTCCCTGTCCCTTTCTTGCTCTTTGGCAATCTGAGGGTTCAAGGCAGAGAGCATCTGCTGACAGTTGGCTACTATGCTCTCATGGTATGGCAGGCTGTCAATAATATTCTTGCTGGAAGAGAGCATGCCTTCCACCTCGGATATCATTGCGTCCCGGCTCTCGCTGATGACTGCCATCTGGCCATTACAAGCCTTGTTCTCAATGGAGAGGTCTGCCCTCATGCCGGGGAATTCGTATCTGTTTCCGTCCGGATCTGTGGCTACAATGTTTACAAAACTCTGATAGTTCTGCCCGAAGGCTCCCATGGTAGTACCTATCTTCTGTTGCGGTTCGCTTACGCTCTCCACCTTACCTGTAACCAGGCGCGGTTTCTCACCCTTGAACAGGATGTATATCGTACTGTGTTGTCTTAATGCTGAAAACATGATTAACTGAGTTTAATGGGGTGGGTTGCCCCACCCGTGATTATTAGTTTACTCCCGGCATTATCTGCAAGGTACCTGAGGTCTTGTCGTAGATGAACTCGTACCAGCCTGTACCCGGTATATCCGCTACTGTGAGCGGTACCGAACCTACTTTGGTAACAGCCTGGGTTACGCCGTTGGTCTGAAACAAGATTGGCAGTGTACCTGTGGTGGCAGCAGGAATGGCCTGTGCCAGGTTGATGTACACCGAACCTCTGTACCATAATCCCAGAAACGAATGGTTGGGGAAGGAGAACACCACATTGTCGGTGTTCACTGTAACTGCTGTGCTCTCAATGGCTGCAGATCCCCTTCTGTTGATAATCTGATAAGGCAGTGCCATAGTGACCTCCTTTCTTCAGATTAGTACCAGAATCCACCCTGACCAAGACCGAAACCACCACCTACACCGTACTGTGCGGCTACACAGTTAGGAACGGCCACGAATGGCTGGTACTGTACAGGGAATGTCTCAGGAAGTTTGCATTTGATGCCGTCAACGTCTGACTTGAGGTCGCTTACAGCCTTGTAGATAGGTGTAGTTGCCTGGCTGATCATCTGTCCGAATGCTGCAGTCTGCTGCGCATTGTTGATGATAACTGCCTGCTCTGCAATCTTGCGGTCACGCTCCGCAATGTCGCGGTTGAGTTCACGCATCTCTGCAGCCCTTTGACCCTCCAGTACTCTACTGGTGCTGCTCTCAATGGCTTTCTCCAAAGTACATGTCTGGTCTCTCTGGGCATAGCCCAAATCTGAGAATCCTCTGGTAAGGATCTGATTGGTGCCGTTGATGGCGCGCTCAGTGAGATAGTTGCTCTCAGAAATACCCTGTTTGATGTCACAGCAGCACTGTGCAATCTGTGTTGCAAGGTTGCAGTCACCTCTCTCAAGAGCATTGATGATCTGCTGGCTCGACATACCCACCTGGCTGCTCACGTTACAGATCTGGGTACCCAAAGCATTGAGAGCATTGCGGATGTCACCAGTAGAGCAGTTGAGCATTCCCGACAACCTGTCAATGGCGCTGTTGTTTCCCTGGATAGCCTGCATGATGAGGTCTCTACCAGCAGTGTTGTTGAGTTGGTCGGAAAGGAATCCGAAGCCGGCTGCATTTCTACATCCGCCACCGAAACCGCCCATACCACCAAAGCCGCCGAAACCGCCAAAGCCACCCCAGCCACCGTACAACAGTGCAAGAAGGAACAAAGGCCAGATGCAGTTTCCACCGCCGAAGCCGCCGAAGCCGCCACCGCCGAACATCATTCCCAACAGCAGGTTGGGGTCAAAATCGTTTCTGTTTCCGCTCCCGGAATCAAAAACATAAGTAGAATTCTTTTCGCTCATAGCATTAGTGTTTGCGTAACGGTCAATATTAACCGTATTGCAAAACTATCCAGAGCGCATGGGGTAGGGAAGGAGTTGGTTCCGGCGCTATTCCATGGTGGTTCCCATTGCGTTCTTCACTGCTTCCAAATTTATTCTCAGCAGTCTGCGCCCCTTGGCGCGGCTATGGAACTGGGAGAGCATCTTGTTTATATTGCGGTGGCTACAGCCCATCAGTTGTGATATATGGGAAGAATACAATCCCTGCTGGCTGAGCAGATATACCAGAATATACCGTGCGTCAACGGCATCCTCGCACTTGCTGCAGGAAAGGATAACATCCGGACGGATGTCTGTCGCCTGGGATACCAGGTCAAGAATGTGGGCAAAGAGTTTGGTTTTGTGCATAACTGTATTATCTTTGCTATCATTAATAAAAATAATGACATGTTTAAGAGATTCAGGTATAGATATTATCAACTAACTCTTTCAACTCAGCCCTCGTATATTGCAGGATTTGGGGGGATTTCTTTCAATTTTGACGTAGTTATTGCAATTAGAGGAAGAATTTCAAGAGATAGGATCTTGAAGCATTTGTCCGAGGTTCAAGATGAGAATACTAAAAAAACTCTTAAAGAGTACCCTATTTTGATAGCATGGTCTGAGGTTGATTCATTTTAATTTCCTATATTTGCCCTTGCCAATAAGTAACTACATATTATAAACATAGCCACTATTCCAGCGAAAGGCTCTTATTAGCCCCGACTGCTGGAATAGTGGCTTAATTGTTACTTAAAAAGTTATTTATTGGCGTAAATACTTTTGTCGGGGCTTTCTTTTTTACCCCGTTGGGAGGTTACTCCTCCTGTGTGGCCGCGCTGATATCTTCAATGACAAACTGTTTGAATTCGTCAATGACTGCATCTGCGGATATACCGTCGGGAACATTTGAGGAGTTTTTCAAAGGTGCATCCCATGAATTGGGTTCTGTGGTGTTATCTGGCTTATAGGAACCATCTTTTCCCGGTTGGTTAAGTGAGAAAGTGAAAGATTTATTTTCGCTTACTTTTACCCTAATGTTTCCATCTGTTGCATATACCTGATTGTCTCTGATTATTACAATGCCTGTAACCTCAACACAAGTTCTTGACAACAATGTGTTGTTATATTCGTAGTACTGTTTTAATGGTGTTGCTTTCATAGTGATTATTTTTCGTACATAAATTGTAGTGCTGTGATATCTGCCGGAGTGAAATCAATCTCGCCGGCAATAAGGGAATCTATCCAACTGTCCACGGATACAGGGAATATGGCTACCTCAACGCTCTCGTCCCTTTTTGCTTTAAGAGCCTTGCCAAAATCCTCTTCAAGATCCAGGAATCCCCTGTGGTTGTTTATAAGTTCGTTATTGAGTGAGATTAACTCCTCCCTGTCTTTTGTACTTCCCATCTTGCTCCTCAACTCACTGACAACAGAGAGTTCATCTTTCTTCTCCTCAAACATCTTTTCTTTCAGTGCTTCCTGGAATGCTTCGTATTCCTTAATTACAGCCTTGAGGGCTGCAAAGTTCCTCACTGCAGCAAGCCTTACTGTCTTGTCAAATTTTGTCAACTTGATAGCCGCTAACTGATTGTATCCGGCGATTGCTTCGCCAATGGTAATGGTTACGTTCATAAGTGAATGTTTTAATTGTTACTCCAGTATTTGAACAGGCTCAATATTACCCATACGTTAACTATGGCGTTGAGTACGCCTATTACTCCCCAGAATGAGCCTACATTACAGGTACAGATAAGTACCAGTACTGTAATGATAGCATAAAGGAACAGTCCGAATCCTTTAATTGCTGAATGTTTTCCAATAATCATAATAATATTTGTGTTTTAAGGTTAATATTTATCCAATTGTGATAGAACCAGAGCCTGCACTGTCGCTACCTTGTTCCCAATATTCCACTTCTATCTCCAGAGGTGTCATAGCAACGCTTACAAGGATACCTCCGTATTCGCTTTCTTTCTCTCCGTATTCAATGATGGCGGATTCACTCCCATTGGCAGGGACGGTAATGTAACCGCTTACCAGTAGATTACCGGCGCCGGAAAGTATGTTGCCTTGCCTGTCGGACAATCTGTAAGAGATAACTTTATCTGTTGTAGCAGTACTGCTAAAGTCAAGTGTTATAGATGATACTCTGTATGTAGTACTATCTACTTGAGTGTATTCTGCATAACCACCATCAAAGTTGATATAATCAGTAACACCGCCACCTGCACCACTTGTTACTACAGTGAAAGTAATAGTATTAGCAAAAGGAAGAGGTATCCAATTCCCTTCATATTCTCCATCATCTCTCAAGTATGTAAATGTGTGTTGAGAAACGCGCACATTAGTTATACAGGGATATAGATACCATGTACCTATTGGAATTCCTTTCAACTCAAGAGAATCCTGCAAATCCACTAATTGTTGTCCAGGTGTAGTTAGGTCTGTAAGTGCAATAAAATATACCTGAGGGAAACCTTGACTTGATTGCGTACTGTTGTATGCAATAAACCCAAAGTTCGCAGTGTCCATTGATAGTCCTTTTTCTACAACTGTCCCCAATAAAAACAAGTCGTCAAACAGGATGCTTACAGGAGTACTACTGCCTTGGTTTACTGTTGTGGCACCCAGTTTAATCTCAAACCAGTTTGTAGTATTATGGTCATATCGCCATAAGTCTGCAATACGGCCCCATGACGAAGGTCTATTGTAGAGAAAATTGGTATTAGCCGCAACGCCTCGCATTGCCGCAGGTGCGCTATTATATACAACCATATTATGCCCATAGTTTACCCTACGCTTCTGGTTGTCACTGAGCCTTGTTGTCCTGCTATATAAAATACCACCTATATTTTCAATATCATCATAAGGATACTCCATAGGTTTGTGCTTGCTCTTAGGATTGAGAGTGCTACTGAGCAACACATCACTCCAATAATACAAACCATCACTTCTTTTGCCTACACCAAAGAATGTGAACACTTCGCCACCTATTGGAGAACCATTAACTATTACACCATTCTCTATTGACATAGTCTATATTGTTTTAATTCGTTTTCTAATTCATTCACTTTTCTTTTAAGTCTCTCCACCTCACTGTCTATATACTGTATTGCGCCAACTTCAAATGCGTGTAGTTGATTGTATTGCAGATATAACTTCTGTCCCAACTCCTCATCATTCATTCTATCAACCATACAACTTGCAACACTCTCTACCTCCTGTGCAATGAAGCCATAAGACAATGCACCATTGCTCTTCCAATTCCATTTGCTCGGTCTCAGTTGCCTCAATACTGCAAGACTTTCATCTTTAGTGAGATGTTCAATGTTATATTTCAACCTCGCATCCGAAGAACTTGACAAGGTTCCCATTGCGATAGTGCCTGTGACAATAAAGTTTCCAAATACATCAAAATAACCTACTCGTGTGTAAGTATTACTATCGACATAATGATAACCGAATGCTATCTGTCCATAATTCCCATTTCTTGTTGTTATCAGACTTAATTCATACGGTTCGCCAAAACAATCTTGTCCAAGTCCTGTCTGAGCATCACTTTGGTCACATACCAAAATTTTTACACCATACTTTCCGCTATTTGGGGAATATCCTCCACCTGCTGAGATATAGTTAGTAGCATAACCACCTGCTCCTTGGGTTAATGCAATAGAACCAGCAACATTAGTATTATTTCTTAACTCTATTAAAGACCCGTAAAATCGTAAAGCCAGATTATTGTAAAGCCATATATCTCTGGAATCGCCCGTTTCAGTAATATTCCTTGCAGGTTGTAGACCACAATATGTTGCGTCAACATTTTCAAGAGTATATGCCCAAGCCTTAAATTTTTTACTATTATATGTTCGGACACACTCAGTATCTGTCATACAGATACCACCCCCATAATCTTGATTATACCAACCTGCTCCACCTCTGGTTCTTATCCAGGATGTTGCGTAAATATCTCCCTCTACTTGTAATTTACCGATTGTATCCGTTGTAGTACCTATGAGGACATTACCATTAGGAATGCATATATTACCATCATCATTTACCCTGATAGAACTGCCACTCCTAAAAT
This sequence comes from Bacteroidales bacterium, assembly GCA_015060445.1. Lineage (GTDB taxonomy): Bacteria > Bacteroidota > Bacteroidia > Bacteroidales > UBA932 > Egerieousia. Next base: position 100,020 of record SUYL01000009.1, read on the forward strand.
TATATAAATGAGCGTATGGATTAACATAGTCATGGCCTATATAACATAATAGACCACTTCCATCTGGAGTGTGATGATATAATGCAGCAGAATCCCTAATATTAATTCTACCCCACACATCTCTACTTCCATCAAAACTCTGCCCCCAAATAGTTCTTGCGGTTTGGAGTTTGGTGGCACTTGCTACATTACTATCGGTAAAAGCTATTTCTCTCCACGAACCCAAAGTTCCACCATTCTTAAATCGTCCATACAGTCCATTATATGCTGTAGACATTCCTACTTGAAAGTAATAATTAGAGTCTGGAGAACCAATATGCAATCCATATTTATATGCTCCACCATATCCTGTTATAGAGTTTTCTCCCCAATCAAACCAGTATTGAAGGCCTGTATGTGTAAGATTTCCGACAGAAGTATATCCTAATTGATAAGTATAGTTAGAACCATTAGCATAATTCACACTTTGACTTCCTATATTGCCAGAGTGGATGATAGCATATTGATAATTATATCCTATATGAACCTTTGGTGTCTGTGCGCTATCAAAACCAAAGTATCCCAAAATACTTTTAGCGGAATTACGGAAACCAATATATGAGCCATCGGTACCATTAAGATATAAGGGAGTATCAGTAGTCCCTTGCAATTCTCCACCACTCAAAGGAAGAGCGTAATCAGAATAGTTAAGATGATGTAATATTACATATTCAAGATTCCATGGTTTATTAGTTAACCTCCAATTTCCATCATCTCCATAATGCACAATATTACCATTCGCTAAAGAAAGAAAGGCAAAACCATCTCCAGAAGAACCATACACAGCATCAGTAATACCATAACCACCAAGTGTTGTAGGTTTGTTAGCGACATTCGCCCAATCAACAGAATCAGCAACACCACCTCCGCTCGGATAGGCAGGCAAGGTAATAACCCCATTTATAGGATTGTACAAAACATCACTACCCTCAAACTTAATGGATACACTCGCTACCTCGCCACTATCTCCCTCGCCCAAACCAAACATGGATATAGTTCCTCCTTCAGTATAGAAATTGCGGGTACCTTTGATATAGACATCGCCATTGGAATCAATGCCAATAATATCCTCAAAAGTCTTTACACGATTGCTAATAGATGTAAGGTCATTTTTTACACCATTCAAAGCATCCGCAGTTGCATAGTAAGAAGGTAACTGTCCTCCAAGTTTAAGTGCATTATTAGCACTTCCATTAGTAAAATAACCTGCAATCTCGGTAACACTACTCTCTAATTTTTCAAAGTCCTCAATAAGCACCCTATTGGCTATATCTGAGTTCATACCACTTAGAATGGTTGCCAAATCATCACTTTGGCTGTAACCATCCAGGAATGATACTACCTCGTTCCAAGTGTCTATTATACCACCTACATTACCATTGAGCAAAGTATTGAGATTGTCGAAGTCTGTACGGAGTGTATTAACGGATGTCTGCAGTGACGATAAAGCGGAATTTGTTGCATAGTCTTTTCCTTTCAGATATGCTTCCAACTGCTCTTCGTTCAATCCTGCGGATCCATTTACCCATAGGCCTTTTTCTTCATTGTACAATAATATTTGGCCACTAGCAGGGTCTGTTATCTGCACATCCAGCAGATCTGCAAGTTTGCCGCTGGCTACTTCTGTGCCACCACCTGAACCCAGTTCGCCCATCGAGAGGGTGCCATCAACTATAAGGCTGAGTTTAGTGCGTATTGCCTTGTTGACATCATCGTAGTAAAACCACTCCTTGAATGCTGTTTCCAGTTCGGTCAGCCTTAGATTTAAGGCTGTGATTGCGGTGTTGTATATTTCGTTTGTAACATAACCATTCAAAGCCCCTGTGAGTGCATCTTGTGTTATGTACTTGTTTGTGGTAAGATAGTTTCCCAGGGCGGTTTCATCCAAACCTCCAGGACCATTGACCCATTTTCTCAGGTCTTCATCATAAGTAAGGACATCCTTGCTCTTGGGGTCGGTTATCTGTACGTCCAGCAGATCGCCTAGCGAAGATGATGCAACAGGTGTGTCATCATCCGGCTCTTCAAATCCGGCCATTGAGATAAAAGTGTTGGATATGATACCAACCTCAACGCCGTTATACTTCTTTGGCACAACTGCAAATCTTGGTACTTCAGCAGTGCCTACATTCATCAATTCAAATAGTGATTCTCCTCCTCCCGACGGACGTATAAGAGATGTGAGATCGTTGATAATACAGATAGTATTACCTGCAACAGATGTATTGGGACTTACAGCCTCCCATCCGGTGTTGTCGTACGTTGCAGCAGAAAGTGTGGTTTCCTGGGAAACAGAAAAACGCACATCTACAAACCATGCACTATTATTATAGCGTATTCTTACACTCAGTCTGGTTTCTTCTGCAGTAATATTGCTCTCTACGGCGGCAATAACAGCATTACCGTAGTCCACAGATACTTTAAAGAGGGCATATTTGATACCAAAGTCAATACGTATGCCGCTCTTTGTTCCTACTTGTGCAGTTTGTGCTATATTGTACCATTGATTTGCAGTAATCATCAGATCATCAGACTTTGTGCATTATCGTAAGCATTCTGGGCCATTTGAAAATTTCCCAGCACAGAGAGCACTTTTCCTGCGCATATCCATGTAAGGGCATCAATCATCTGGCCGTCTGCGATATTTTCCGCAACATCTTCCTTTATATACAGAAATTCTGCAAGCGTATGTTCCGCCTGCTTTGTGGAATAATACTCAAGTATTATCCCTTTTTCATTACGGGATAATACACCCACAGGCTTTGCTACTCCACCCCTTATATACTTGTTGTGTTGGCGCATTGACAGGGCGTCACCTTTTATGGCAGGTTCTGTTACGCTGCGGTGCCAGTCTCCCATCCTGAAAGATACAAGCCGGAGAAAATCTGCCGGTACCTGTATGTATCCTGTGGTTGTATCATTGTCATTCCTTACAATGGAAGGGGAGGAACTGGTTACAGTCAGACGTTGGACAGGTGCTTTTAGGAGGATTTCCCTCGCACTCTCATCCAATAGGGAATCAATTATTGTATCCACGGCATTTTCGTCTGCTATGGTTACAGTTTGCAAGGGAGTGTCTTGGGCACTTACCTCGTCAATTTTCCTGCGTACTCTATTAACCAGTTCCAGCCTTTCCATATTACTGCATCAATTACTCAATTACGGCTTTGATACCCAGTTTCTCAGCGGTATTCAAGGCATCATTGAGGGTTTTTACTTCAGAGCCTTTACAGTTATGCTCACTCATAAGGTAATCCCTTAACTCGTTGAACGATGCAAATGTCATTGCATTGTCATTGCCACCCTCTTTCGGGTTCTGATCACCAGATAACTTAGGCTCCGATACATTCTGCTGCTGTGTTGTTTTGGCCGGTTCTGCAATGTTTTTGGTTGCTTTGAGTTTAAACATTACTCCAAACATCTTGGAACTCTCCAATGCTTTCTGGATATCCTCGTCTGATGTCTGGTATTTACCGTTGCCGTTCATTGCCAGTCCGCCATTGGAAAACTCAATGCGACGGTATTGGCCTTTAACTTTAATCTCCAGGTTCAGTTTTGCGCTGTTGCCTATGGCTATGTATGTTTTGATCGTTTTCATCTTTATCCCTTTTTAAATGGGCACGGCATAAAGCCGCGCCCGTAGTTAATCACTAGTTATTTATGTAGCAGAGAGAATTAGTCAATCGCAACAATCTTGTGATGGGTTGGAAGATTCTCAAGGTAGAGAGCGTAGTTCTCAAGCAGACGTACTGCATTTACACGTCTTTGGCCTGTCTCATCAAGATTGAGAACTGTGGTATGCAGAGGCTCAAAGATGTACTTCTTCACATAGTTCAAGTCAAGAACCATAGCATTGTCAGACATGTCGCCTAGGAATAGTCCAGACATTGGTCTGATAAGAAGTTCACCAAAGTCGGTAACAATACGGCGTACCTTTACTCCGTGTACTACATCCACAGTTTTTGCATTCACCTGTTTTGAGTATGCATCTACGTATGCAAGTCTCTCAAGGTATCCAGGACCGGCAAACAGGAACCTTGTCTCACTTCCGTTGTTGCCGTCAAAGATCGCACGTGTCATTGCTACATATGCAGCATTGTTGAAATCTTTGGCCTTGCTGTATGTGAATGTATTAGGAATCTGGTGCCATGTACCCTCTGAAAGGTGAACAATCTCTCCCTTTTCATTTTTGGTAATGCCTTTAATTCCAAAGATGTTGGTAAACTCCATTGAGCGTTTCATGTCCCAGATGGTCTGCTCTTTTGTAGTAGAGAAGTCCATTGCAACCTTTTTCCTCTGCAAGCCATGGATTACAGTCTCCTCAACCTGCGCCATGTGAATCTGGCAGTAGTTCCTGCGTGGAGTAGGAGTGATGTTGTAAGGGATGGTCTGTGCATCTTTCTCAGCATGACCTGTGCCCATTCTCAACAGGACAGTCTCAGCAGGAAGAGCAGGCACATTGCCGTCCTCACTGTTTACGGCTTTTACATTAAGTTTACCGCCAAGGCCTTTGGATGTGATGAACAATCCCAACGGACCGCCATCTTTTCCTGAGACGCCATTAACATAAATAGTGTCTCCTGGCAGCCACATGTCTTTTTTCGCAACAGTGATCTCTGCATCCTCGCCAGGTGTAACCTCAGCGGTTATGCTGTCCAGAACATCTCTGGTACCCTGCTCCCAGCCACCGCACTCAAATGACTTGACCGTATCAGTATTCTTTATATTTCTGGTCAAGGTATCAAGAGGAACTTCGGAAGGTCGTATCTTAACAATGGTAGTGTCGAGATCTTCTTCAATGTATTCCTGTTCTCCATCCCCGACTTCGAGCGGCCCCTCAACAGCCTCTCCGGGTCCTACAACACCTGCTGCAAAAGCAGTAATGACGCCGCCCGTAGGTGCCAGCAGATTAACCAGGTCGGCAAGAAATGTGTCCTGAGGAACAACACCTGTCAAGGCAAGTACCAACGCGAACACATACAGTGCACCGAATGCACGTAGAATAAGTTTCATTCTGTTTTTCATCTTGTAATTGGTATTAATTGGTTAGAATTCTTGTTTTTCGCGTATCCCAGAGAAGAATGGGTTTACTCTACGCTGTTTCGGCTTTTCCATGGTCGCATTTCCATTGCCTACTGTTGGGATGCCGTCTCCATTTTCCTGGCTGCTTTTCTTTGCCTTGTGGGCTTCAATGGCCGTATTGCGGCCGTTGATCTCTCCTGTTGCCATTGCATCAGCCACGGCCTTGTCAAACTGTGACCCTTTGAAGCACATCTCCAGAAATTTCTTGTCAATCTTTTTGTACAGAAGACCGAACAGCGCGTCGTTGATTACTTCCAGGAATGTGTCTTTCTCGGCATCGGTAATACCTTTCTCCGAGCAGAAGTCGTCAAAGAGTTTGGAACTCTCAATCTCATTCTGCGCAATCTCCTTCTGCTGCTGTGCGGCTTTTGCGGCGCGCTCCAGACGCTCATTGCGTGCCTGCTGCCATTGCTGGTAGTCTGCATCTCCCTCAACCCTCTGCAGGTCTTCAGGGTCAATATTGCGCGCAACTGCAATGACAAACGATGCCCCGTTAGCCAGCATGTCAGTAACTACGGCTTTGAATTGTGGATCTGATTCTATCAGGTCAGATACTGCTTTCTCGGATTCCCGGTATCTGCCCAGTTCTGCTTCGGTATCATCCAGATACTTCTCGCTCATCATAGCGAAGTCTTCGTCGGTTTCAGCAGCCATGTCAGGGTATTTGCCCCTAAGTCTGTCTCTGTAACCCGGTTTAGTCTCTTGTGCCATACGAAATGTTTTAAATTTGTTGCTAATTTGACTAAACAGGACAATTGCGTATGGTTATTTTACCCTATCTGCAAAAATCTTCTTACTTTTGTACTGTTAACGCCAAATCTCTTTGCTTATGGTTTATAGTGCAGACAATTACAAGAATCAGGAAATCCGGGATATGTACTACATTATCTACAATAATCGTCTTAGAGAGGGCGTTGATGAGAAGCAGGCAAAGAGAATTGCGTATGATAGTGTATCTTCACGGTTTTCCATTACCAATGATAGGATAAGACATATACTGTACACCAAGGGATGCAACCCGGCTTACAGGACATTCTTTTACACCAACAACCGCGAGATACTCACAAACCTTAGGGAACTAGTACGCCATTACGAAGGCGTCAAAAAGATGTGGGTACAGGTAGAGGAGGAATCCGGCAATGAGTTGTCAGATGTTTTGAGAGAGAAAATAGAGACTGTGAATCAGAAGATTCTGAAATATCATAAACTTATTGCACTGATTGAGGAAGTAAATGCGGAGTACAGCAAACAAGGCAGATAGTATCATTGCGGAAAACAAGCGGAGGGAACTTGATTACTTCCGTGAATACGATCCTGTAATAGGAGATCCGCAAGGAGGTACAGTAGAAAGACGCCAGATTACTCTTGATGGCGTCAAATACTGGATACCTGAAAGTATGTTTGCAGATCCTTTTATCTATATTGTCAATAGGTACAAGGGTAATCTTTCCAAGATATCGGCCGCGCTGGAACTGGAGAATACAGATAAGATCAGGGATGAGATAAAGGAAAAATTCAACGATATACGTTTTGACCATGACTTTGAGTTCTATGCAGTCATGTGTCTGACAATCCAGGACAAAGAATCAAAAAGCCAAATACCCTTTATTCTCAACGCAGGGCAGAGAATCCTTATACATGAGTATGAGAGACAAAGACTGGAAGGGGTTCCTATACGAGTGATTATTGTAAAGGCGAGGCAGTGGGGTGGCTCAACTGCTACGGAGATGTATATGTTATGGCTACAGACGCGACACTACCTCAACTGGCATTCTGCTATCATCGCCAAAATCAAACAGCAGTCAACCAATATTCGTGGAATGTACAACAGGGCGGTCAAGCACCTTCCTGCATATCATCCAAAACTCAATATCAAATCCTGGGAGGGTTTGAAGGATGTAAGGATCATTGAGGAGAGAGGTTGCCGCATTGGAATATTCTCAGCGGAAAATCCAGATGCCATACGTTCGGATGATGTCTCCATGGTGCACATGTCAGAGGTAGGAGTGTGGAAAAAAACGAAGGAGAGAAGTCCGGACGATTTGGCCCAGTCCGTATATTCATGTGTCCCGGAAACTCCTGGTACATTCATATGTCTGGAGTCAACAGCAAAGGGTGTGGGAGGATTTTTCCATGAAAATTATCTGGAAGCACTGAACAATAAGGAAAATAATCTGGATGGCCTGCGCCCTATCTTTGTAGCATGGTGGCAGATCAAGATGTACCGCAAACCTATCAAGGACTATGAGAAATTCATAGCCACAATGACTGCATACGACTGGTGGCAGTGGAATCAGGGTGCTACACTTGAGGGTATTAACTGGTATAAAAACTATAAGAGGGCCAAAAAATATTCCGATTTCCAAATGAAGTCGGAGTTCCCTACAACAGACATGGAGGCTTTCCAGTCTTCTGCCGGGAAGTACTTTACAGATGTTATGCTGAACAGGCTGCGTTCAAGTGTAAGGGAGCCGGCTTTCATTGGGGATATCAAGGGGGATTCAATGATAGGGGAGAAGGCTTTAAGAAACTTGCATCTGATAGAGGATTCATCATTGGCCGATAACCTGAAGATATGGATAATGCCTGACGACTTTATAGATCCGGCAGTGGAGCGTGTTACCAATCGCTTTGTGGTTATTGTAGATGTGGGAGGGTTACACTACAAGTCCGACAATTCTGTCATTACCGTACTCGACCGTATGGCCCTCATGTCGGAAGGCGGTGCGGTAGAGAGGGCTGCAGTATGGGTTGGGCATATAGACCATGATATACTTGCATGGAAGGCCCTGCAGATTGCTAAGTTCTACGGTAATGCACTGCTGGCTATAGAGAGCAATACAATTGATAGCCGCGACAAGAAGACCTCGGAAAACTGGGTATCTTCGGGAGAACACACATATACTGTACTCAATAAACTTGAAGAATCCGGCTATACTAATCTATATTATCGCAAGGCTCCTCCTGATACTGCCGGAGGTCCACCAACCAAAAAAGTTGGGTGGAATATGAATAAGCATACCAAATATCTGGCCTATGATACTTATTACGAGAAAGTGCGCGATGGCGGGTATATTGAGCATAGTATGGATGCTTATGTTGAAGCAGAGTATCTTGAGATCAATGATAAGGGGCAGATAGAAGCCATGCGCGGAAAGAGGGATGATATTCAGGATACTTCCGCTGTAGGATGTCATATATGTTATGATTTCTCAACCATATCCATTCCCAAACTCATACCTGTTACCAGGACAGTGCAGGAGAGCCGCAAGAACAGGATGGTTTCCAAAGGTGTGGCCAGTTTCTAATAACAAACGGCCCCGGAAGGGACCGTTTGCGGACAATCTACATATTGTTCGTATTAAAAAAGGAGAATATAAAATTAATTCTGTTGAATATCACCAAGCATATTTTTGATGGTTTTCTTTTTCAGTTGGAATATCCTGTTGGATAACTGCTTCAACGCATCGTTGTACTTTATGGCGTATTCTGCTTCAAAATCGGTTTTGCCGCATACTGAGTACCATTCTTTCATGGATCCAGTCTCTAGGCATTTATAGATACTTGCATCCACAACATCCACAACATTGGGGTTGTATGATGCGTTGTTTTGTATTTTGATAGTGACAACCATGTCGGAGATAGAGTATGCTTTATCAACGCTGGATGTTAGTTTTACCAATCTTTCATAGATATCAGCCATTATCATACTAAGATTTGCTTCAAATGCGCTCTTGTCGTCATCCAACATACTCAAATCATCATTAATCTTTGAATCATCAGATACAAGTCTTGCCTTGTAGGATGTTTTCTGAGACACATTATTGAATGCGTCTGACATGTCGTATTGGAAGGTTATCTCTCCTGCTGCTATACTTTTCATGGCTATAAGTTTTATACAAATGAAGTTGTTATTATTCTGTCGTTTTGGTTATTTTACCCTATTACAGGAAATTACGTATCTTCCTGCGCACCGGCTTGCGACGGAACTCCAGCACTTTGATGATTTCCTTTCTGGGATTGTCCGATAACCCCTGCACCTTGTTCCACTGCTCCAGCACACGCTGGACCAGAAAATCTGTACAGTATCTGTACAGAGAAGAGCATAGATGCGATTCATGATTCTCATCCATTACCAGATAATATGTAACACTCTGGCTATCCTCAACAATTCCACTATTGGTAATCTCTTCCCCGTTTTCATCTTTCATTATGAATTTGGGGTCAAGCCTTCGGGCCAGCAGCCCTGTGAGGTCTGATATTGCAAGAGACAGGTAATAATTGAAAATAGGCTTGTCATCATCCATCAATACCGCTTCTGTTCCGTCAGGTTCATTATTCCTTTGGTCTGCGTATCCAGTTTCAACACTGGCAATATTGTATATGTCCTCATACTTGAAGGACAGCCGCCAAATCATCGGGCGGCTTGTCAATATGATATGTGGGCTATTATGCTGCATTGTAACCTCCTCTTGCTAAGTTGTACAAATTGCGGGCGTTCTGCAGTCCTTCCGGTGTTGATGCCGGGATATTCTGCTGTATGCCTTGCTGCAAGGCCTGCATTGAAGCATCGTCGGGAATCTGACCTTGAGACAACTGTTCCCTCTGCCTTTGTATGGTTTGCAGCAGTTTGTCTGCAAATGGCAGTGAGGAATGCTCCAGGAACATCTCCACTCCAATAAGATTCCTTTCCAATAGGAATTTCAGTGTGTCATCCATGTACAGGCGCATGGTTGCCGTATCGGTACTTCTGGATATCCTATTTTCAAATTCTATATTGCGTATCTTTTCAGGATCCCACTGATGTGCTTCCTTGCTGTATGCCTTTCCGGTAAGGGCTATATACTGTTTCTCGGTATAGTACTGTTTTATCAACTGCAGTATTTTATAGTCCCTTTCCTGCAGGAATGAAGCATAACTCTCCAGGTAGTCTATGATGTTCATCTGTGCGTTCATAGCCTCCTGCTGGTACAACCCGGCCGGAGTGTTGCTGGCTGCAGTCTTTCCCTGCATAGCATCATGCACTCCTCCTATGTCACTCAGAAGTTTCATCTGAAGGTTAATCATGTCATTGATCCCTACAGGCATTGCTTTGGCGGCAATCTGCTCTGGTGGCTTCATTCCAGGTTTGAGTTTGATTTTGATGACGCTGTTGTATTTGGTCCACTCCTCTGCTATATCCTCCAGAGTAAAGTCGTCTGTAATGCAGTCTTCCGGTACCAATAGTACACCTTTTGCCGATGCTGATATGATGAAATCCTGAAGGATAACCATCCTGTTTATCATCCTCTGCTGGTCAATCATATCATCAACAAGGCTCCAAACCTCATTGTTGAGCATAGGATAAAACTTCACTATGTAAGGGTGGCTATTGTGAGCATACGGATTACTGCTTTTGAACAGGCAGTGTCCATTGGCTGTAACATGGTAACACATCCACTCCCTTACATACTTTTTCTCTACACTTATCAGAGGAACCTCAACACCCTGCGATGCTGCCATTGCCATACGCTCTGCATTCTCTGCTTTAATGGTTTTCAGTTCGGACATATCGTATATCTCATAACTGCCGTCCAGACTGTCATGTACATACAATTTCCAACTGCCTTCCAGTCTCCAAATGTGAAAGATCCTGCACAGTGTAGGATTGGCAGGGGTAAGGAAGGAAACGATACTGTCAGCAGACTTGCCTTTTACTTGCTCTCCCCAATAATCCCTTCTGGCGGCAGTTGCAAATATATCTTCCAGTTCTTTTTCCTCACTTTTAGTCTTGGCGTACGATTCTATTACCTCCTCTATCCTGCAATCCACAATATGACCGATAAAGTCAACATCTTCCCCACATATATCGTTGGCAGACGGTGTCTGGAAGAACCGCTCCAACTCTATTCCCTTAAATGTAGGTATTGACTTCTTTCTTTTCCGGTTGTATGTGTATGAAGTATGATATATGGCAGTACCTTCAACGAGAAACTCCTCCAATTTACGCACATCCCTTTCCTTACCATGGTTCATTTCATTGGTTGATTCCAACGCTACCGACATCATTTCGGATGCTGCCTGATCGTCTCTATTCACAGATACAACAACAGACTTGTAAGGAGCCTTGCGGAACTGCCCCAGGATATTTCTTAGTGGCGGACGTATGAGATTCTGCTTGAGTGCCGGTTTACCCTGGCTCTGTATGTATTCCGCTTCTGTCATGGATTTGCCGTTGACAACAACTATATCACTCCACTGGTCACCACGGTAATACCGTCTTGCCCTGCGTACATTACGACGTAACTTGTACAGCGATTCATGACATTGTGCAGCATGTTCCAGCAACTCAAACGCGCCGTCGGAACGGGGAAAGGACCTGCTGGTTGTTACAGCAGGTCTCCCACTCCTTATTCCCATGGGGACGACATTCATGTCCTTAATTCTCTTCATATCGTTCCATTATTAGTTCAAACTCTTTGGAAGCCTTTGCAATAAGTTCATCCACTTCTTTCCTGTACTTCCTTACTTCCTGGGTGCTAAGGTTGCCACTTTTAATTACCTCTTGCAGTTGTTTTACCCTGTCATTATAATTATTGAACCTCACAACCAGTTCGGTGTTATAACTGTTCTGTTTGAATGCCCGGTATCCGTCCCAGTCCTTTTCCCTGTAGAGCGCCCTCTCCATGGCCTGTATATCCTTTACCATATCGGATACTTCATACCATGTATTATAGCCCTCCTTATAGTATGCCTGGCGTACAAAACGTCCGGCAATAGGGAGATTATACAACTCCAGATCCACATCTTCATCAATGGCCGCATGAAGCGTCTTCATGATATTTGATGCAAATGTTGACATGCCGCCCAGATACCCGTTTATGATGTGCTCTGCAGATGCCGGGTTCCAATCCATGGCATAACCGTACCATCTTCTGGATACCTCTCCACTTTCCCGGTCAAACTTTATCGCAGACGACATCTCGTCTGAACCGCCGGCAATATTGTTTAGCCATTTTGAGGTACCTACAAGGATAGGGTTGGCATTGGCATACACCTTCTTGTATTGTGGTGTATAATCCTCAGTGCCTTTTGTGAAGTCCTCTTTATAGATAGGATCCCCTTTAAAATCCCTGTTGCTCCATACATCAAAGAACGGCTGTATTGCGGTTGGGACAAATGGTGCCACAATAGACTGTCCGGATTGACGGCCTGTAAGGTCAATGGCATCTACGGACAGTGGAATAAACTCTCCTGCAGCATTGAGGGTAAAGGTGCTGATTGCATCCCACACGCTCTTGTTGCCACGAATCACATCTACTGTTACGTCTGCCAGGTTGGTAAACGCCCTCATACCTTGCGGCATTGGAATGGTAAAGAACACTGTTTTACCCTGTTCATCTTCCCCGACAGGTATTATCATGTTTGAGAATTTTACATAATCAGACAACTCGTCGTAGTCATCTCCTCCAACCAGTGAGGCAATCATTGCAGCAGTCAGTTTTGCCAACGCCAGCGAACCTATTGCCATGGCTGTCCTCTTAGGGTATGTCTTACCCAATTGCCATAATCTGTATGTACCCTGGACAGATGCATTGAAGAATGAATAGAAAGCATTCATATTGCCGGAATACGTACCCTTACGGTTGAAGTTTACAGTTATCTCATGAGCCTTATATGCCGCATCTTTAGCGGATGTGCCCTTCTCCCTCTCGGCCATATAAACGGCAAAGCGCATGGCGTTCTCACTCATCACAGACAAATACTCCATGGATCCTTTACCCAACTTCATAAGGAAGTTACGCCAGATAATATCGGAAGCGTTTCTCTGGCCGGCCATCTTCCGGCGCATCACTTCATTCTCCTTCTTTATCTGCTCAAGTTTTCTCATGTGTATGAATCCAGTCTGGCCGCCTTCGCGCCTGAACTCTTCATACAACCTGTCCACCTTTGAAGTACCGGCACTGTTTGTCTCCGCCTTATGGATAGCCTTGAAAGCATGCATCAGATTTCTGTTCAAAGCAGCAATATTACCGCCTTCTATAGCGTATGCTATATTACCGAACAGGAAGTCCCTGACGAAGTTAACAAATACAAATGCTGGGGAATAACTGGTACGTACCGCACTGAGCCACCTTGTAAGTGGTCTCAAAGCATCTGCTGCAGCCCAATGGTTGACGTTGGTATTATTGAGGGCAGAAGCAATCTTGACACCAATGTTACCTTTGAATACAATCATGTAACGTGCCCCGTCAATCATTACAGGTACGGTGTGTGCTTCATACTCCGCATTTGTCTTGTGCCAACGGTACGACTTGTTGGTCTTGGTTGTAACCAGCCCCTTGTCAAAGTATTCCTGTGGTGGCTTTACATCAAAGGCCATAACTTCATCGGACCCCTCTACCTCAACATAATATATCTGTGGAAGTATAGCCACATCTTCAAGGATCTCCTTATTCTGCTGTATCAGGCGGAAGGCATTCAAGTGTACCATATTCTTGTTGCCTACTACTACGGCAGACTGGGCTAGGGAACCTATATAGGCGATAGGGTCATCAGCGCGAGATGAACGTCCGTATGCCTTACGATTTAGGTTGATTATCTCTGATGCATGGTTAAATGCAGTCTTACCCAAAGAATCATAGTCAACATCCTCCTTTTCTGCCCAACTGCGCAGAGGGATGTAGTTCTTGTACATATCCTTGTAAGAGTCGTATGTATCCTTATCAATAAGGCTATATTTAAGCCATGTATCCAGAGTAAAGTTGTTGGATCTGCGGACTATGGCAGACAACTGCTCCAGAAGAGGTTTAGTCTCAGGAGTAACGTATTTGGCAAGAATCTCCTTTGCCTCCTGGTCACTCATGCCGGAACGGTTGGTGCCGCGTTTTGACTTGAAGGTCTTGTCAATATCTGTGCGTGCAGTTTTTGTCAACTCTGTGAATTTCTTGCGGAACTCATTGAGCAGTTCGTTTTCTTCCTTGGTTTTGGCTGCACCCTTGATGATATTGTTTGCAAAAGTATCAGAAGTGAATGGAGTGTTCGGATCGCGGCGCTCATTATACATACGGCCAACCAGAGAGATAAGCGCACCCCTCTGATTTGACGACTTGAAGAACTTCAGTTCCTCTTTTGAGAGTTTCTTCATCATCTTGTCCACCACTTCCTCAACGCATATATGCTTGTTACGCTCAGGTGCATGCATAGCATACAGATAGTCATTGACAGCCTTGTATGCCAACTTCGGATTGCATAGTTTGAGTTTGACAAACAGTTGCTGAATATCAACTACCTTTTGCAACAAAGGCTCGTATATATCCTTTTTGAACTTGTCAATCTCATGCATACTGCGTGCAGATGCAAGGTTCTCGCTCATGTAAGGGTCAGTCTCTGCACTTATGGTTCCATGACGGGTAGTTATAATTTTCTTCAGTATGGCAACAGAATGCATGCGGTCCACCCAGTGTTCCTTCCACTCATCCCACCAACTCATTTTAATGTCGTTGGTTGTAGGTCCCATGTCGCTTTCAATTGAGAACTGCACCTTCCGGCTTTCATTCTCGTATGTAAGGCTTTCCTTGAGTGTCTGGCGTGGCTGGCTGTTTGTCTCCTGCCACATCTTCTCAAGCAAGGTAGTATCCGGAACATTTACAGTCATACCCATATTGCTGAATGCCGCACGCACAGATGCTGCTATCTGCAGGGCTTCTTCCTGACGGTTTGCCACATTACTGCATACCTCGGATATGTATTTTTTCAGTGCAGACATCCTGTCTCCGGCTTTTACCATGTTAGCCTGGCCAATTATATCAACACCGGCAAACACATCATCCATCATTGCAGAATATGCTTCACTGCCCAATAACCCCTCAACAGTATTCTGTTTGAGAATATCTTCAGTTATCGCTGTTGGTCCCGACAGGCTGGTCCCCGAAACAAGATCATAGAGCACTCTGTCTGCAACCTCTTCTGCAGAAGAGAATCCGGATATATTGAACAGATTCACATTAACCCAGTTCCAGAAATCCTCCAAAACTTTCTTTGCCCGTTGCAGCAGTTGTGCTGCATACCCCTTGCGGCCGGTAGTATTGCCATATTCTTTGGCATCTTCCTCCAGACGTTTGGCACCACGCTTGCCGCTATAGCGTGCAAGAACCTCGCTGGCAACAGAATCCTCATTGCCGGCGATATCCTGATAGTTCACATCAGACATTACCTGCTGCCATTGAGGAAGACGCTTCATTAGGAATTTTACATTATCCCACAACTGTGGATTGTATTTGCGTACAGCGTCGGCCCAGATATGGGTGTACTCATGGATAGGTGTCTCAGGGTTAAGACCATCCTTGGTAAGATACACAACTCCGTCCTTGGTCCAGCCCCTGACGGTGCCTACTCTGGATTTCTTAACCGAATCAATACTGAAGCGGATATCATTACTTTCTGGAGAGAATGTAACGTTGTCAGTGGCTGATTTGATTTGGTTGGGTTCAAATACTACAAATGTTTCATCTCCAAAAAAGTAAGCATCATCAAAAAACTCATCAATATTGTTCACAGAAGTATTAAACTCACCTTTATGATCATTGCTATAATAATCATATTCATACACATTAACGCCATCCGATTCTTGTGCTATTAAATATTTAGTGCCACCTGATGTTTTAAATACAGTTTGCCCAGTCTCCTCAAACTCACTAATATTTACTTCTGGATGAATGAAATCTGCCACTCCGTCATACCCCTTGGCCTGTAGTTTATCTCTGACAGCATCGGTCGCGCTTCTAATATCATTTCTACGAAGAGATTCGGCAAATTCATCTGTCTTAAAATACTGTCTGGCGATCTTATGAGCATCTTCTCTTGTTATTAGATTTCTTATATTTAAAAATACTGGATAGACTTTGTTAGCACTTCTCCATGCTGGCGATGTATCTGGGCTTGTACTAAACCAAAATCCATTATAATAAGCGTCTGTCTCGTTTGCTCTTATTTTATTTTTATCAAATATATCAATAGTTTCAGATACAGAGCCATGGTAAACAACCAAAGGTTCTCCGTTTTTATCTACAACTTTAGAAGTACTTAAGATTTCTTCATTACTATTTGTTTTTTTTACGCCATTTAGTAAATTTGCTCCTGAAATGGAATTGATAGAGTTGAGAACGGGATTGCCGTTCAAGCCAACCGCAGTTAACTGTGTATCCTCTATCAGTTCCATTTCTTGCAACTCGTATGTATAGTATCTATCGCCTTCTTTAAATTTCTTTATCGTAGATTTTACACGATACATATTATCATCAATAAAGATGGCATTATACAATCGTATAACATTAAAATCTCGTCCGTGAGTGTCTCTATGCTGCTCTGCTGGGATTCCTGTTTCAATAAATTCCGGAACACTCATTAGAGCAGCGATATGAATCCTCTCGCCAATTTTTTTAGTTGTATTCGGATTTAGCATCTCTGTTATAGATTTGCCACTTATTGAAATAAGTTCGTCAGTAAACTTGTTTACAAACGCTTTTCCTTGTAAATTTTGTTTTGCCCATTGTTCTGCTTCTTTAAGGTTTTTAAAGGAACCTTTGCTCTCTAAAATGGGTGTTTCTAAATATTGAAGTTCCCAGTCTCCGAACCACTCCTTGAATGCCTGAGTACGTACAGTTACCCATTGTTCGGGTGTCAAGTTTGTATCCTGTCCGTTTGGAGCCTTGAGATAAGTCCCGGCAGCCTTAGCATTCTCAATGATTGCAGTTCTCTCAGCAGAGTTGTCTGCATCTGAATCAATACTGAAGCGAGCAGGTTTCCCCTTATTGTCGGTCTCAACAAAGTTGATTCCCCGTTTTTCCAGTTCTTTTCTCAATGAAGGAGTAACTACATTTGACGGCATGGTGATATCTCTTCCGTCAAACATCTCAATAATCTTCTCTGCAACCTCACTGTCGGGAACAATACGGACCGGTTTATCCCAACGGGATAGTATTACTTCTCTTTTGCCGGATATCTTGCTTTGGATAACTCCAGCCTTCCACTCAATCCTGCCGACAGGGTCTTTTGCCTTATCTGCCTTATATCCGCTTGTAAGTTCGCTAACCGGTATTTCTACTTCAACAGTAACAAGATTTGGCCTGCTCTGTGCTTCAGAGAACTGGTCATTGAGTGGTGTTGTGGAAGTATGGATGTAAGGGTTATACCTGGCTTTAAGCGATTTCTTGTTACCCTTATCCAGTTTGAAGAATCCTTTATCATCTGCCAACTCCGGGTTCTCCTCAGCCTGCTCCCATACTCCCAATTCAATAGGTTGTCTAAGTTCTCCGTTTACTTTGGCAGACGTAGGAGGAAAGAGTTTACCATCTATCAACTGCATAGCCCTGAATACTTTCATAGTAGGCTCACTATCCAATTTATTGATAAGGTCTGCATCCGTTACAATTTGAAAACTGGTATTCTCGTCGCCGCTCTCTTTGGCACCGAGTACCTTCTCCACCATTTCATCAGTAGCCATTACAACTGGAATATTGGCATTGCTTAGCGCTTCACGGACAGCATCGTATGCCATCTGTTCGCTATAAGACAACTCTGGGGTAGATTCCACCATGTCAATAAATGTCTGGGCGGATGGATCATCATCCTGTACAATATCCTGTACATCAACAGTGGCACCCGTTCCCATTTCAGCGTATTTGGCTTCCTTCTCTTCCAACTCCTTTTTCATAAGAGTGGTGTATTCCTCAACCTTAGCACGTGCATCATTCAGTTCCTGGGTAAATTCAAACGGTTTACCATCCCTGGCAGAAAGCAGTTTATTTTCCTCCTGAAGGCGTTTTGTGCCACGGGCTATGGTATCTATTCTTTCCTGCGCATCCTTGCCTGTAATGACATTCTCAAGTATATCATCTACGGCTCCTTTGATATAAGCACCGGAAACAGGAACGTCCTCAAGATTGAGTTCCGGTATGCTGTAGGTCATATCTCTATGAACAGAAACTTGGATTCCTTTTATCTTTTCGTTATAACGGCTGTCACGTCTGAGTTCCAGAGAGACCTCAACAGGCATACCGTCAAACTCCAGAGTGTATGAATGACTTGTTCTCTGACCGTAAGGGTTATTCCTTAAAGTCTCTATCTGGTCATTCATCTTCTTGTTCACATCTTTGAATGCCTGTATCCTTTCTTCATCAGTAGTACATCTTATGCCGTCTATTGTTACAACAGAGGCCATGCCGTCAGGAAACTTCTCCTTAACTGTAGCGACAACCTTTTTGTATAACTCTTCATTGGCAGCATTCCTCTCCAATTGCCCTGCATTACGTTTGAGTTGTGCATTTACATACACCTGATCTGCTTCCCACTGCTTGTACTTGCTCTGCCATTTGCGCAGTTCTCTTTCAGCCTGAGATTTCAGCAGCGCATACTGGGAGCCGGAGAGTACTGCAACAGGATTGTCGAACAACCCTTCTTCTTCCTCTTCCAGAGTACGGTTTTCCTGGTTGTTTGCCAATAGCGGCTTGCTGTCCATCACACTGTCAATAAATGAAGATTTTGTCTTCAACCGTTGATATGATGTAACATCCAGTGAGTCCTCAACACCAAACCTCAATACACGCACCTCCTTGCCCCATTCCTTGTGAAGGTTACCCTGACGGAGGATACGGCCGTTACGCTGAGTGTAGTCCATAGGCCTGTCGGGAGCATCCATGTGGATAAGGGTATGAAGGCGCTGTTGGATATTCACTCCTGTACCCAGTGTTTGGGTAGATCCAAGGATTACACGAACATTACCGGCATTCACATCTGCAAATACCTTCTCCTTTTTCGCAACGCTCATTCCGCTTTCCATTATCACAATCTGGTTGGCAGGAACTCCTGCTGCTACCAGTTTGCGCTTTATCTCCTGGAACAGGTTGAAAGTCTCTTTCTTTTTGCCGGATACATCCTCTTCCAAACGCCTATAACTGTCACAGAAGATAGCAACAGTGCCTTTGTAGGTCTGTGTCTGTTTGAGTGTCTGCAAAGTCTCCTCAACGGCCCTGTTGGTTTTGCTGAGCGGTTCATCAATAGCATTTGAATCTACCAGCCTAGGGTCTATGGCAGCCCTCTTGGCTATGCCATACATGGTAAGAGGGATATGACTGTTGGCCTTTTTCTCTTTGCCGCTCATCTTATCATACTCTTCCAACACCATTCTTACCCCACGCATGATATCTACCAACCCAGGGGATTGAGGGAGGAATATGTCTATTGCCTTCCCGGTCTCCATCTGAGGAACTTTATCATTCACATATTTTACCTCTTTTGTAAGGACCGTATCACTCACACTACCCCACAGACGTACCAATTCCGGAAGATTGACATACGATGCAAACCTTGTATTTTCTTTGAACTTGCCATTTGTTGCAAACTCCAGATTCTGGGTAATGTTACCGAAGTTGCGGACAAAGTCATCAAAATAGTAGATATCATTTGCTACCATGGTATCCTTTGGCATCAGATACTTCATGAATGTCCATATCTCTGCCGCAGTGTTGGATATAGGTGTTCCTGTGGCAAAGACCACATTTTTTCCTCCACTTTTCTCCAGCACGGCCCTTGTCTTCAAATAAACACTGGCTGCCTTCTTGGAGTATGAAGGGTCCACACCTTTAACTCCACGTTTCATGGAAGTGGAGAATCCCAGGTGTTTATATTCGTGCGCTTCATCAACCAGCAACGCATCTATACCCATTGCGTCAAAATCTTCCACATCATCGGTTGCTCTTGCCAATTGTTCCTCAGCCCTTACCATGGCATTCTGTGCCGCAACGGCTTCCTTCTTCTCGTTCTTCTTTCCCGACGAACGGTTCATAGTACCGCTGGCAAAGTCAACCTCCAATTGCTGGAGTTCATTTTCCAACTGGTTGATAAACCTTGAATCCATACCGGCTTCTCTGGCCGCTTCAATGGCGTACATCTTCTCGTCAATCTTCTCCTGTACAAAATCACGCATTCTCGTTTCATTGTCAGGAATCATCTCAAATACAGATTGAGGTACAACAATGATATCCCAGTCATTGTATTTGATTTTTGCATAGAACTCTTTGCGACCTTCTGCAGTACGGTCCTTTTCCCCTACAGTAAGCACTTTAGCATTAGGGTATAGAAACTTCGCCTGTGAAACAAATTGTCCCACGGTGGCATTCTGCACTACAATCATAGGCTTTTTGGCTGTTCCCAGGCGACGCATCTCCATTGCTGTAGTAATAAGAGTGAATGTCTTTCCTGTACCCACCTCATGAGCCAGCATGAGCGGCTCAGTTGTAGCACGTATTACCGATTTCTTCTGGTGCGGATATAACCTTATATCTTTATTGGCACCTTCAAACCTCTCCGGAGTAAAGATATCGTCAATACTTTTCGGTACAATGGCATTGAACTTGTCATTATATACACGTGTCATATTCTCGGCCAGATCTGCATCTGCCTGCATTCTGGCACGCGCCCAATCCTTGAACTCCTCTTTTATCTCCTGCATCCTCACTGTACACATCTGGGAAGCCTGCTTGTCAGTAATGGTTTCAGTTGTACCGTCATAGTGCTTAACCTGTTTGCTTACAGTTATAGGAGTATTGTTCATGGCTGCAGCAAACAGTTCATGTCCCATAACTCTTTTACCCACACTCTCACTATACACTCCGGCAGAACGGTTCTTCTCATTATTGGCATATAAATCCCTGTCAGCAGCCCAAACGCCGTTGATATTCCTGTATTCTACCTCAACATCATATTTCTCATTTACAAAATCTGAGTACAGTTTCGGATCAATCCATGTAGATCCGAGTGAGAACTCTATCAGGTGTGCAGGGATATCCATCGGGATAACCTTTTCAAGTTCCTCAATATTCGTGTCATATACTCCATCCACATTGTTTGCCCTGGCGTATGAGAGTTTTTCCCTTACGTTTCCCGACAAGTACTCATGTCTTACCTCCAACAAACCATTGGCCGGATTGACAAAGCCCATTCTGGAAGAGATTACCTCCTGTAGCACTTGTTCCGGAGACATATCAAGCCATTGGGCAATGAGAGAGGTGTCAATATGACCATTCTTTTGTACACTCAGAATGATACCGTCTCCAACAGTAGTTGGGGCTGGGGCAGGCTCATAACCTATTACCCTGCCTTTGAAAACATCTGTCTTTGATGTTTCCACCTTCTTTTTGCCTTCAATGGTCTCACTCTCGCTATAATTCTCAATGGCCGCTACAGGTGTATAATCAACATCGTTGCGTAGGAATGAAATTGTTACATTTCTGTTAAGTGGACCATACTTCTTCACAAATGAATCGTATGCAGAGTTAAGTTTTTTCAACAGAGGTGCAAGACCTTCATCGGAACTGTTGTTTGCCTGGTATTCCAGAACATCCGCGAGAGCCTGTTTTATTCTGTTGTAGTCTTTGAGTGCTTCAGCCTTGGTGTATTTGCCTTTAATCTTATTGTCATTAACATCCAACGGAACCGCTTCTCCTCTACGGGATATACACAGACGTCCCTCCTTATCCAGTATCAGCGCACCCTCCTTCTCAGAACTCTGTTCATATACAGGTTTTGTCTCTACCTGCTCAGATATAGCAGACTGTTCAATAGGGGAGAATGATGATACCCACTGCTGCATTCTCTCCTGCTGGTTTATATCTTGTGCCGGATACAGACCTATAGCAGTAGGACGGAACGTGTCGCCCTTTTCGGCAGCAATAGCCATCTCTCCACCCATATACTCAGGGTGTGCCTGAAAATAAGTATTGTAGTCCAATGCAACATCGCGTGTTACATTTTCATATTGTCCTGTCTTCTTGTTGAACTTTTCATCAATCTTAACAGGAACCACTTTGGTTGTGGATGTACTGAGCACATCAATTGCATGAGGAGATGTCTGGCCGGCAACTCTTTTTCTCACAACTATTATATCGCTGGTTACAGGAGCACCCTCAAAAGTACGGTTGTTGAGACGGAAAGCACCAATCACATCGGCATTACCCTCGCGGCTTACAAGCCATTCACGCAATTGTTTACTTTTATCCAAGGTACTGTTTGACGTTATGAATATACCTAAACCGCCTTCACGCAGTTTGCGCACATTCTTGGCAATACAGAAATCATGTATATTCTTGAATTTTCTTGACAGGTCCTTATCTACAGGATCATTAACTCTCAAGCCTGTAACAAATGGAACATTGGTAATGGCAAGGTCAACACTGTTGTTGGCAATGGCAGTCTTCTCAAAGCCCTGTACATGTACTTGCGCATCGGGATACAGGTATGAAAGGATGTTTCCGGAGATACTGTCAATCTCCACCGCCTCAATATTACTGTTGGCACTGATACCCTGCGGCATCATGCCGAGTATATTTCCGGTACCGGCAGAACCTTCAAGTATATTGCCACCCTTGAATCCCAATTGGGGCTACAGGAAAAGCGGCAGAGATGCCGCTTTTCTTCATTAGAAATCCCTACCGACGACATTGCGGTAAATCAAATTTTTTCAAAATTCTCACAAATTTTTCAAATATTCCGTAAAAACGTCAATATTTTTGAGGTATTGACTACCTTTGACGTCAATAAGAAACCTAGATATGACATACGCGGCAATATTGCCGCTTTTTTTTTTGTTTCAATACTTACCCCCTCCCTCTGTGTATATGGCTCCCGGTCCCAGGTTTGTGGCATGCGGGTGTTCCGTGTTCCGGTGCCAGGTGATTTTGCGGCAGGCGAGTGCATTTTGATGTCCTTACAATGCCTTGCCACAGACTCTCTAACAATAGTTAGTAAGGATAACGGGCCCATATTGTCCCGTTGTCCTTAAATGATTTTGGAAAGCACTTTGAAATACTACTCTGGGGCATATTCCTTAATGATTATAAGGATAACGAATTTCAGGAATTAATATTGGTTGAATCCCAGAGTTTGCTGGGGAGGTTTATCCCACTATCTCGCTAAAGAGTCTGCGGCCGCGGTATTCCGAGTTGTTGGTCTGGTTTACCACGTACCTGGCGGCACTTGCTGTTATGTTTATAAATGATTCGTTCCTGCGGATTTCAATCTTGCCGATACCTTTTTTGCCTACTCCCAGTGAGGTCATCATCCTTATGATGTGGCGGGTGGTGGTGTTATGCTTGGTGCCAATTGAGAGTTTTATCCATTTGAACCCTTTTTCACCTCGGCGAGGAACATAATCCGGTGCTTCAGATTCGGTGGCTCCGGTCTCTTTCTTCTTCTTTTTCTCTACAACAATGTTGAGGTCTGGGGCATTGCGGTAATAGTCCAGGAAGCGGTTGAATTCCATTGAGAGGAATTTCTTTATTATTTCCCTGCGGCCAAGATTATTCCATTTCTCCTCTATGAGGCTCAGATATGGTGCAATTTCCTCTTCACGCACCTCCACTGCATTTATCTGGTCTATCATTGCAAGGAGTTGTTTTGAGCATACCTCTTCTCCGGTAGGGAGTTTTGCCTGTGCAAAGGTTTTGTTTATGATTTTCTCAATGCGTCGGATTTTGCTCTGTTCCTTGGTGTTGATTATTACAATGGATTTTCCGGTCTTGTCGGCACGGCCGGTACGGCCGCTGCGGTGGGTGTACTGTTCAACTTCGTCGGGAAGATTGTAGTTGATTACATGGGTGAGGTTGTTCACATCAATGCCTCGTGCGGCTACATCTGTGGCAACCAGAAGTTTGAGGTTCTTCTCCTTGAAGCGTCTCATCACCTGCTCGCGCTGCATCTGGGAGAGGTCTCCGTGGAGGGCATCTGCGTCGTATCCGTCTTTGATGAGGGCGCTGGCAATGTCTCCGGTCTCCCGACGGGTGCGGCAGAAGATGATGCCGTAGATGTCGGGATAATAATCCACAACCCTCTTGAGTGCAAGGTAGCGGTCTTTTTCGTGGATGGTGTAGTAATAGTGCTTTACGTTATCCGAGCCGCTGTTCCTCTCGCCAACTGTAACCACCTGGGCATCCTGCATATAAGTCTTGGCTATTTTCTCCACCTCCAATGGGAGTGTGGCAGAAAAGAGCAATACCCTCTTCTGCTGCGGAATACTCTCAAGAATGGCATCCAGTTCCTCCTTGAAACCCATGTTCAGCATCTCATCAGCCTCATCCAGGATAAGTGTGTGCACCCGGGTAAGGTCAACTGCTTTCCTCCCGATAAGATCCAGAAGCCTTCCAGGAGTGGCAACCACAATGTGTGGAATCTTCTTGAGCGCCTTTATCTGTGGCTCTATGCCTGCACCGCCGTAAACATCCACGATGCAAAGGTCGTGGAGGTATTTGGAGTAATTCTTCAGGTCCTGGGAGATCTGTTTGCACAATTCGCGGGTGGGGCTGAGCACCAGCACTTGTGTATAGCGCTCCATATTGTGGGCAACTATACGTTCCAGCGACGGCAGGCCAAAGGCCGCAGTCTTTCCTGTGCCGGTCTGAGCCAGACACACTATGTCACCCTCCTCTGCAAGTAGGGTGGGTATTATCCGTTCCTGTACCGGGGTTGGTTTCTCAAACCCCATCTCGCTTATTGCCTTAATCAAATAACTGTTAAGGCCCAGTTCCTGAAATGAATTTGCCATTTTAAATCTTTTGTACGGTCTATCCGCGGTGTCTATTGCGTTAGTTGCTTTTGTTGCGTCTGCGGCATTTGCTTCTGTGGCTGCTGCGTCTGCTGCTTTTGTTGCTTCTGCGGCTACTGCTTCTGCGGCTTTTGTTGCTTCTGCGTCTGCTGCGTCTGCTGCTTTTGTTGCTTCTGCGGCATTTGCTACTTTGTCTGCCGTGTTTGCGGGGTTTGCGGCATTTGCTGCATTTGCGGCGTGCAACTCTGCGGAGTTTGCGGTTGTACCGTAATTTCGTGCGGCAAATTTAGTGTTTTTTAGCGGCTGTTCCAACCACGGTTGAATCCTTCCACAATATTGGGCCAATACTCAATGCAGATGTAGATTACATAAAACAGCAGCAGGAACCCTATGAACCAGAAGGTGTCCCTCAAAAACTCTTTGGTAAAAGAAATCCTTTTCATAAAAACATATTTAGTGTGTTAATATTCATTCTTTTATTCTGTTGGGCCCATTTTCGGTTGTTTTTGTGCCCAAGAGGTGTCTGGTGGGCACGTTTCTGCCGGGTTTTGTTCCCGGGAGCGACTTTTTGTGCCGGCTGGGCACATTTTCGGTCTTTTTTGTTCCCAAGTGGTGTCTGGTGGGCACATTTCTGCCGGGTTTTGTTCCCGGGAGCGACTTTTTGTGCCGGCTGGGCACATTTTCGGTCTTTTTTGTTCCCAAGTGGTGTCTGGTGGGCACGTTTCTGCCGGGTTTTGTGCCGGGGAAGTTCATTTCTTTCGTGTTGGGTCCATTCCAGTCCGGATTTGTTTTCCGGGCAGGCAGTAGCCGGCAGAGGCAGAGGCAGGAGCATGCCGGAGCAGACAGAGGCATGCCGGAGCAGGCAGATGCAGAGGCAGAGGCGGGCAGGAGCAACCGGAGCCAGTCAGCGCCAGCCAGGGCCAGCGGGGCTAACAGATGCAAATATATGTCGGGAAGGAGGTGTGCATGGTTCTGAAAAAGAAAATGTTGCGGCAGGTTTTTCTTTTTTTGGATTTTGCTGTTTTTAGAAAAAGCAATCGGGTAAATTTACCAGTCATAGGAAAGGCTCCGGGATGGATTCTTTTTGTGACAAACATTTCCGAGTGCGTACGGTTTTAGTTATATTTGTAATAAAAATTGGATTATGAGTGTAAAACATATTGGAATTTTCGGGAAGAGGAATGTTGGAAAGAGTTCCCTTATTAATCTGCTGTTGGGGCAGGATTTTGCAATTGTTTCTGATAAAGCCGGAACTACAACGGATCCGGTGAAGAAGAGGATGGAGATTCCCGATATTGGTACAGTGCAGTTTGTTGATACTGCCGGGGTTGACGATACCGGGGAGTTGGGTGCCAAGAGGGTGGAGAAGAGTTTCAAGCTTGTGGAGGAGGTTGATCTGGCGCTGCTGGTTTTTGCGGGGAATGTTTTCGGGAAGGAGGAGAAGGACCTTCTGGCAAGGTTCAAGGAGTTTGATGTTCCGGTGGTTGTGATTCATAATCAGTCGGATATTGTGCCGCTGGATGGTGGTGTTGCGGCAGATCTTATGAATATGTACGGGTGCGATGTGGTTGAATTCTCCTGCTGCATTATGGACGAGCAGGAGCAAAGGGAGGCTGTTGATATGCTTATGGCGTTTATTGCCAAAGGGTTGCTGCTTCAGGGTGGGGAGAGGACCATTATGCAGGGGCTGGTGGAGCCCGGTGACAATATTGTGCTGGTTTGCCCTATTGATTCTGAGGCTCCTGCGGGGAGGTTGATTCTGCCGCAGGTTATGGCTATAAGGGATATTCTGGACCAGGGTGGCGTTGCAACTGTGCTCCAACCTGAGCAGTTGCCGGGGTATTTTGTTTCCAATGGCCCTGAATCTGTGAAAATGGTTGTTACAGACAGCCAGGTATTCAAGAGAGTTGCCACTATGGTTCCCGACAGTATTCCACTTACCAGTTTCAGTATCCTCATGGCCAGGGCAAAGGGCCCTTTTGAGGATTATTTGAAAGGGACTCCCGCCATTGATTCCCTGAAGGAGGGAGATAAAGTGCTGGTACTTGAATCCTGTACCCATCACACTTCGTGCGAGGATATCGGGAGGGTGAAGATTCCTGCTATGCTTGAGAAACATTGTGGCTGCAAGTTGGATTTCACCTTCATTAGCGGACTGGATGAACTCCCTTCTGCAGAGGAACTTTCTACCTATTCCCTTGCTCTGCAGTGCGGGGGCTGCATGGTTACCAGACGCCAGTTGAACAACCGTGTCCGCAGGGTCATTAAGGCCGGTGTCCCAGTTTCCAATTATGGGATGAGCATAGCATATCTTACAAATATTTTTTCTAAAGTCACGTCGCAATTTTGTACAAGTTGCTCATCTTCAGAAGATTAAAAATTGAATCAATTTATTTTTGAGAATTTTGTAAATTATAAGTGTCAGGTATTCAATGGATTGTACAAAATCACGTCGTGATATAGCATATGAGCTGAAGCTCAAGCACCGTGGCCCAGAGGTTTATTTCAGGGGGCTTATTGAGATTTCCAATATATGCCGCAAGAACTGCCTTTATTGTGGAATAAGGTGCGGGAACTGCAATGTGGAGAGGTATGAGATGAGTGATGGGCAGGTGCTGCAGGAGGCGCAGTTTGCGTTGGATGCAGGGTACGGGTCAATTGCAATCCAGGGGGGAGAGCGCACGGACAGCGCTTTTATTGAGAGGATTACAAGGTTGATTTATGCCATAAGGCGGCTGCAGCCTGGAGGCAATCCATTGGATGCTGTTCCGCATAGGAGGGGAGGTGATGCACCGGCAGTGCCAGGAGGGGAGAACAACCTCGGCATTACACTTTCTCTGGGGGAGCAGGAGAGGGAGGTTTACCGGGAGTGGAAGAGGGCAGGGGCAACCAGGTATCTTCTCCGCATTGAGGCCTCCAACAGGGAGTTGTACGAAAAGTTGCATCCGGGGTACGGGGCTGCCGGAGCGGGTAAGGAATCCCTGAAGGAGAACACCGTTATTCCCGACAATTGCAGGGAATTGCAGAATTGCGCCGGGGTACGGAATTGCAGGGATTCACAGAATTGCAGGGATTCACACACCTGCGGAGATTCACAGAATTGCAGGAAATCGCAGATTTGTCGGGAAGCCAGAATGCATTCATACGATGCCCGTGTGCAGGCACTCCATGACCTGAAATCTGAGGGGTACCTCCTTGGAAGTGGTATTATGATTGGGCTTCCGTTCCAGACCCGCAAGAACCTTGATGAGGATTTGCAATTCCTTAAGGATCTGCAGGTTGATATGGTTGGTATGGGGCCGTATATTCCGCATAAGGATACCCCGTTGGGGCAGATTGTCTCATCCTGGCGAAGTGGTGACCCTTCATTGACAGACACTCTTCCCCCCCATTTCAAGGAACTTGCAGTTCTACCGCGAGGCGATTTCTGGAACATTGGAAATGAGGAACTTCTGGAACTGAGTATAGATATGGTGGCCCGTCTGAGGATTCTGATGCCACATATAAATATTGCGGCAACTACCGCCCACCAGGTGCTTCACCCTTACGGCAGGGAGATGGCACTACTTGCCGGAGCAAATGTCATAATGCCAAATATGACCGAGACATCTCTCAGGGGCAATTATTCCCTGTATGAGGGGAAACATGGGGTTGAGGATGATGCCGCCTCCACCCGGGACAAACTTCTGGATAACCTTTCCCGTATGGGGATACCTGTGGGGTGGAATTTGAGAGGTGACTGGAGGTAGTTGGCCATTCTTTTTCCCGACAATTCCCGTGGTGGTATCTTCCCGACAAATTATTAAAATTGTCGGGAAGAAAGTGATTCCCTCCATATAGTGAAAAATTCTTGAAATAAAGAGAGGAAAGGTTTCTTTTTTTTGCAAATAATTCTATATTTTTGTAATGTCAAAAAAAAATGTGCCCGGTGATTTGTTCTTTGTATGGAATGGCTGGGCCGGTTTTTCTTTTTTAGTATGACTATTTATTAAACCAAACAATATTTAATTTTCAAATTATGTCAGAAATCAAAAGAGTTTATCGTTTTGGCGGTAGAAATGCCGACGGCGATGGAAGTATGAGAAATCTTCTTGGCGGTAAAGGTGCAAACCTTGCTGAGATGTGCAAATTGAACATTCCGGTTCCTGCAGGTTTTACCATTACAACCGATTGTTGTACTGAGTATTACAAAAATGGATGTAACTATCCTAAAGAGCTTGAGGCTGAGGTAAATGCTGCTTTGGCTGCTACTGAGGAGATTATGGGAATGAAATTTGGTGATCCAAATGCTCCACTTCTAGTTTCTTGCCGTTCAGGTGCCAGAAGTTCTATGCCTGGTATGATGGAGACCGTTCTTAACATTGGTCTTTGTTCAGCAACAATTCCTGGTCTTATTGCTAAAACCGGTAATCCTCGTTTTGTTTATGATGCTTACAGACGTCTGATTATGATGTACTCAGATGTTGTAATGGAGAAAGCTGAGGGTATTGAGCCAGAGGATGGCAACGGTATCAGGGTTCAGTTGGACAGAATGCTTGCAAAAGTTAAGAAAGAGAAAGGCTATGCATCTGATACAGACCTTACTACTGAGGACTTGCAGCAACTTTGCGAGGATTTCAAGATAAGAGTAAAACAAGAGTTGGGCAAAGCGTTCCCAGATGATGCTTACGAGCAGTTGTGGGGCGGTATCGGTGCCGTATTCAAATCATGGAACGGTAAGAGAGCCATTGCATACAGAAGAATTGAGGGTATTCCAGACGAGTGGGGTACTGCTGTAAACGTACAGTCAATGGTATTCGGTAACATGGGTGACAACTCAGCTACAGGTGTTGCTTTCTCAAGAAACCCTGCTACAGGTGAGAACAAGTTCTACGGTGAGTGGTTGATCAACGCTCAGGGTGAGGACGTTGTTGCAGGTATCAGAACACCTAACCCATTGAACGAGGCTACAAAGAACGAGCATAACAGACATCTTGCTTCTTTGGAGACTGCTATGCCTGAGGTTTACAAAGAGTTGGATGAGATCCAGCAGAACCTTGAGCACCACTTCCACGATATGCAGGATATAGAGTTCACTATCCAGGACGGCAAACTTTGGATGCTCCAGTGCCGCGTTGGTAAGAGAACAGGTCTTGCTGCATTGAACATGGCTATGGATATGCTTGCAGAGGGTCTTATTGATGAGAAGACTGCTGTAATGCGTGTTGCTCCTGCTCAGTTGGATGAGCTTCTTCACCCAATCCTTAACCCTGCTTCAGAGAAGAAAGGTACTGTAATTGCACAGGGTCTTCCTGCTGGTCCTGGTGGTGCTGTAGGTAAGATTGTATTTACCTCTGAGGAGGCTGTTGAGGCAGCTGCAAGAAAAGAGAAAGTTATCCTTGTACGTGAGGAGACTAACCCTGAGGACGTTGAGGGTATGCGTGCTGCTGACGGTGTTCTTACTGCACGTGGCGGTATGACTTCACACGCTGCTCTTGTTGCACGCGGTTGGGGTAAATGCTGTATCGTAGGTTGCGATGCTCTTCATATCAACATGTTGAACAAGACCATGACTATCGGTGACAAAGTTTACAATGAGGGTGATATCTTCTCATTGAACGGTAGCAAGGGTTATGTTTATGATGTTGCAATTGAGACTATGGACGCTTCTGAGAACCCACGTTTTGTTGAGTACATGAAGATAGTTGACAAATACAGGGTATTGGGCGTACGTACAAATGCAGATAACCCTAAAGATGCACAGACTGCTGTAAACTTTGGTGCAGAGGGTATCGGTTTGTTCCGTATTGAGCACATGTTCTACGGTGAGAACTCTGAGGCTCCACTTTCAAAACTCCGTAAGATGATCCTTTCAAATACTGAGGCTGAGAGACGTCAGGCACTTGCAGAACTTGAGCCATACGTTAAAGAGGCAGTTAAAGGTACTATGAAGGTTCTTGACGGTATGCCTGTAACCTTCCGTCTTCTTGACCCACCTTTGCATGAGTTCGTCCCTCAGACTTTGGAGAAACAGCAGGAGATGGCCGACGAGTTCGGTATCACTGTTGAGGATATCAAGAAACGTGGTGAGGGCTTGCACGAGGTTAACCCTATGATGGGTCACCGTGGTGTACGTCTTGGTGTAACTTATCCTGAGATTTCAGAGATGCAGTTCCGCGCAATCTTCACTGCAACTGCAGAGTTGATTAAAGAGGGCTTGAAACCACAGCCAGAGGTAATGGTTCCAGTAACCGTATCAGTTAAAGAGTTGGATTTCCAGAAAGAGCTTTGCGACAGAGTACACGCAGAGGTTGAGGCTGCAGAGGGCGTTAAGATTATTTACCTTTACGGTACTATGATTGAGATTCCTAGAGCTGCTATCCTTGCTGACGAGATGGCTAAGACTGCTCAGTTCTTCTCATTCGGTACAAATGACCTTACTCAGATGACCTTCGGTTTCTCACGTGACGATATCGGCGGTTTCATGGGTGACTATTTGACCAAGAAAATCCTTCCTGCAGACCCATTCCAGACTTTGGACCGTTCATCAGTAGGTAAACTTGTTGAGATGGGTATCAAGGGCGGTAGATCAACCAACGCCAAACTTAAAGTTGGTATCTGCGGTGAGCACGGTGGTGATCCAGATTCAGTAGAATTCTGCCACTTGGCTGGTATGAACTACGTTTCATGTTCTCCATTCCGCGTTCCAATCGCAAGACTTGCTGCTGCTCAGGCTGCAATCAAACACAACGCACAGAAATAATCTATGCACACAACAAAAAAGTCCTCCCCATGCGGGGAGGATTTTTTTTATACCCCCCTATAATCACGACGTGATTTTGTACAATTGGCTGATTCTCAAATGTATATAAAATAAGGTTTGCCTGCTTTTGCAAACCTTATTTTTACATATGCCTGATTATTAGGTAATTGTATAAAAATGCAACGTGATTATGTTTAGCAACAGCATTAAAACAAAAGATGAGAGCCATAAAACTCTCATCTTTTGTTTTAATAGCTGTAGCAGCCGGAGATGGTTTATTCCGGCTGCGGTGCTCCCTTACCCTTAATACATTCTTTCACAAACTTATAGTCAATATGGAGTACAGAAGCAATCTGCAACATTTTGCATCTGGTATTACTATAAACAGACATTGCTGTCCGGTAAAAGTTCCGGACGATTATTATAAAGTTTAATAATTAAAACAAACTTGGTTCGGTAGAACCATCCAGTTCATTGACAATATTGTAGTTAGGTTTTGCAAAGAGGTCTTTAAGGTTGATAGTATCTG
>SUYL01000010.1 GCA_015060445.1 Bacteroidales bacterium
ACAAGCGAAGTGAGATTGAGCAAGCGTTGAAACGGGAGTACAACGGCAAGCATCTGATGAATAATAGTGGATAATTCCATCTATATTTTTGGAGGGAGTGAAATTTACCGCTTGCCCTATATTCATCTGTTGCAAAATAATAGTGCCCTTATGGATAGAGACAAGAACAGCATACAAATGGGTTATCAATGTAAGAACCCTTTTGTATGCTGTCTGTTTATCTTCTTCTACATTTTCGTCAGTCGCTCATTTCCGTTGCCGTCTGCATTTCTAAGTACAGACATTGAAAGGGGAAAGGTTTTCGGGCTTAATACTCTCCGTAGGAGGAAGATTCCGACCGAAACGGCTTGCCGCCCGACC
Organism: Bacteroidales bacterium; assembly: GCA_015060445.1. Classification (GTDB taxonomy): domain Bacteria; phylum Bacteroidota; class Bacteroidia; order Bacteroidales; family UBA932; genus Egerieousia. The sequence continues at coordinate 361 of SUYL01000010.1, forward strand.
TTTCAACTTTCAAGGGCTATTGTACTACCTTCGCAGACGAGCAAAGGAAAGGTGCGAATGACGGAATCGGGAAACTCATATATCGCAGATTTATGATAGACCAAATTCAAATACTACCCTGCAATAATGAAAAATGCACACCTTTTTGCTCGTTCATAAAAAAAGTTGTACCTTTGTTCCAAGATGAGTTGTACATCAATGCAAATCACGCAAGTATGTAGAAATCAGAACAGTTGCCAACTCATTACCTCGTTCTCAAACATTCCGCATAAATATTTTATTCTTAGCGGATTATAAGATTATTCCAAAAATACAATTTATCTCTCTTGCTGCAATCTCTTTAAACTACTCCTGCTGTATAATCTTGGCAGGGTTAATTTTAACTATTGCAGAGACTTTCCAGAAAATTGTAATCCCAACGAGTAGAGCCAGTACCATAAAGAGAGAAATCCAGAACACCGGACCGCAGTTGAAGAACTGCACATACATCATGCTCCAGAAATGGAATACAAGGTAGAGCAACGGAAATGCAACCATGGCACTTGTTACAAGCAATATGGCGTAAAGCCTTGTAAATTTCCATGCAATATGCCGGCCCAAGGCTCCGTTTACCTTCATTATGGCAACCTCCTTCACCCTCTTGGCAGTATCCATGCTTATGCTTGAATACACTCCCAGCAGAGTTATTAAAATACATACCACAGCAAAGAACACAAATATCTTCCTCAAGCCATATTCTATCACCTGTACTGCATATACATCCTCCATCAATGTTGAGGAATGGTAATCTACAGTAGAAGGGAGTTCCGCCTTCAAAATATCCTCAATGAATTTCTGCACCTTTCTGGTTTCACCCGGTGTACATTTCAAATAACAATGTCCAATATAGTCACTCTCTTTGCGGGGGATAAATATGAATCCCACACCATCCTCATCATATAATGAGTATGTGTATCTTTCACATATACCATTAATGGCATATGCCTCGCCGTCCATTAAAAATATTTTGCCAACCACATCCTCAGAAGAGTTCTTTGCAAATCTTCCATCCACAACAACCTGATTGCCGGTATCAAATATTTTACCCTGGTCCAAATTCACGTTCATGAACCTGAAAAAATTGTCGGGAACAGTAAGAAGAAGTACCTGGAACCATTTTCCATAATCTTTTTCATCCCCTTCCCAGAATATATGTGAATTGCCGGAAAACCCTTCACATAAAGAACCGTCAGTTATCATAATATCCTCTATAGAAGGATGTTTTGAAAACCGTTCTATCATTCCCCGTTTCCAGTCTTCATTAAGGAAAGAATAGTCCAAGTTGACACTTATAATGGAATTTTTCATATCTTTTGTAAGTTCTGAGAACATTATTCCCGAACTCTTTCTGCTCTGCATATAAAGGCCACCCACCAGTCCTATAAATATCCAGCAAATAAAAATTTGCCACCAGAGCATAATATTCCTTCCTGTAACTTTATGTGTTGCAACTTTCTTCCTTATTCCTGTATATACAGATATTCTGTAGAGTCTTGCTGTTATAACCAGACAAATCAATGCACATACAGCCAACAGCAATACTGTATATTGCAAAGCATGCAACATGAGAATCCGTTTGCTTACAAACAAGTTGAGTTCTATCAGATCCAGTTGCAGAATTAATGAGTCTCCAATAACTTCAATTATAGACATCATAACAAGACAAGAGATCAATACCACCATAGATGCCTGTACATAAAGTTGCCTGAACAAATGCCAGAACTCTCCACCATACACCTTTCTCAAGGAGAACTCTTTGGTCTTGCTGTAAAATACAGATACAAGGAAATTGAAAAAATTCAATAAAGAAATGAACAGAATCAGCAGTCCTACTGTACCTGTTATAAATGATATAATATAAAACGAGTCTCTGACTCCAAGAGGAATTGTTCCAATAATGCAATCATAGCCAATGGTATTGAAGGAATAATCATTTTTCTGCAGCCACTGCTCAAGGTCATTGCCATCAAAACCGTCATTGAGCAGAATATATGTATTTGAGCCTGTAGTATTATGTTTTGCAGAAGCATTCCATTTCACATAATTGAACACACCCTCAGAACAGTTCAGCCTCAGCACATCCAGGGAATTCATGAAAAGGAGTGAATTGTTTGATGGAATATCCCTCATTACTGCTGCAACGGTGTATGGAATGCCACCAGTTTTAGGGGTTGATTTTGGAGATGACCACAACTTATGTGTCAATATCATATTCTTCCCAAGAGCATCCGATGCATTACCAAAAATCCTTATAGCAGAAGATTCAGACAATACAAGCGAATTCTGCATCTTTACCGCACTCTCCCAGGACCCTGCAAGTATCTCAGGGGTAAATACATCCAAAAACTCTCCCTCAGTTTCTATTGACTGGAGCGTATATGGCAGAACAAGATTATCTGATACCTGACAATTGAATACCATCTCTCTGGGATAAGCAACAGAGACAATATTTTTGATTTGAGGGACATTCATACTCCTCAATTCTTCTGCCATTGCAACAGAGGTTCCGGCAAAAGGGGTATGCTCACCCTTTGGGGTCATTTCAACTTGTACAATTTTCTCTTTATTTGTAAAGCATTCGTCAGCAGCAAGGACATAACGGGTACAATAAAAGCAGATTGTAAAACAAAGCACCCCCACAGCCAGTCCTAAAATGCAGATTAAATTCTGCACCTTATACTTGACAAGGTTCCTCAAAGCCAATGTAAAATAGTGTAAATACATAATAAACAAGTCTTCAAATTTAACAATAAACAATAATCCTTCATGCAATTTATAGGACCAATTGCATGCCAAAAATGCAATAGCAAGAACCCCAGTAACTTACAAACATCAACACTTCAGAAACAAAGTGCCACTTCAAACATCCAAAGTGCGGAAACGCACATTTTCTGCAGCAATTATATATTATCTTTGCACTCAAAAGCAAACAGCAGAAACAGCAATGGAAAATCTTGGAAAAGTTCTGGTAGTGGATGACAACGAGGATGTCCTCTTCGCACTCAATCTTCTGTTGGAACCTTACGCAGAGAAAATAAGGGTAGCCAAAACACCGGAGAAGATAGATTACTTCATGAAGGAGTTTCTTCCCGATATAATCCTCCTGGACATGAACTTCCGCAAAGATGCCATCAGCGGTCAGGAAGGTTTTGAGTGGTTGGGGAAAATACTGAAGACAGACAAGGATGCTGTTGTTATCCTTATGACCGCATACTCAGATACCGAAAAGGCGGTAAGGGCCATCAAGTCCGGGGCTACAGACTTCATCACCAAGCCATGGGAAAATGAGAAACTGCTGGCAACCCTTTCGTCGGGAATAAAATTGAGAAGAAGCAGGAAAGAGGTGGATACACTGGAAGAACAGGTTGCTGCCCTCTCAAATGAAAAGGCTCCCCTGCCCCAAATCATTGGAGAATCTGAGGCAATAAATGAGATATTTTCCACTGCAGAGAAATTGGGAAACACAGATGCAAATGTGCTTCTGTTGGGGGAAAACGGTACAGGGAAAGACCTTATTGCCCAACTGCTGCACAGTAATTCCTTGCGCAGCAACAGACCTTTTGTACATATAGACCTGGGAAGCATTCCAGAGCAACTCTTTGAGAGTGAACTCTTCGGCTATGAAAAAGGGGCTTTTACAGATGCAAAAAAGGCAAAACCTGGAAGGATGGAAATAGCCAATAAGGGGACACTGTTCCTAAATGAGATAGGAAACCTTCCCCTTCAGGCCCAGGCCAAACTTCTTACCGCCCTTGAATCCAGAAGAATTACCCGCCTTGGTGGGACATCACCCATAGAAATTGATGTGCGGGTAATCTGCGCTACAAATGCAGATCTTCCGGCAATGGTGGAGAACGGCACATTCAGGGAAGACCTCTTCTACAGGATAAATACCATTGAAATAAATATCCCTCCCCTGAGGGAAAGGGGTAATGACATCATTCTCCTTGCCGAACATTTTACAGAGAAATACTCCCACAAATACGGGAAAAAAGTTCCCCGGATCACCCGCGAGGCAAAAGAGCAACTTCTCAAATACACTTGGCCGGGCAATGTAAGGGAACTCCAGCACATAATTGAGAGGGCTGTAATTTTGGGCAACGGCCTCTCCCTTCTTCCCGACGACCTTGCCCTGAAACCCTCCCAGCGCAATAAAGGGAAACACCCCGCAAACCTAAATCTGAAAGAACTTGAACAGCAGGCAATAGACCGGGCAATGGAACTGAGCGACGGCAACATGAACAAGGCTGCAGAATTGCTTGGAATAACCAGGTATGCACTATACAGGAAACTCAAATAAGGAAAATGCAATGAAAAGATACTCCATAACAGTAATCACCCACATCTGTGCCATCATTCTCCTCTCGGCCGCCGCATTCTATGCGTTCAGTCACAGAATGCCGTTTACAGGCATTCTCCTTGCGCTGTTCATTGCTGGAGCAGGGATAAATCTCTACAGGCTGCAGATGATCCAATTGCGCCTTATGAGACAACTCTCCCAGAACATCCGTTGCGGAGATACTGCCCTGAGTTTCAGGAGCAAGTACCGGAATGCCCAAATGGAAGAACTCATTGGGGAGTTGAGGGAAGCCATGAGGATGTACAAAAAACGGACAATGGAGGCCAACGAAATAGAATCGTGGCAAAAACTCATAAGGGTAATGGGGCATGAAATAATGAACTCCATCACCCCCATCATCTCCCTCTCTGAAACACTGAGCACAAGAGAGGTAGAATACAGCCGGATGCAACAGGGAATGCAGGTAATCCACAAACGGAGCAAAGGGCTTCTGGAATTTGTGGAAAACTACCGCCGCATAACCAGAATCCCAACCCCGGTAAAGGAAAAAGTCCGCCTGTCAGAACTGTTCAACGGAATTGCAGAACTGCTGCCTGAAGATTCCATAAGTTTCACAACTCCTATTCCCGATATATCAATAAGAATAGACCGCACCCAAATTGAACAGGTACTGATAAACCTTATAAAGAATGCTCTGGAAGCATGTTCAGATATTCCCTCTCCGCAGATACAGGTAAAATCATCCGTATCTGAGACAGGAGCAGTATCCATAACCGTCTCAGACAACGGCCCCGGCATACTCCCCAATGTACTTGACAAAATATTCATCCCGTTTTTCACCACCAAGGAAAACGGCAGCGGCATAGGTCTGAGCCTTTGCAAACAGATCATGCACCTGCACGGGGGCAACATCACCGCCCGCTCCACCCCGGAACAGGGCTCTCAGTTCACCCTCTTTTTCAACTGACCGGGTATGTGATTATACACAATTATTATTTGCAAATCTGTTGACACCGTAAAAGCCTACAAACGTAGCATTTTCCAGAAAATGGATGTAAAAAACATTGCAGAAGCCCTAACCTACGCCCAGAACCACCAGCTGATATAACTGCATATTATGTGTAACCTTTTTTCTTTTTTAAAAAATTGCTGTTTTTAAAAAAAGAAAAATCTTTCACCCACACAAAAGATTTTTCTTTTTCAAAAATAGAAACCATTCCCAATCCTCTACATTTGTTCATAACCAAAATAATTTTTGAGTATGAACAATTCTTCTATTGAAATTTACCGTTCTCCCGAAGGCACTGTGGAGTTGGATGTAAAACTGGAAAATGAGACAGTATGGCTGACACAAAGTCAAATGGCTTTGTTATTTGGAAGAGATCAATCCGTAATTGCCCGTCACATCAATAATATTTACAAAGAAGGAGAGTTGGATAAAAATAGTACATATGCAAAATTTGCATATGTACCTGATTTGAGAGAACGATCCTATGAAACAGCTATGTATAACCTCGATGTAATTATCTCTGTAGGTTATAGGGTCAAATCTGTCAATGGCACAAGATTCAGACAATGGGCCAATAAAATCCTGAAGGACTATCTGATAAAAGGATATACCATAAACAAAAATATCACTGCAGAACGTTACAATGAACTTAAGGATATGGTACGCATTATGTCAAGGACCATATCCCTTCAAAGCAATGTAAGTAATGATGAATATAGCGGACTGTTTAATGTAATAAGCGACTATATATATGCATTGGATATTTTGGACGGTTATGATTACCAGAATCTGACCATTGCCAAAACCACAAACGAGGAACCTTTCAAGATAACATATGAAAACGCCATGCAGGCAATCAATGCCCTCAAGGTAAAATTTGGAGATAGCCGCTGGTTTGCAAACGAGAAAGACAACTCCTTCAAAAGCAGTATCGGGCAGATCTATCAGACATTCGGAGGAAAAGAGCTGTACGCATCAGTTGAAGAAAAGGCAGCGATGCTGCTCTATCTGGTTGTAAAGAACCACTCATTCAGCGACGGAAACAAACGCATAGCAGCAATGCTCTTCCTGTGGTTTATGGAGAAAAATGGTATCCTTTATGGTCCCGACAAAGAAAAACGCATAGCCGACAACACTCTCGTAGCCCTCACCCTGATGATAGCTGAAAGCCGCACGGAAGAAATGAGCATAATGGTAAAAGTTGTAGTGAATCTTATAAACAGGGAAAATTAAAAAAGATGTAAATTTTGTTGCCATTGTATCTGTCCATAGTTCCTGTAGTTTTTGTGCTGGCAAAATTAGAGCGAGTTTTTCAAACGGGCATAACACAAAAGTGTATTTCTATATTGCGCACATCCAAATATTTTTTCTACATTTGTACTTGAACTCGAATGGTGGTGTCCGGTAATGCCTGAAGGCAACCGTGGCTGAGATTATACACATTGCACCAGTACAGATAATGCTGACGCTGGAAGTTTGGAGTCCTCATCTTTGTCCGTTCCATGGACATTGCCGTACCAACCGTTCAAGTTGAACGAAAATTCAATGAAGGTATGGCTAAAATTACAAATTCATCGGGATACAGATTACAGTTCATAACCCATTGTAACGGCAGGTATTCTTATTTGGATTCAGTACGTATGGCGCTGGAAGGCGGATGCCGGTGGATACAGCTCCGCATGAAAGATGCGGATGAATCCCTGCTGGAGGAGACTGCCCTTGCCGCACAAAAGATGTGCAGGGAGCATGGGGCGACATTCATTATCAACGACAATGTGCTGCTCGCAAAAAGGATTGGGGCAGATGGTGTTCACCTTGGCAAAAATGACATGTCCATAGCCGATGCCAGGGATATTCTTGGCAGCAAATCCATAATTGGAGCCACAGTAAATTCATTTGAGGATATCCGGGAGATTATCAGCAATTCTGTTCCCGACTATTTTGGATGCGGCCCATTCCGTTTTACCTCTACAAAAAGGAACCTTGCTCCCACAATTGGTCTTGAAGGTTACAGGGAAATACTCAGCAGAATGGTTTCAGCCGGGACAGATATTCCCATTGTTGCCATTGGTGGTATCCGCATGGAGGATATTGCAGCTCTGCTGGAGTGCGGCATAAGTGGAATAGCCCTGAGCGGAAGTGTGCTTAACGCGAGTGATCCTGTGGATGAGATGTCCAAAATTGTTGCAATAATACATTCTGTATAATAAATCAAACCACTAAAACACAAAATTATGATTGAAAGAAAAGTATCACAAGGTATTATCAGTACCTATTTCAGCAAACTGGAAAGGAACCTGGATTTGGATGTTGCAATTGTAGGTGGAGGGCCATCAGGTATTGTTGCTGCTTATTATCTTGCAAAGGCCGGACTGAAAGTGGCCCAATTCGACAGGAAACTCTCTCCTGGAGGTGGCATGTGGGGAGGTGCCATGATGTTCAACCAGATTGTTGTACAGGAGGAGGCTCTGCATATAATAAAGGAGTTTGAAATCAATTATGAGCAGTACAACAGCAACCTGTATGTTATGGATTCTGTGGAGAGTACATCTGCACTGCTTTATAAAGCCGTTCACGCCGGTGCAACAATTTTCAACTGCTACTCTGTAGAAGATGTAATCTTCAAGAACAATGCTGTAAGCGGAGTGGTTGTAAACTGGACTCCAGTGTTGAGGGAGGGAATGCATGTGGATCCCCTTAACATTATGGCCAAATGTGTCATTGACGGAACAGGACACGACAGTGAAATGTGCAGGACTGTAGCCCGCAAGAACGGTATACGCCTGGCTACAGAGACCGGAGACGTAATTGGAGAGCGCTCTCTGGATGTGATTTCAGGTGAGGAGGAGGTTGTAAACGGAACCAAAGAGATATACCCGGGCCTTTATGTATGCGGAATGGCTGCGTCGGCTGTAAGCGGCACACCAAGAATGGGACCTATTTTCGGAGGAATGCTGTTGTCGGGGAAAAAAGTTGCAGACCTAATAATTGACGCTCTGAAGAAATGAAGGTCATTGCAATAACAACCCCAAAGGTTACGGATGAAGACCGGCACCTGATAGGGAGTCTGATTGAGAGCGGAATTGATACCATACACCTGAGTAAGCCTGATTCCTGCATTGAAGAATGCAGGAATCTGCTTGCCCAACTCAACTCCGGTGCACGGGCAAAAATTATTGTCCATGATTATCCCCAACTTTATGAAGAGTTTTCGCTTAAAGGTATTCACATAAACAGGAACATAAGGGAGCTTCCCCACAACTACAGGGGATTCAGAACCCGCTCCTGTCATACCCTTGAGGAACTTGAAAGTTGTAAGGATAGATATGACTACCTCTTTCTGAGTCCGGTCTTTGACAGCATATCAAAGGCCGGATACAAATCCGGTTTTACAGCAGAGCAGCTCATGCGTGCATCTGAAGAGGGTATAATTGACAACAAAACAATAGCCCTTGGCGGTGTTACCCTGGAACATATCCCCTACCTCAGGCAACTCAATTTTGGCGGAGTTGCCATGATTGGCGGCATCTACAACCCTGAAGGGGTAGAAAAACTGAAAAACTACATCAGAAACAAATAAAAAGGAAAATAAACCTATGAAAACTTAATCCCTCCCAAATCTGCGATTTGGGCCCCTCCCGTTCACGAGACCACGGGCGGTCACGGTTTTCAAGGGTTTATTTTCCTTTTTAATTATTATGGAAGCAGTTCTACAGGATTGTACACCATCCGTGCTTGTCCTCAATCTCACCATACTGGATTCCGGTAAGTGTCTCATACAGCTTTCGGCTCTTAGGTCCACACTCCTGGCTGTAAGCATATGAGGCAGTAACATTCTCTGCAGCAAGGGTCTCCTTGTCTTCAACAAGTTTTACAGGGGTAATTACCACAGCAGTACCGCACTGGCTTACCTCCTCAAATGTTGGAAGTTCATCTACCGGGATATCCCTCCGCTCAACCTCCATACCCAAATCCTCGGCAACCTGTCTCAAAGACTTGTTGGTAATTGAAGGGAGAACTGTCTTGGCATCAGGAGTTACATACTTGTTCCCTTTTATACCAAAGAAGTTGGCAGATGAGAATTCATCTATATTCTTGGTTTCAGGGTTAAGGAACAACACATCTTTGTAGCCCTGTTTAACGGCAACTCCTGTTGCATACATTGCACATGCATAGTTTCCGCCTACCTTAAACGAGCCGCTTCCGTTAGGGGCTGCACGGTCGTAATCCCTTGCAATTACAGTCTTTATAGGATCAAGCACCTTACCTGCGTATGAACCTACAGGGAGGGTAATTACCATAAAGAGGATACCGTCCTGCTGAGGTACAAGGTTGATTGAAGGGATTGTAGTGATAAGGATAGGACGGATATACAAAGATGCCCTCAATTCGTAAGGGGGCAAGAAATCCAGATTCTCCTGCACCGCCTGCTTGCACATTTTAACAAACAGTTCCTCAGAAGGACATGGGATTCCCAAGAACCCCGCAGAACTCTGCAATCTCTTTGCGTTCTCGTCGGGACGGAAGATTCTCACTTTACCGTCTGCTCCACGGAAGGCTTTCAGCCCCTCAAAGCATGACATTCCATAATGCAATGATGGGGAGAATACTGTGAGGTTCAAAGAATCTGCACTCTGGCTCTCAATTGGCCCCCATTTGCCGTCTTTATACAAACAGGTAAGTATTGTATTTGTCTTGGAATATGAAAATGACAAGTTTGTCCAATCTTTCTTTTCCATAACTGATCCTCCTCAATTTAGTTGTTTTCAGGACGTAGAGACCTTACTGTTACACCGGCCTGCCACATCTCACTCTCACGCATCTCTTTCAATTCTGCTTCCAGTTTAACCCTGTAGTCAGGTTTGCTGTTAGAGTCAATTGAAATCTGGGCCTCATTACCGCTCTTCACCTCATTGTATAGTTCTGCAAATACAGGTTTGGTTGCATCGCGGAATTTCTTCCACCAGTCCAAAGCACCTCTCTGGGCAGTTGTAGAGCAGTTGGCATACATCCAGTCCATACCATTCTCTGCAATAAGAGGCATAAGGCTCTGGGAAAGTTCTTCTACGGTCTCGTTGAAAGCCTCAGAAGGGGTATGGCCGTTCTCCCTCAAAGTCTCGTACTGGGCTGCAAACAATCCCTGGATAGCACCCATCAAAGATCCGCGCTCACCGGTAAGGTCTGAGTAAACCTCCCTCTTGAAGGTTGTCTCAAACAAATAGCCGCTGCCAATACCTACACCCAAAGCAATTACCCTGTCGTATGCTTTTCCTGTAGCATCCTGATATATTGCGTATGAAGAGTTCAATCCCCTCCCCTCAAGGAAAAGTCTTCTCAATGAAGTACCTGAACCTTTAGGGGCAACCATAATAACATCAACGTCTGCAGGTGGTACAATACCTGTACGGTCATTGTAAGTGATACCAAAACCGTGTGAGAAATAGAGTGCCTTTCCTGCTGTAAGATGTTTTTTAACGGTAGGCCAAACTGCAATCTGTCCTGCATCTGAAAGTAAGAACTCTATGATGGTAGCCTTCTGGCAAGCCTCTTCAATCTCAAAAAGGGTTTCGCCGGGAACCCAACCGTCAGCAACTGCCTTGTCCCAGGTTTTTGAATTCTTTCTCTGTCCTACAATAACATTAAAGCCATTATCTTTCAGGTTCAGTGCCTGTCCTGGACCCTGTACACCATAACCAATTACTGCTACTGTTTCATTTGCCAATACCTCTTTGGCTTTCTCCAATGTAAACTCGGCACGGGTAACAACCTGCTCCTCAACGCCGCCAAAATTCAATTTTGCCATTTCTTTATATCTTTAAATGTTTACAAATCAATTTATGCTACTACGCAATATGCTCTCTTAATCTCAACAATATTGTTCATCTGGTTGACAATACGGTCAATCACCTCTTTCTGGTCTGACCAGCAAGTAATCCTGTACTCACCCTGCTCGGGTGCAGTCCTTGAGAACTCAAAACTCTCCACTTCAATCCTTTTCTGCAGATACAGGGTTGATATCCTGTTAAGGACATCCAGTCTGTCCTTACCCTCTGCCATTACTGTAAATTTTTCCATATAGATCAGTCAAAAATTATATCATTCAAAGTTTTTCCTGCAGGAATCATCGGGAATACATTTTCCTGCTCAATCATAGCCGCCTCCAGCAAGAACGGCCCGTCGTGTTCCATCATCTGTTTAACCGCAGCATCAAGTTCCCCAGGTGTGGTTACTTTTACAGATTTTATTCCGTATGCCGCTGCAAGCATCTGGAAATCCGGGTTGGCCAGGTGTGTAAAAGAATATCTCCGGTCGTAGAAGAGTTCCTGCCACTGCCTTACCATTCCCAGATATGAGTTGTTCATAAGTACCATCTTAACCTGCAGGCCGCTCTGGAGAATTGTCCCGAACTCCTGAATATTCATCTGGAATCCGCCGTCTCCGGAGAAAAGGACAACGTCACAATCAGGATTGCCAGCCTTTGCACCTATTGCTGCAGGGAGGCCATATCCCATTGTTCCAAGACCACCTGAGGTAGCCCATCCCATATTGCCCTCCAGTTTTGCATATCGTGCCGCAAACATCTGGTTCTGCCCTACATCTGTAACTAAAATCTTCCTTCTGTTTCCATTTCTGTTCACAGCATCCACCACCTGCGCCATTGTCAAGGAACTGCTCTCCAACTGCGGTTTCATCACGTTCTCAAACTCAAAACTGCTCTTTTGTTTATGCAATGCAAACCAACTCTCCCTCTCCCTATATTCCAATTTGTCACAAAGAGTTTCAAGGAACATCCTTGCATCGCTCTGGAACGCAATATCTGCCTTAATATTCTTGTCAAACTCCGCCAAATCTATATCCACATGCACAATCTTTGCTTTTGGAGCATATCCCCTCACCTCTCCGGTCACCCTGTCGGAGAATCTCATTCCTACTGCAAGAAGCACATCCGCATTCTGTGTCATCACATTAGGGGCAACATTACCGTGCATTCCCACCATTCCAACATAATTGCTGTCACTCTGGTCAATTGCCCCCAAACCAAGCAGTGTAGCCGCTACAGGTATATTACCTTTATCTGCACACTCCTTCAACTCTTTGCATCCTCCCGACAAAATCACGCCGTGACCTGCAATTATCAGAGGATGTTTTGCATTGTTGAGCAACTGTGCAATCTCATCCACCTTTGCATCATACCCTTCCGGTTTGCTGAAACTGCAGAAATCCAGTGAAGCAACCGCCTCCTCCCTGTTATAGCAGTAGTCCATCTCCTGAACCTGTGCCGTTCTGGTAATACTTACCAGTACCGGACCCGGTCTTCCACTTTTTGCAATATGGAATGCCTGGGCCATAACAGATGGAATCTCATCTGCAGAGGCAATCTGGTAACTCCATTTGGTAATTGGAATTGTTATTCCAATCATATCTGCCTCCTGAAAGAAATTGGTACCCAATTTATCTGCATTAACCTGCGCTGTTACGCATACCAATGGGGTTGAATCCATCATTGCATCAGCAATGCCGGTTACAAAATTTGTTGCCCCAGGGCCTGCCGTAGCAAGACATACCCCCACTTTACCGGTTGTCCTTGCATAACCTTCAGCCGCATGTACAGCACCCTGTTCGTGTCTTACAAGAATATGGTTCAACCTGTCTGTATAGTCGTACAATTTGTCATATACCGGCATTATTGCTCCGCCAGGATACCCAAAAATTGTATCTGTACCCTCATCCAAAAATGTATTCAATAGAGCCTCGGCTCCTGTCATTCTTCTTGTCTCCATAAAATAAGATTACTCTATTACTCTAACTCCACCTATATCTGCACTTCCCGCCAACGAAGCATATGCTTTAAGAGCCTTGCTTACCTCACGCACCCTTGCCTTTGGCCTGTATCCCGTTCCCTCAGGTGACTCAAGCACCACTTTTCTCCTTTCAAGTTCATCAGCAGGTACTTCAACACCAATCTTTCTGGCAGGGATATCTATTGAAACAACATCTCCATCCTTGAGCAGCGCTATTGGACCCTTGTTTGCCGCCTCGGGCGAAACATGTCCTATTGAGAGTCCACTTGTACCTCCTGAGAACCTTCCATCAGTAATGAGGGCACAATCCTTATCCAGTTTCATACTCTTCAGGAAAGATGTTGGATAAAGCATCTCCTGCATTCCAGGTCCACCCTTAGGCCCCTCATATCTTATCACCACACAATCCCCTTTCTTCACTTTACCTCCAAGGATACCGTTCACAGCATCTTCCTGGCTCTCAAACACAACTGCAGGACCCTGAAACTTCAAAATATTTTCAGCCACACCGGCAGTCTTTACTATGCATCCATTTGGAGCAATGTTACCATAAAGTACTGCAAGGCCACCATCTTTTGAATATGCATGCTCAAGATCCCTTATACATCCGCCGGCCCTGTCATTGTCCAATTCCTTATATACACTTTCATTTGCTCCCAACTCTACGGTGCGGAAACCGCAAGGGGCTGAATAATAAAGTTCCCTGCTACAATTTGAAAGGGCATCCTCCAATGAGGCATAATCCACTCTCCCCACAGAAGTATCAAGAAGACCGCCTTTTGCAAGTTCCCTCATAATACCCATTACTCCTCCGGCCCTGTTCACATCCTGTATATGGTAATTGCAGTTGGGGGCAACCTTGCAAAGTACCGGAATCTCCCTTGAGAGCCTGTCTATATCCTTCATTGTAAAATCCACACCCGCCTCATGTGCTATTGCAAGGAGGTGAAGCACAGTATTTGTAGAACCTCCCATTGCAATATCAAGTTTCATGGCATTCTCAAAAGCAGCCTTGGTTGCTATTGAACGTGGAAGAACAGCCTCATTTCCATTGAAATAATATTCATTGGCCAATTCAACAACCAGTCTTGCCCCTTTCTCAAACAACTCCTTACGGCACTTATGGGTTGCAAGCACTGTTCCGTTACCAACCTGTGCAAGACCCAAAGCCTCTGTAAGACAATTCATTGAGTTTGCAGTAAACATGCCGGAACAGCAGCCACATGTAGGACATCCCATCTCCTCATATTTCTGCAGATTATCATCAGAGACCTCAGGGTCTGCACCTTTTACCATAATGTCAACCAGATCACAATCCTTTCCATCCACATTGCCGGCCTCCATTGGTCCTCCCGACACAAACACTGCCGGAATATTCAATCTCATGGCTGCCATTAGCATACCTGGGGTGATTTTGTCACAATTTGAAATGCAGATCATGGCATCTGCACAATGGGCATTGCACATATATTCTACACTATCTGCAATAATCTCCCTTGAAGGAAGGGAATACAACATTCCGTTGTGTCCCATTGCTATACCGTCATCTATTGCTATTGTATTGAATTCTGCGGCAAAACACCCTGCCTTTTCTATCTCATTTTTAACTAATTGGCCTATCTCATGAAGATGTACATGGCCGGGGACGAACTGTGTAAATGAATTCACCACTGCAATTACAGGCTTCCCGAAATGCTTCTTCTGCATACCGTTTGCCCTCCAGAGCGCCCTGGCTCCAGCCATTTTCCTTCCCTCTAATGTTATACTGCTTCTTAGTCCCATATTACTTACAAATTATATCCAAATAAAAAAACCTGCTTAACAGACAAATCCATTAAGCAGGTTTCAATTTATTACTTAAAGGATTTTACATTATCACGGAATAATAATCACGTTAATGGCAATAATAGCAGAAATAGCCACCTGAATAATTCCAGATGCGCTAATTCGCCCAATAATAATGCTCATATAACGGTTATTGTCCATATTAAAATGTAAAATCGTTTGTTCAATTACGACACCGCAAATCTATAAAACTTTTTATTACGTTGTTCTCCAAAAACCAACTTTTTTTGAAAAAAGTTACAATTTGTTATAAGCCCCTTGCAAAAATGGTCCATAAGTCTGCTTTCACATCTTCCCAAGTTTTTGCTGTTGCAGATGCAAGTTTCTGTGTAAACCTGTTCAGGATCTCTGCCGCTTCCTCATTTTTTCCGTTCTCCAACAGTTTGGCCACCTCTTTCTCAACCAGGGCACACTCCTTCATCATCTGTTCCTGATAATACATAACCTGAGGCTCTATAAGATGTCTGGTCTTGTCCCAATATATTGTAGCAATCCTGTTGCTCTCCCTGTAGGCCCAAATGGCAGCATCTTTGCGGTAACGCGCCTGTCCACAAACATCCCAACCTTTAGGAAGTTGTGTAGATCCTGCATAAACAGGAATTCTTGGACTCTGTGCAGGGTTGTCAAATGAGAAATATGCCACACCGCCTATCTCGTCGGGAAGCCAGTCACGGCACTGAATAATATGTGAATATGAACACTGGATTGCCGCAATGTTCCTCATTCGTGGGGTAACGCCAGGTTCCAATTTATTCAAAAGGGCCCTCATGTCTCCCGACATGAATGTTGATACTGGATATACTACCTCTTTATAATATATTGTCTGGCCATTCTCCTTCTTCTTTCTGTCAACTTCTACAGAAAGGTTCTTTATCTGGTCAAATTCTGTACCTTCATAAGTTGCCCTGTAATAGGCAAACATATCCTCTGGAGATACCTTCTTGTCGGGTTTTACAGAGAAAGGAAGTTCAGAATCACTGAATTTGAGCCCCAATGACGGTGCCATTGTGCTCAAAACATAAAACTCCCTGTATGAAAAAGGTTTAGGTTCATCCGAAACAACCTTGTAAAATACAAAGTCGCCCTCTCCATCCCATAGTCCAAGGGCTTTTGCTCGCTCCTTCAGGCCGGTTGAATACATGAACATGTCGGGATTATTGAAATCCACAACTCCAATTCTTGGGATATTTGCAGATACACCTACATGGTCGTCCGGAATCCTCTGGGCAACCCACATTGCACCGGGTTTGTCTACAGGTGCCTTTCTGGATTTCTTGGCTTTGGGATCCACAGGAAGTGTTCCGTTGCCATAAATTTCAAAATGCCATACCTCTTTTTTATCTGCAATTGTAAGACACTCTCCCTCATCCAGATATCCATACTCCTCGGCAAGTGAACCGATAAGTGCAATAGCCTCCCTGGCTGTAGAACATCTCTCAAGGGCAAACCTCTCAAGTTCCTCAATCATAAAAATACCGTCAAGTCTTCTCAAAGACTTCTTTCCCACGGTTGTGGTCTCACCTATTGCCAACTGTTTCTCATTCATGCATGGGTAAGCCACATTAAGGAATCTGTATGTGGGCCGGGTTGGAGCAGGTATCTCCCCTTTTTTCTCCACATTGCGCATATCATAAGGCTCCTCAGTATGGAGAAGACCAAGATACACAGGCTGCATCTCTCCAGGCTTGAACGACTTGCTCTTTTCCATTGTAAGCCAAGTACGGTAATTTGAGTCACATGAATGGGCTGTCATTACAGATCCGTCTGTACTGGCCTTCTTGCCCACCATAATGGATGTACAACTCTCTGCATAGTTCTCGTCATCGGGATGCCACCCGTAACTCTGGGCAAAGACTGCAGTTGAAACCATAATGGAAACAACTGCCAAAAAGAAATTTCTGATTTTCATAGTATAATTTATTAGAACAATATTCATATGAACTCTACAAATATACAAATAGAATCACTAACTTTATCCCAAATTGGATTTTCATGAAACATTTTACAAGAATACTCATATATGCGGCAATTGCAACAATAGTATCATTTGCCGGATACAGTAATCTGAGCGCACACACAATATCTTCAGACACAACAAGTTTCTATGTCATAAAACTTCACAAGGAGATAGATGCATCTTCTGCCAGGATGTTTACCGACGCACTCAGGGAAGCGGAAAAGCAAAATGCAGACTACTGCATCCTCAATCTGAATACTTACGGAGGGGCACTTGATGCGGCAGACAGCATCCGCTCTGCAATAATCCGCACCCCAATACCTGTAATTTCGTTCATAAACATACAGGCCGCCTCAGCCGGTGCCCTAATATCCATTGCCTGCGACTCAATCTACATGAGCAACGGAAGTTCCATAGGAGCCGCAACTGTAGTTGACGGGAGCGGAAATGTCCTTCCCGACAAATACCAGTCTTTCATGCGTGCAATGATGCGCGCCACTGCAGAAAGCCACGGCAAAAAGGTGATCATAAATGGCAAAGACACCATTGAGGTATGGCACCGCGACCCTGCAATTGCAGAATCTATGGTAAGTGCAGACAGTGTATTGAGTTTTACTCCAACTGAGGCAATGGCAAACTCCTACTGTGAGGGTATGGCAGAGAACATAATGGAAGTGATACAAAATATTGTCGGGAAGAGTATGGAATATACCATTACCGAACATAAGATTACTGCAACAAACCGAATAATATACTTCTTCCTCAATCCCGTGATACAGGGATTGCTGCTTATGCTCATTATGGGTGGAATCTATTTTGAGTTCCAGACGCCCGGAATAGGTTTTCCCCTTGCTGCGGCTGTGATGGGAATGGTTCTGTACTTTGTTCCTTTGTATCTTGAGGGTTTCGTACAGAATTGGGAGATAATATTCTTCTTCCTTGGAATACTCCTGCTTCTGATGGAAATATTTGTAATACCGGGGTTTGGGATTGCCGGAATATGCGGTATCCTGCTGATTGTAATCACCCTTGCATTTGCCATGATAGACAATGACATTGTATTTGAAGGGGGTACAATCAATTTCAGGCCAATGATAAAACCTTTTGCAATAGTACTTATCTCTTCCACTACGGTACTGTTCCTGTCAATATATCTTGCAAACAGGCTCTTCCCTACAAAGGCTTTTTCACATATTGCACTCAAGACACACCTTTCGTCGGGAAAAGAGGGGTTTGTGGGTGTAGAAAAAGAGGGACTCAATCTCCTTGCAGGAAAAAAAGGTTGTGTAGCAACAGATCTCAAACCGCAGGGAACCGTTGAAGTTGAAGGGAAGAGATATCCGGCACAAATGATTTACGGCTATGCCCAAAAGGGGGAAATTGTTGAAATTTCCCATCACGAAGGGGGACGTCTGTATTGCAGAAAATAGTTTTTTTAACTAATTTTGTCCGATTTTGTTAAACCCATACATATTTAAATAGATGCAGTCAATTAAAAAAGCAAAACTGGTATTGGAAAATGGACTTGAATTTCAAGGATTTTCCTTTGGTTATGAGCAACCTGCATGTGGAGAGGTTGTATTCAGCACCGCTATGGTTGGCTATCCCGAGAGTCTTACAGACCCTTCCTATTCAGGCCAAATTCTATGTGTCACCTACCCTATTATCGGTAACTATGGAGTTCCGGCCGATGAACATGAAAACGGTATTTCAAAATATTTTGAGTCAGATAAAATCCAGGTTAAAGCATTGGTAATATCTGACTATTCTTTTAATTACAGCCACTGGAATGCAGCCAAAAGTCTCGACCAATGGCTAAAGGAGAACCAGATTCCAGGAATTTTTGGAATAGACACAAGAGAACTTACCAAAACTTTGAGGGACAACGGTTCAATGATGGGCAAGATTGTACAGGAAGACTGCAATGCAGACCTTGCATGCGTAAACCCCAATGTTGTGAACCAGGTAGATGAAGTTAGTTGCAAGGGGGTTATCACATATAATGCAGGCAAAGGGAAGAAAGTGGTATTGCTTGATTGCGGTGTAAAGAACAGCATTCTCAGAACTCTTACCCAAAAGGATGTTGAAGTTATAAGGGTTCCATGGAACTATAACTTCAATGAGTTGGAGTATGACGGACTTATAATTTCAAACGGCCCGGGCAATCCTGACTTCTGCACAGAGGCAGTGGAGAACATAAAGACTGCAATGGCACAGGAGAAGCCTGTATTTGGAATCTGTATGGGTAACCAACTGTTGGGCAAGGCTGCCGGTGCCAAAACCGTAAAACTCAAATTCGGGCACAGGACACAGAACCAGCCTGTAAGGAAAGTTGGTACAACAACTTGCTACATAACTACTCAAAACCACGGCTATGCCCTTGATGCAACAACACGTGGTGCAGACTGGGAGCCTTCGTTTGTAAACCTCAATGACGGAAGCAACGAGGGTATCAGACACAAGAGCAAACCATTCTTCTCAATCCAGTTCCAGCCAGACGGAGTGGAGTTCCTTTTTGACGAATTCATTAAAATGTTGTAATATACAATGGAGAAAATTAGCAAAGTACTACTTTTAGGTTCCGGAGCGCTTAAAATTGGCGAGGCCGGCGAGTTTGATTATTCCGGATCCCAGGCCATAAAGGCCATGAAGGATGAAGGGATAGAGACAATCCTCATCAATCCTAATATTGCAACAGTACAGACATCAGAAGGTGTTGCAGACAAAATATACTACCTGCCGGTTACCCCTTATTTTGTTGAGCAGGTAATAAAGAAAGAGAAGCCACAGGGTATCCTTCTTGCTTTCGGAGGCCAGACAGCATTGAACTGCGGTGTGGAACTCTACAGGACAGGTATCCTTGAGAAATACAACCTTAAAGTTCTTGGTACACCAGTACAGGCTATCATGGACACAGAGGACCGTGAACTGTTTGTAAAGAAACTGGATGAGATTGATGTAAAGACAATCAAGAGCCACGCAGTTGAAAATATAGATGATGCAAAGGCTGCAGCGCAGGAGTTGGGTTATCCTGTAATTATCCGTGCAGCATATGCATTGGGAGGTCTTGGTTCAGGTTTCTGCAACAATGAGGAGGAACTTGTAAAACTTGCAGAGAAATCATTCACATTCTCACCTCAGGTTCTTGTTGAGAAATCTTTGAAAGGCTGGAAAGAGATTGAGTTTGAGGTAGTAAGGGATAAATATGACAACTGCATCACAGTATGTAACATGGAGAACTTCGACCCTCTTGGAATCCACACCGGAGAGAGTATCGTAGTTGCCCCTTGCCAGACACTTACCAACTCGGAACTTCACAAATTGAGGGACATTGCAATCAGAATTGTCAGACACATTGGAATTGTAGGTGAGTGTAACGTACAGTATGCATTTGATACAGAGAGTGAGGACTACAGGGTTATTGAAATCAATGCCCGTTTGAGCCGTTCTTCTGCTTTGGCATCAAAGGCAACCGGTTATCCTCTTGCATTCGTTGCTGCAAAGATCGGTTTGGGTTACGGTCTGTTTGAACTGAAGAACTCAGCAACAGGCACTACCCCTGCATTCATGGAGCCATCTTGTGACTACATTGTATGTAAAATGCCACGTTGGGACCTTTCAAAATTCCAGGGTGTAAGCCGTGAGATTGGTTCTTCAATGAAGAGTGTGGGTGAGATAATGTCTATAGGACGTACTTTTGAGGAGGTAATCCAGAAAGGTATCCGTATGATAGGACAGGGTGCACACGGTTTCGTTGCCAACAAGGAGATTGTTGTAAACGACATTGCAAAAGCTCTCAACCATCCTACCGACAACCGCATATTTGTAATTTCAAAGGCATTCAATGCAGGATATACAGTTGACCAGATTCACGATCTTACAAAGATTGACAAATGGTTCCTTGACAAACTCTACAATATCATCATAACAGGAAAAGAACTGATGGCTCTGAACAGCACTGAGGAGTTGGGCTATGACCTTCTAAAGAAGGCAAAACGCCAGGGTTTCTCAGACTTCCAGATTGCAAGGCTTGTACTTAAGGAACTTACTGCACAGGATTCGGACAAAGGTCTTCTTGAGATAAGGAAATACAGAAAATCACTTGGTATCGTTCCTGTTGTAAAACAGATTGACACCCTTGCCGGTGAGTATCCTGCAAAAATCAACTACCTGTACCTCTCATATAGCGGAGACAAGCACGACATTGAGTTTGCAGATGACAAGAAATCAATTATTGTGCTTGGATCAGGTGCATACAGGATAGGCAGTTCAGTGGAGTTTGACTGGTGTAGCGTAAACGCCCTTACAACCATACAGAAATGCGGCTGGAGAGGTGTAATGATCAACTACAACCCTGAGACCGTATCTACAGACTACGACATGTGCGACAGGTTGTACTTTGACGAGTTGACATTCGAGAGAGTACTTGATATCCACGACCTTGAGAACCCTCATGGAATGGTGGTATCTGTAGGTGGCCAGATTCCTAACAACTTGGCCCTCAAACTTGACGCAAACGGAATAAATATCCTTGGAACACAGGCAAAATATATTGACAATGCAGAGGACAGACACAAATTTTCTGCAATGTTGGACAGCCTTGAGATTGACCAGCCAAAATGGAAAGAACTCTCTACAATGTCCGATGTTTACGATTTCGTGGACAAAGTTGGTTTCCCTGTTCTTGTAAGACCTTCATATGTATTGTCGGGAGCAGCAATGAACGTATGTTCAAATAAAGTTGAGTTGGAGCAGTTCCTTAACCTTGCAGCAAACGTTTCAAAGAAACACCCTGTTGTTGTAACAGAGTTTATCCTTAATGCAAAGGAGATTGAGTTTGACGCAGTTGCAGACAAGGGTGAGGTTATTTCATATGCAATTTCTGAGCATATTGAGTTTGCAGGCGTTCACTCAGGTGATGCTACAATCCAGTTCCCTCCGCAAAAACTTTACGTTGAGACAGCCCGCAGAATCAAGAAAATAGCACGCAAGATTGCTGAGGCTCTTCAGATTACCGGACCTTTCAACATCCAGTTCCTTGCAAAGGAGAATGACATTAAGGTAATTGAGTGTAACCTAAGGGCATCAAGAAGTTTCCCATTTGTATCAAAAGTACTTAAGATAAACTTCATTGAACTTGCTACCAAAGCAATGATTGGTGAGCCTTATGAGATTCCTCACAAGAGTGCATTTGACCTCGACTATGTAGGCATCAAGGCTTCACAGTTCTCATTTGCCCGTCTTTTGAAAGCAGACCCTGTACTTGGCGTTGACATGGCTTCTACAGGTGAGGTAGGATGCTTGGGTGATGATACAAACGAGGCAATCCTCAAATCAATGCTTTCTGTAGGATACAGGATTCCTGAGAAGAATATTCTGCTCTCTACAGGAGATGCAAAGAACAAGGCAGATCTTCTTGCTGCAGCAAAACTCCTTGCAAGCAAAGGTTACAACCTGTTTGCAACCGGCGGTTCACACAAATATCTTGTTGAGAACAATATCCCTGCAACCAGAGTTTACTGGCCAACTGAGCCTTCTATGGAGCCTCAGGCAATGGATATGCTTACCAACAAACAGATTGATATGGTGGTGAACATACCTAAGAACCTTACTCAGGAGGAGTTGGAGAACGGTTACAAGGTAAGGCGTGCCGCAGTGGACTTCAATATTCCGCTTATAACCAACGCCCGCCTTGCAAGTGCCTTCATCAGCGCATTCTGCAATGTTCCTCTTGACAAGATCCAGATCAAGAGCTGGGACGAGTATAAATAGAAAATTATGACAATTCGAAGACTCGGGGATAAAAATCAATATACCCCGAGTTTTTGTTTTGATGGATTGTATTGATTCCAAAACCGTGCTACCCCCCTGGCCGCAGGGGGAGGGGCCCGCACGAAGTGTGGGAGGGGTTGTTTTGGAATCAATACAGTTCAGAAAATAAAAATTTGGAATATGATTGACATTTTATTATTGATTGTAGGACTTGTACTGATTCTTACAGGTGCAAACTATCTGGTAGATGGAGCAAGTGCCATTGCAAAGAGAGCCGGCCTCTCAGATTTCATAATTGGAATGACCATTGTTGGAATTGGAACATCAACTCCGGAGATGGTAGTCAGCTTTGCATCTGCAATAAAAGGGAACGCAGACATTGCTGTTGGAAACGTATTGGGCTCAAACATCTTCAATACCCTTATGATTCTTGGAGCAACAGCACTCTTCTCCCCTATCAGGCTCACATCAAACAATATCAAAAAAGATATACCGTTTGCACTGCTTGCAGCATTTGTATTGTGCACCTTCGGATGCAGTACTTGGCTCGACGGAACGGCAGTAAATACAATAACCAGAGTCGGAGGCATATTGCTTCTCTCCCTGTTCGGAGTATTTATGGCATATACAATCTATTCCAGCGGCTCCCAGGAGGCAAGCAATACTCCCGACGAATTGTCGGGAAGCAAGAAAACTGCACCAATCTGGCTTGCATCCCTCATGATCCTGGGAGGTCTTTGCGGACTCGTATTCGGAGGGGACATGTTTGTGAATGCTGCCTCTGCCATTGCCAAGAGTCTGGGAGTATCCGATGCAGTAATTGCCGTAACCATTGTTGCAGGAGGTACATCCCTGCCTGAACTTGCATCATGCCTTGTTGCTGCATACAAGAAAAACACAGACCAGGCACTTGGTAATGTTATTGGCTCAAATGTAAGCAACATCTTCCTCATCCTTGGAGGCAGCGCAACCATCCACCCATTGGTAATGGCCGGCACAAAGCCATTGGATCTGATTACACTTATGGTATCATCTTTACTGATATTCCTCTTTGCATTCACCTTCAAGAAAAAACAGATAGACCGCATAGAAGGCGCCCTGTTGGTTTGCCTTTACATTGCATTTGTAGTTTTGACATTGAAATCCCTATAATTATCATAGTAAAAGGGTGTAATCAGCACCCTTTTTATTATATTTGCAATTTAGTAAAACATTATACTATCAAATATGATACTTAACAAACAGGTAGGTGTATTCCTGAATCTTGTACATAACCGCACAAAGCAGTATATATCAAGTATTTTCCAGGAGCACGGGTTCAACATTACCCCGGAGCAGTTCCTTGTAATGGATGCCCTATGGAATGAAGGGACAATGTCGCAACAGCAGATAGCCCATACAATTATGAAGGACAAGAATTCTGTAGTAAAACTGCTGGATGGCCTTGAGAAAAAGAATCTTGTTGTAAGGGTTGCCGACAAGAACGACCGGAGACAGAACCTCATAGAACTTACCCAATATGCATGGGACATTAAAGACAGCATTACAGAGGTGGCAATAAATGCAGTGGACCTTGTAATAAAGGACATCCCGCAGAATGAGATGTATATATTCATTAAGGTGTTGAGCAAGATGGCCGAGAACATGAATGAGGATACAGACCTCCTTGCCCTGGCTGCAAATTCAGGGGTAAAACAATCATATAGCCAGCCAACCGAGACAACTGATATCCATGCTGAAACAACAGGAATACAGACAGAAACAATGGCGAACAAAGCAGAAGAGGAAGAATAATGGGAAAACTATACGATAAACTCACAGAAGACTACAGGGTTAAGGAGGGTCTTAAGGCCTGTATAAACTGCGGCACATGCACTGCAATCTGCCCGGCTGCAGAGTTCTATAAATATGACCCAAGACAGATTGTAGATATAGTGCAAAGCCAGGACGATGCTGAAATAGAGAAACTCCTCAAGAGCGAAACCATCTGGTATTGTGGGGAATGCATGTCATGCCTTACCCGTTGTCCGCGCAAGAATGCTCCAGGAATGGTTGTAATGGCACTGAGGAATCTCTCAATGGAACTCGGATACTTTATAGAGAGCGAGAAAGGACGCCAGCAATATGCCCTTACAAAGATAATGAGCGAAAATATCCTCAATTACGGCTACTGCGTCTATGCCCGTACCTTCAAGTCTGAGGACCATCCGGAGGCAGGACCTGTATGGGAATGGATTGAGCAGAACATGGAAGATGTATATGAGCGCAACGGGGCAAATCTTGATGGAGAGGGGCCCGGAGCCCTTAGAAAGATTCCAAAAGAGGACCTGGATGAACTGCAGAAGATATTTGACATAACCGGAGCCACCCAAAGGATTGAAACCATAAACAAATACTCCATGGAGAAGGCAAAGGAGTTGGGAATGACACCCCAGGAGTATTTCAAGCATGTATTCAACGATACAGAAAAGAACCATTTGAACGATTAGAAGATTATGATATATCAGGGTAAACAGAAAATTTGGAGTGATTATCAGAAGGATATTCCCGACGACCATTACTTTTATGTACGCAGTTGCATACGCCAGAATCTCTTTCCTGCCAGCGAGAAGACCTTCCTGGACATAACCCGCAACAAGTTGGGAAAGGATTTCTTTGAGACAGAGCACCACACAACTTGCGGAGGTATAGCATACCACTGTGATGCCATTCCACAGGAGACCTCAATGACCATAATTGCAAGGCAATTTGCCCTTATGCACAAATATGGTTATGAGAATTATGTATGTTCTTGCATCACATCTTTCGGATTGTATACAGAAACTCTTGAGACCTGGAGGGAGTTTCCTGAACTGGAGGCAAAAATAAGGGAAAACCTATGGAAAACCTGCAAACTGGAGTTCGCAAAGCCAAAATACCTTGCCCACGCCAGTGACATCATATACAAATACCGGAATCTTATTGCCGCTCAGGCAAAATACAAACTCATAAACAGACACACAGGACAACCTCTGAGGATTGTGGAGCATATAGGGTGTCACTACGGCAAGATGTTCCCGAGCAAAAGTGTAGGAGGAGCAGAATACCCATATGTACTTGCAGGAATGATTGAAGCCTGGGGAGGGGAAGTCATTGATTATCCCGAAAGGAGGCATTGCTGCGGATACGGTTTCCGCCAGTACCACGTAAGGAGCAACAGAGGCTATTCTCTGGCCAATACCCACAAGAAATTTGAGAGTATGGAGCCTTACAAACCTGATATGATAATTACAAACTGCCCCGGCTGTCCTTATTTCCTTGACCGCTGGCAATATGTAATATCTGAGATGGAAGGGAAGACATATGGCGAGAACGGACACGGAATACCTGTATTTACATACGAAGAGGTTGCCGGACTGGTAATGGGATACAACCCATGGGACCTTGGACTTCAGATGCATCAGGTGGGTCCGGAACCTGTATTGGACAAAATAGGGATACCATATGACCCTGATGCAAAATACAAGGGGGTAAACAACAAGGATCTCGGAAGGCCCCAGTTGCCAAGTTGCGGATGCCTGTAGAAATAATTGTCGGGAAGAAAAAATGCAATTATGAAAAATATAGTGATAATTGGAGGAGGTCCCAGCGGACTGGAAGCAAGTGCCCAGCTTCATAAAATGGGCTACAATGTTATTCTGGTGGAGAAATCACCGGTCTTGGGTGGGCATCTTGCCAAATGGGACCGTCTGTTCCCTCAAGGAATATCGGCCAAAGAAGTGCTTGAGAAGATGATTTCCCAGATTAATGGAGTAAAATATTTTGTTGAGGCAAATGTGCAGAGCATAAACCTGCTCGACAAATCATACAATGTAATACTGGACAACGGAATTACAGTTCTTGCAGATGCAGTGCTGTTTACCACCGGCTTTGAACTGTTCAAGGCCCAAAAGAAGGAGGAATACGGCTACGGAATCTATGAGAGGGTAATTACTAATGCAGACCTTGAAAACTGGTTCAGGACTAAAGATGACAGGCGAATTATAGAAAGCCCCAAAAGGATAGGGTTTGTACACTGCGTAGGCTCAAGGGATGAAAAGGCCGGCAACAGATACTGCTCAAAGGTATGCTGTGCAACAGCGGTAAAGCAGGCCTGCGAGATAAAGCAGGAGTTCCCCGATGCCCAGGTGTATTGCTTCTATATGGACTTGAGGATGTTCGGCCGCGGATTTGAAGACATGTATCTCTCTGCGCAAAAAGACTACGGTGTAAGATTCATCCGCGGAAGAGTTTCAGAGGTTGCAGAAAACATTGATAAAGAACTTGTTGTAAAGGCTGAAGACACCCTCAGCGGCAAACCTGTTAAAGTTACCCTGGACCTGCTGGTACTTATGTCGGGAATGCAGAACTGTGCTGATGCAGTAAAAGTTGCAGCACAGATTGGTGTAGCAGGAAGGGAGAATGACGGCTTCTTTGAGACAAAAGATTCAATCTATTCTCTCCAGAACAGTACAAAACCGGGGGTATTCTTTGCCGGTGCATGTACAGGGCCCAAGACCCTCCCCGACTCTCTCCATGAGGCCAGGGCTGCAGCACTTGCAATACACAATTATCTCATAGATAAAAAATAAAGGGAACAGAGATGGGAAAATTCGGATTCACCCTCAATCCAAGTTCCAGAATAGACCTGGACAAGGTTGACAGGGAAAAATTCAACAAACTGGTGGAAATAGAACCTGATGTACTCAAATGTATGGCTTGTGGAAGTTGTACAGCAAGTTGTACTGCCGGAAAGTTTGTAAAGACCAGCATGCGGAGCGCCATACTTGCCCTGCAGAACGGTAAGGAGGAAGATGCAAAAGAGTTCCTCAAGGGGTGCCTGTTGTGCGGAAAATGCACAATGGTATGTCCAAGGGCAATAAATACCAGACACCTTATTTTGTCAATCCTAAAGATTTATTGAGATGAGAGAGAGAATAGCAGGCGGATATGATGATTTTGTAATTCCTTTTATGATAGGAATGTGCTTCATCTTTATATATCTGACAATAGCACTGATAAGACTTTTTACACATATACCGCCAAAAGACAGGATCAGATTCTTTAAATCGCTGGTAAACCCTGCCATAATGTTAAAAAATGCCAGAGATATCCTCTGCGACTGCCTTCTGCATATAAAGATATTCAAAAGGAACCTTCTGTTGGGCTATATGCATGCCAGCATTGCCTTTGGATGGTTCATGCTTATCCTTATAGGACACATAGAGGTAGCCCTTTATGTTCCCCAAAGGAACGGAGTCCTCTACTACCCTGTATTTTTCAGGTATTTTGTAAAATTTGAAGGGGAAACCACCCTCAAGGGGTCATTCTTCTTCTTCCTCATGGATTTCTTCCTCCTTATGGTACTTACCGGAGTGGGGCTTGCCATGTACAAGAGGTTCCGCTCAAGGGCCCTTGGAATGAGGAGGACCACCAAACCATGTTTTGCAGACAGGGTTGCATTGGCATGCCTTTGGAGCATATTTCCTCTAAGACTCCTCGCAGAGAGTTTTACTGCAGGAATTGCCGGAGGAAGTTTCCTTACCAAACCTATGTACTGGCTCTTCAACAACTTCCTGAGCAATGACATGCACATCCTCCCTACCTGGTGGGCATACTCAACTGCCATAGGACTGTTCATGCTGGCACTGCCGTTCAGCAGATATATGCACATCCCTACAGAGGCATTCCTCATCCTGCTGCGCAATGCCGGGCTCAAAGTTACCAAGCCCCGGAAAGGATTTGCAGAGGCGGAAATCTACTCCTGCTCAAGTTGCGGAATATGTATAGATGCCTGCCCAATGAACATACAGAAAAAGAACCTTCCGTTCTCTTCCGTATATTTCATGAGGTTCCTCCGCAGGAACAACATCAAAAAGATGAACCAGATTGCAGACAAATGCCTCATGTGCGGCAAATGCGTGGCACTGTGCCCCGTAGGGGTTGAATCGTGCGGCATAAAGAGGGCACAGAGGGCAACTGTATACAATGACGTGAAACATGACTACACATATCTGCACCAGGCACATCATACTCCCGACAACACCTCGTCGGGAGACAACGGCAAGGTACTCTATTTTGCAGGGTGCATGACACACCTTACCCCTTCCATAATAAAGAACCTCACAGGAATCTTTGAATTGTCGGGAACAGAGTATGTATTCGCCGACAAGGATGGCGGGGTATGCTGCGGAAGACCATTGATTCTCGCCGGAAGGGAAGATGCTGCAAAAGAGGTAATTGCCCGCAACTCACAGATGATACAGGAGAGCGGTTGCAGGAAGGTGGTCCTCTCCTGCCCTATCTGCCTTAAAGTGCTTAAGGAGGAGTACAATCTGAAGGGGATTGAACTGCTCCATCATACCCAATTCATAAATTCACTTATTGAGGAGGGAAAAATTAAAGTAAAGAGAGGTAATGAGAGCCTCGTTTACCACAACCCTTGCGAACTTGGGCGCGGATGCGGAATTTATAAGGAGCCGCTGAATGTGCTGCAGCAGTTGGGAGAACTGAAAAAGGCTGAAAAAGAGGGTAAAGAGAGTATATGCTGCGGTGGCAGCCTTGGTAGCCTCACCCTCAGTTACGAAGACAGGGGCAAAATTACCCAGGGGTCACTGGATGCCCTTACCGTAAATAATCCCGACAAGATAGTTACAGCATGTCCTCTGTGCCTGAAAACATTTGCCGACAAAAGCGACAGGCCGGTTGTTGACATAGCCCAAATAGTAAACGAAAACATTTGTTAACCAAAGCAAAATAGAGTACTTTTGCACACCAAAAATTTCAACAATGGAGATAAAACCCACTTCTTACAAACTGGAAAACTGCGCTACCGGACGCCAGTTCAATGATGAAGGATGGATGCTCGCAGATTCTGAGCACAAAGATCCTGCACTAGTCAGAGCAATATATGAGAAAAAACAGATAGAGTTCAAGGATAACTCATACGGACTATACAAGTTTGCAGACTGGATGCCTGTTTCACGTATGCTTGAGGGGTCATGTGCCCCTGTAACATATAAAAGTGAGGCATTGGCAAAAGAACTTGGTCTGGAGAACCTCTACATCACCTTCAGCGGATGGTGGCCAGAGAAGGGTGCCCAGATGCCAACCTGCTCATTCAAGGAGACTGAGGCATACTCTGTATGTGCAAGACTTCCAAAAGAGAATGACAGAATACTTGTAGTTGCATCTGCAGGAAACACAGCAAGGGCATTTGCACAGGTATGTTCAAACAACAACATTCCTATTGTAATTGCAATCCCTTACGACAACCTCAATGCCCTATGGTTCCGTGAGCCACTGAATGACTGTGTAAAAATCATCTGCACCCCTACCGGAACAGACTACTTTGATGCCATAGCCCTTGCTGCAAAACTCAACGGCAGCAAACGCTATATGGAAGAAGGCGGTGCAAAGAACGTTGCCCGCAGAGACGGAATGGCAACAACAGTACTCTCTGCAGCACAGGTAATAGGCCGTATTCCCGACAGTTACTTCCAGGCAGTAGGAAGCGGTACAGGCACCATTGCAGCATATGAGAGCAACCTGAGGCTCCTTGAGGACGGCCGCTTTGGAAGCCACCTTATGAAACTCATCCCTTCACAGAACATACCATTTGTACCGATGTACGATGCATTCAAGGCCGACAGCCGCGCACTGCTCCCGTTTGATGAAGATGAGGCCCGCGTAAAGGCACTTGAAATAAACGCAAAAGTACTCTCCAACCGCAAACCGCCATATGGCATAGTTGGAGGCTTGTATGATGTGCTCAAGGCTACAAAAGGTGATATGGAGATTGTAACCAATGAAGAACTCGCAGCAGCATGCGACCTGTTTGAGAAACTTGAAGGGTGTGATATCAACCCGGCAGCAGGGGTTGCCGTTGAGAGTCTGCGCAAAGCCATTGCAAGCGGCAAAGTGAAGAAAGAGGAGGTAATAATGCTGAACATAACAGGTGGCGGCGAAAAACGCTTCAAGGCCGAGCACAAATGGATTTCCATTGAGCCTCACCTTGTAATGGACGCATCTACCCCGGCAGAAGAGGTAATTGCAGCAGTAGACAAACTATTCTAACCAGATCTAACCAATAACAAAAAATAACAACTAACTTGAACTGAAATGAGCTTTAAATTTTATGAGGTATTCCAGCCAAAACTATTTGAGCTGTTCAAAAAAGGGAACTACAACAAGCAGACATTCACTGCCGACCTCATTGCAGGTATAATTGTAGGTATAATTGCCCTTCCGCTTGCAATTGCATTCGGTATTGCCAGCGGTGTCTCTCCACAACAGGGACTTATAACTGCCGTTGTTGCAGGTTTCCTTGTATCATTCTTTGGAGGATCACACTTCCTCATTGGAGGACCTACCGGAGCATTCATCGTTATTGTTTACGGAATCGTAGCACAATACGGCATATCCGGACTTATCGTTGCCACAGTGTTGGCAGGTATAATCCTTGTGCTGATGGGTGTATTCAAACTTGGAAGCATAATCAAATTCATCCCTTACCCTATTGTTGTGGGCTTCACCAGCGGTATTGCGGTAGTAATCTTCTCAACACAGGTAAAGGACTTCCTGGGACTTACAATTGATAACCTCCCAAGCGAATTCATACCTCAATGGAGTGCTTACTTTGCACACCTTACCACATTCAAGTTGCACGAGTTCCTGTTGAGTCTCGGATGCCTCCTTGTAATCATCTTCTGGCCTAAAGTAACCAACAAGGTACCAGGCTCACTGATTGCAATCATCCTGGGAACAGCAGCCTCTATCCTACTTACAAAATTTGGAGTGGCAGAGTTCGCAACTATCGGGAGCAAATTCCCTGAATTGGCAAACGGCATAGAGGTGCCAAAACCTGTAGTGCCGCACATCACCTGGGATACAGTACAGAACATGTTCCAGCCAGCATTCACAATTGCCCTCCTTTGCGCAATTGAGTCATTGCTTGCAGCAATGGTGGCAGACGGTGTAACAGGCAAAAGGCACAACTCAAACACTGAACTTATTGGCCAGGGTATAGCAAACATCATCACCCCATTCTTTGGCGGTATCCCTGCAACCGGAGCATTGGCAAGAACAATGGCAAACATCAACAACGGCGGAAAATCCCCTGTTGCCGGCCTTGTACATGCAGTAGTACTGCTCCTCATCTTCCTATTCCTCATGCCGTACGCAGTATATATTCCACTTGGTTGCCTTGCAGCAATCCTTGTAATGGTAGCATACAACATGAGTGAATGGAGAACCTTCAAATATCTGCTCAAAGGAAACAAGACAGACGTATCGGTACTCCTTATCACCTTCTTCCTCACTGTAATCATTGACCTTACAGTAGCAATTGAGGTAGGACTTGTACTTGCAATCATCCTGTTTGTAAAACGTATCTCTGAAACCTCATCAATTAAAGTACTTGAGGGAGATACAGTGCCTGGAACAGAAAACGATGAAAAGGCAATGCTTGCAGACACCGAACACCTGGATGTTGCCCCTGCAGTAGAGATATATGAGATTGACGGACCTTTCTTCTTCGGACTTGCCAGCAAACTTGATGAAATAGACCGCGACCTGCGCAAACAGGGCATAAAAGTGCGTATCATCCGTATGAGAAAGGTACCGTTCATGGACTCAACAGGATTGAACAACTTGAGGAGCCTTTGGAAACGCTCACAGAAAGAGAACGTACAGATAATCCTCAGCGGTGTAAACGACAATGTCCTTGCATACCTCAATAAAGTGGGATTTGCACAAGAACTTGGCAAAGAATACATCTTCCCTCACATCATCCCTGCCGTAGCCAAGGCAAATGAACTGAGCGAAAAGAAATAATCCCACGCCTATCGGGAATACCATTCGGGAATATCACCCGGTTCTCCCGACAAAAAATGCAGACGCCCCTCTCCCTCCCCGGAAAGGGGCGTTTTTGTGGAGAAAAGTGTCTCTTTTGCGCCCGGAAGGCATTCCCTCGGCGCCCAGATGGCATTTCCTCCCCGAAACTGCCGCCAGATGGAGACAAAGTACTCTCCGGGATGCAGTTTCTCCCGGGAAGATACCTCTTTCGGGGACAAAAGTATCCTCTTCGGCGCATGCGTGGCAATTCATCCCGGAAACCGCCACCATTCGGGGACAAAGGACCCTCCGGAGTATGGTTTCTCCCGAAAAGACACCTTATTCGGGGACAACTTGTCATTTATAATTCCTATCTTTGTAAAAACACTAACCCTTCAACTTAATTCAGTTATGGCTGACACTAGAAAACTTAATCCTGCGCAAAAGGCGGTGGTGGGTGTGCAGTTTCTGTTTGTTGCGTTTGGAGCAACAGTGCTTGTACCTCTGCTGGTTGGCATGGATCCGTCTGTGGCGCTGTTTACCGCCGGAATTGGAACCCTGATTTTTCATCTTATTACCAAGGGGAAGGTTCCCATCTTCCTGGGGAGCAGTTTTGCCTTCATTGCCCCAATAATAAAGGCTTCCGAGTTATACGGTCTGGCCGGCACTTTGTCGGGATTGGCAGCAGTTGGTGTTGTTTATGGAATAATGAGTGCGCTGGTGAAGTTCCGAGGGGTAGGTTTCATTTCCAAGTTGTTCCCTCCTGTTGTAGTGGGTCCTGTGATTATGCTTATTGGCCTTTCACTTGCCGGCACCGGCGTAGATATGGCAAAGGGCAACTGGCTCCTTGCACTGGTGGCCCTGGCAACAACTGTAGCGGTTTCACTTTTCGGGAAGGGGATGCTTCGTCTTATTCCAATATTTTCCGGAATAGTGGTGGGTTATGGCCTGGCAATTGCTTTGGGGATGATAGATTTCCAGCCTGTGGCTGACGCCCCTTGGTTCGCCCTTCCTGCATTTGTACGCCCGGAGTTCTCCTGGGAGGCAATTATCTTTATGGTTCCAGTTGCCATTGCCCCAGTTATTGAGCATATTGGTGATGTTTATGCCATCAACGAGGTTGCCGGAAAGGATTTTGTAAAGGATCCGGGGTTGCACCGCACCATGTTGGGTGACGGTCTGGCCTGTATTGCCGCATCGTGCATTGGCGGCCCCCCTGTTACAACTTATTCTGAGGTTACAGGTGCCATTTCCCTTACAAAGATTACAGATCCTGCAGTTATACGTATAGCAGCCGTTGTGGGAATCATATTCTCGGTTTTCGGGAAGATAAGTGCAATCCTCAAGACCATTCCAAGTGCTGTTCTTGGTGGCATTATGCTCCTTTTGTTCGGAACAATTGCTTCAGTAGGTATAAATACCCTAATAAAGAACAAGGTTGATATGGGGGATACCCGCAATCTTGTAATTGCATCCCTTATCCTCACTTTGGGCATTGGCGGTGCAGAGATGAACATAGGAAGCATCACAATTGGCGGTATAGGTTTGTCTGCACTTGTTGGTGTAATCTTAAACCTTATCCTCCCGAAAGGTAAAGAAACAAAAGAAGAGAAATAATTTAAAATAAAGAAATATGAGTTTGCATATAATAAACCACCCGCTGATTCTGCATAAACTCAGCATTATGCGCAACAAGAAGACCTCTACAATGGAATTCCGCAAGATGCTAAAGGAGATCTCAATGCTTATGGGATATGAAATTACCCGCGATTTTCCATTGGAGTACAAGACAATAGAGACACCTCTGCAAACCATGGAGGCTCCAAAACTTGCAGGCAAGAAGGTTGTTATTGCCCCCATCCTAAGGGCTGGCCTTGGTATGGTGGAGGGGCTGCTGAACCTTATCCCTTCTGCACGTGTGGGGCATATTGGACTCTATAGGGATGAAGTCACTTGCGAACCGGTATTCTACTACTACAAGATGCCTGCAAACAAAGACAGGCTGGTAATCCTTACCGACCCTATGCTTGCAACCGGAGGAAGTGCATGCGATGCAATAATGCGCCTTAAGAAAGACGGTTTCAAGAATATAAAACTTATGTGTCTTGTAGCCTCCCCACAAGGTGTAAAGAGGGTTGAAGAGACTTATCCCGATGTTGAAATCTACCTTGCATCCCTTGATGAAGGGCTGAATGAGAAGAACTATATCCTTCCAGGGCTGGGAGATGCAGGCGACAGGATTTTTGGAACAAAATAATTGCAAGGGAACAAAATTGTCTCAAGATGTTCCGCAAATGGAAAACAAATGCGGTTGGGGAACAAATCAGCGCTGAAATGTACCCCAACCGCATTATATATATGGCTACTCCTTGAAAGGAAAACGCTTACACCAGGAACAAAAAGCCCAGAACCACAATTAAAGCCACTACAAAGAGATCTATAAGACAGTAGCCCATTATATCCTTTGCGTTGAGTTTTGCGATTGCAAGGGCCGGAAGTGCCCAAAACGGCTGTATAAGATTGGTCCAGGCATCTCCATATGCAATTGCCATTCCTGTAACTGAAGGATCAACTCCCAACTGTACACCGGCAGGTAGCATAATTGGAGCCTGTACTGCCCACTGCCCGCCACCGCTAGGTACAAATACATTTACAATACCTGCACTGAGGAACGAAAGCATAGGGAATGTCTTTTCGTTTGAAATTGCCACACACGCCTCGCTTATCTGACCTGCAAGGGATATACCTTCTGCAGAAGATGAGGTCATGATGCCCATAATTCCCGCATAGAAAGGGAACTGCAGCAAAATGCCGGCAGCAGAAGAGGCAGCCTTGTTTACCGCCTTCACATATTTGATAGGAGTTTTATGGAGAACAATACCCAGGAACATGAAAAGCATTATCACATTGTTCAAATCCAGGCTCCCCCCATTTATCACAATCTTTATGAAGAGGTAACCCAATCCCAGCAATGCTGTTATTCCCGACAATACCATACTGTTGTTCAACTTCTCGGAAGGGGTAAGTTTCCACTCCAATTTGCACTCCTTCTCACCTATTGCTCCGCAAAGTTCCCTCTCCTGAAGATCCTCCTCTTCTCCAAGAAGTGCAGGGTCAACTGAGAAAGTCTTGTCGGGAGACGGATGCATAAGGGTATTTACAACAGTAAGGGCAATAATGATTGCAAAGGCAATGATAAGGTTATATGTTGCAAAAATTGTCTGCGAAATTGGAATTGCAGAGGTAATAGTTCCTCTGGAAACTTCAACCAATGATGCCCCCTCTGTTGCCATAGCCAAAGGAATAGATGCAGAAAGTCCTGAATGCCAAACAACAAAACCGCTGTATGCTGAGGCAATAAGGAGCCTGTAATCAACACCTTTTACAGCCCTGGCAATCTCTTTGGCAAAAATTGCCCCCACAATAAGTCCAAATCCCCAATTGATCCAGCATGCAATTGATGAAACCAAAGTAACCGTTGTAATGGCTGCAGCAGGCGTTTTTGGAAACGCAGCCATTTTGCGCAATCCCTTCTTTACAAGAGGTGCATCGGCAAGGGCAGAACCGCACACAAGCACCAGTGCCATCTGCATTGAAAAGGCAAGGAGACTCCAAACTCCCCCACCCCAATTCTCCACAACTTCCAATGGCGACTGGCCTGTAAAGGCAATTGCAGCAACTGCCGCAAGGACAGTAAGTATAATTGCAAAAACAAATGGGTCGGGAAGAAATTTCCTTATAAACTTCACCGACAAATCTATAAGTTTACCTAACATCTCAATTCTAATATTTATCAAATAAAAATGAGAGGCTTAACCTCTCACTTTCATTTGCTTTGCATTTATTATTTCTGCTCAGCGGCTTTTTTTGCAGCAGCCTCTTTGCATTTGTCGCACTGCTGGTCAGCAGGTTTGTCACACTCCTCGCCCTCAGTATGGTTACACTCGTGGGTAGCAGTAGAATCTGCAGCATGGTTATGGTCACATTTATGCTCACCCTCATGATTATGGGTACACTCATGGGCAGCCTTAGTCTCGGCAGCAGCCTCTTTGTTTGAATTTGAATTTCCACAAGCGGCAAAACAGAATGCCACAGCAGCCAACAACAATAGTTTTTTCATAATTTATAATGTATTAATGGTTTGTTTCCTTTAAATTACGTTTATGCAAATCTATGAAATATGAAATACAATTACAAATTGTAAGGACAAAATACCACAAAAAAAGTATAAAAAAACCGGATAATGTGTAAATGTCTCATACACACTATCCGGAAATATTATTTTACAGTATTAAACTATAAATTATTTTTTAATCTCTTTTGCCAATCTCTCGGTTAGCATAGGAACAATCTTGTTAGCATCACCAACAATACCAAGATCTGCTACCTGGAAGATAGGAGCAAATTTGTCTTTGTTGATAGCGATGATAAGTTCAGACTCCTCCATACCTGCCAAGTGCTGGATAGCACCTGAGATACCGCAAGCCAAGTATAGGTCTGGACGTACAGTCTTACCTGTCTGACCAACCTGTCTGTCATGATCCATGATACCTGCGTCAACCATTGCACGTGAAGAAGAAACCTCACCACCAATAACCTGAGCAAGAGCTGCAAGTTTCTCAAAGTTCTCTTTGTTACCTACACCTCTACCACCTGATACAAGTACTTTAGCCTCAGTAATGTCAACAAGACCTTTCTCAGCTTTAACAGTCTCAAGCAGTTTAACGGCAAATTTAGATGAATCAAATGTTACAGCGAAAGGAATAACGTTACCTTTTCTGTTGGTATCTTTCTCTTTCTTCTGCATAACGCCTGGACGTACTGTAGCCATCTGAACGCCATCTTTAGCAGCAACGATAGTAGCCATAAGGTTACCACCGAATGCAGGACGGGTCATCATAAGTTTTCTGGCCTCCAATTTAGGATCTGAGCCGTCTGAAATCTCCAATTTGGTACAGTCAGCTGTAAGACCTTTCTCCAATCTTGCAGAAAGTCTTGGAGCCAAGTCTCTACCGATAGTAGTAGCACCAAATAGAACGATATCTGGGTTCATAGCAGTGATTACCTGGTAAACAGCCTGAGTATACTGCTCAGTAACATAATCTTTAAGTTCAGGAGCGTCAACTACGATAACATCATCAGCACCGTAAGCGATCAACTCGTTAGCCTGAGAAGCGATGTTGTGTCCAGCGAAAATAGCAACTACTTTATCGCCCAAAACATCTGCCAAATCTCTTGCTTTGCCAATAAGCTCTAGAGCAACAGGTTGGATTACACCCTCTCTCTGCTCTGCGAATACATATACGTTTTTATTATTCATTTCTTCTTAAGTTTTGGCGATTAGATAATAAATTTCTCTTTAAGTTTGCTTACGATCAAGCCAACTGCCTGCTCTGCATCAACCTCGTGAACCTCACCTGCAGCTTTAACACCTTTGGTGAATGATTTGTAAACTCTAGTACCTGAGCCTTTCAAACCTAGCATCTCAAGAGGTAGATTAACTTTGTCTACACCCCAAACTGCAACTGGTTTGTCAAATGCATCAACGATACCAGCCACGTTCATATAACGAGCTTTGAAACCGCTTGCAAGTGCAGTAAGAAGAACTGGACCAGCTACCTCCAACATCTGGTAACCCTCCTCAGTCTCTTTCTTAACAATGAATTTACCATCTTTGTACTCAAGACCTGCAACGTATGAAACCTGTGGAAGACCAAGGTGCTCTGCAATCTGTGGACCTACCTGAGCGGTATCACCGTCAATTGCCTGTCTACCTGCAATGATAAGGTCATACTCCAAGTTCTTAAGAGCTGCAGCAATAGTGTGTGAAGTTGCCAAAGTATCAGCACCACCAAACTCTCTACCGGTAAGAAGGATAGCCTCGTCTGCGCCCATTGCATATGCCTCTCTTAGGATAGCATCTGCCTGAGGAGGACCCATAGTAATAACGGTTACGTGTGCACCGTACTGATCTTTCAACTGAAGAGCCATCTCCAAGCCACCTTTATCATCTGGGTTCATAATGCTTGGAACGCCATCACGGATAAGTGTACCTGTTACAGGGTTAATTTTAATAACTGTAGTATCCGGTACTTGTTTAATACAAACTACTATTTTCATACTGTGTGATTTTACTTAAATAATTTTGCTGCAATTACCATTCTCTGAACCTCTGAAGTTCCCTCATAGATCTCTGTGATCTTAGCGTCACGCATCATTCTCTCTACAGGATACTCCCTTGTGTAACCGTAACCGCCGTGGAACTGAACTGCTTTTGTAGTTACCTCCATTGCAGTCTCAGCAGCGAACAATTTACACATTGCTGCATCAGCAGAGAAAGGCATACCCATATCCTGTTTCCAAGCAGCAGACCTTACCAACAGACGTGCAGCCTGTACTTTGGTCTCAAGATCAGCCATCTGGAACTGGGTGTTCTGGAATGCAGAAATTGATCTGCCGAACTGTTTTCTCTCTTTAGTATATTTTACAGTCTCATCCATAGCACCCTGTGCAATACCTAGAGCCTGTGAAGCAATACCTATACGACCACCGTCAAGAGTCTTCATTGCAACTTTGAAGCCCTCACCCATCTTACCAAGCATATTTGCTTTAGGAACACGGCAGTTCTCAAAAATCAACTCACAAGTAGCAGAACCTCTGATACCTAGTTTGTGCTCTTTCTTACCAATTGAGAAACCAGGAGTACCGGCCTCAACAATGAAAGTGGTGATACCCTTGTTGCCAAGAGCTTTGTTTGTCATGGTAGCAACTACATA
>SUYL01000011.1 GCA_015060445.1 Bacteroidales bacterium
ATTTTCCTTTATGCATATGCCATTCTACGTTAGTCTGGCAAAGATAATTTCAAATCGGCGCGCTCCAAAAACCTCTGTAACTACCTAACATTCAATATTTTCAAAGAACTTTTATAAATTTTTACCGGACACTAATGATCCAAAATATCAATAAAATGATATTCCACTCTTCCATTTATTTAAAAAATAAGTTAAATTTGTATGTTATATAAAAATTGATAGATATGTTGACACAAATTATAAATGGAAAGATCCACACGCCACAAGGTTGGCTGAAGAACGGATCGGTAATCATTAATGACAATAAAATTCTTGAAGTTTCCAACTGTGATCTTGCCGTTGTAGGTGCCAAGATAGTTGATGCAAGGGGAATGTACATTGTTCCCGGTGGAGTTGAAATTCATGTGCACGGAGGTGGCGGAAGAGACTTTATGGAGGGTACTGAAGATGCATTCAGAACAGCCGTGGATGCACATATGCAACATGGTACGACCAGTATATTCCCTACCCTATCATCTTCAAGTATCCCTATGATCAGGGCAGCCGCACAGACAACCGAGAAACTGATGGCAGAGAAGGACAGTCCGGTTCTGGGCCTTCATCTTGAGGGGCATTACTTCAATATGAAAATGGCAGGCGGACAGATTCCTGAATATATAAAGAATCCTGATCCAAATGAGTATATTCCTCTTCTTGAGGAGACAAACTGCATAAAGAGATGGGATGCATCACCAGAACTTCCTGGAGCACTCCAGTTTGGAAAATATGTCTCTTCAAAAGGAATCCTTGTTTCAGTTGCCCATACCCAGGCAGAATTTGATGACATTATGGCCGGTTACGAAGCGGGCTATACACATGCAACCCACTTCTATAACGCTATGCCAGGATTCCACAAGAAGAATGAATACAAGTATGAGGGTACTGTTGAGTCAATCTACCTGATGGATGATATGACAGTTGAAGCAATTGCAGATGGAATCCACGTTCCTCCAACAATTCTGAGACTTATCTACAAAGTTAAAGGTGTTGAAAAGACTGCACTAATTACAGATGCCCTTGCATGTGCTGCAAGTGACAGCAAAACTGCATTTGATCCAAGGGTAATAATTGAGGACGGAGTATGCAAACTGGCAGACAGATCTGCCTTGGCAGGAAGTATTGCAACAATGGACCGTCTTATACAGACAATGACATTCAAGGCCGAGGTCCCTCTGTTTGATGTTTGCAGAATGATCTCAGAGACACCTGCAAAGATAATGGGTGTTTATGACAGGAAAGGTTCCCTTGAGAGGGGAAAAGATGCTGACATCCTTCTTCTGGACAAGAATCTTGATGTTAAGGCTGTTTGGGCAATGGGTAAACTGGTAAAGAACTTTGAGTAAAGTAATGTTATGCTTACACAAATAATCAATGGCAAAATACTTACTGCCAATGGCTGGCTGGAAGGCGGCTCCATAATCCTGAGCGATTCAAAAATTCTTGAAATTGCAAACAGTGACCTTCCAAGGGTAGGTGCAACAATAGTAGATGTAAGGGGGGACTATATCCTACCAGGGTTTGTGGCAATGAATATTCACGGCGGTGGAGGCCATGCATTCAAGGAGGGTACCCAAGAAGCATTTGACACTGCAGTAAAGACACACCTCAAACATGGTGCAACCACCATTTTCCCTACAATATACACTGCAAAGATTGAAAAGATATACAATTCTGCAGCAGTGTGTGAGGAAATGCTGAAAGAGGGCAATTCACCTGTAAAAGGACTACATATTGCCGGACCATACTTCAACCCAAAAATGGTAAAAGGTTTTCCTGGAGCCAAGGATCCCGACAAGGAGGAGTATCTTAAGATACTTTCAGACATCTCCTGCATAAAGAGATGGGACTTGTCGCCTGAACTACCTGGTGCTTATGAGATGGCAAAGATTCTCAAATGGAAAAACATTGTAGCTGGAATTACACATACACAGGCCGAGTTTGAAGTTGTAAGGGATGCTTTTGATGCCGGATTCAGCCATGTTTCACAGTTGTACAACTCAATGCCGGGATTCCATAAGCGTGGTGAATACAAATACGAAGGTACTGTTGAGAGTGTACTCCTTCTGGATGATATGAGTGTTGAGGTTATTGCAGATGGGAAACATCTTCCTGCCACCATTTTGAGACTTGTTTACAAACTCAAAGGTGCAGATATGATGTCACTTGTAACTTGTGCATTGAAATATGCTGATTTCAATGGGGAACTGGAACCTGACTCAGATTTCATAATTGAGGACGGTGTGTGCAAACTTAAGGACCACTCCTCATTGGCAGGCAGTCTTGCCACAATGGACAAGGTTGTACAGGTTGCAGTAGCAGCAGGTATTCCACTTGAGGATGCGGTAAAAATGGCATCTGCTACCCCTGCAAAAGTGATGAACTGCTACGACAGGGTAGGTTCACTTGAAGAGGGTAAAGACGCAGATATAGTTTTAATGAATAAAGAATTGGAAGTTACTGGTGTTTGGACACAGGGTATCAGGTATAATGGTTAGAGCAAGTTTCCTGCTGGTTTTTCTGCTGTGCATGATTTCATGCTCGTCTCCACTTGAAAAATCGGTCCTTTCACCTTTGACATCCAAAGAATTGGATAAAGTTGCCGGGGAGGATGCATCATTCCTGGCAACTTATTCTATTGTAGAGGAGAAATCCAACTACATCCATACACCAGCAGATTCTGCCAGGTGGAAAGCAATTACATACAAAAGGCTCCACTCCTATATTACAACTATAAAGAGTGCAGAACTAAACTCCCCCCTTTTCACACAGTTGAGGGAGAAATGGGAAAAGATCTACAACAGCAACAACTATAAGGTTGACAGCACAATTTTATATTGGAACAACTACCTGAAAACCAATTCACCGGACTCTCTTATATCAATACAATATGAAGGGGCAGAGACTGAAAGGATAAGGAACAGGAACAAACAGATTGACACACTTGTAAAGGCAAAATTACGTCTGAAACCTCTCAAGTTTCCCATAGACTCTGTAAAACTGCTCTACTCCCTTGCATCTGCAGAGATGAGTCCCATATACTATTACCCTTTCAATGGTGAATTGAACCATATCAACTACAGGAAGAGACTCAAGGATGACGTTCTTGTAAAGGTATTCCCGTATCTCCTCCCAAACATAAAGAAAAGGGTTGCAGAAGGTGATTCATCTGTACTGTTCCAATACACCGTACATTCGGTTTACTCTTCAGGCAAGTGCTACAGTACAGATTCCCTCAATAAAGATCTTCCCAAGAGTGTAATGCAGTACAACTCATCTAAAGCGGCAGCAGTTGACGGTCAGCCGTTTGATGAACTCTATTACAGGGAGAAAATAATAAAGGAACTGATAAACCCTTCTTTCATTCCGCAAAGTGCATATATAAAGATTAATGCAGAGCAATATTACCGCCAGATAGACTCCCTGGTTTTCAGTTACACAAACCTCAATGGAGAGTGATACACCTGTTTGTCTGTAATTACCATATCCAGTGGAGAATCAAAAGGTTCACAAGGAATCTCGTCAATTATCTGGAAATGGAATCCTATACCTATCTTTTTGCAAGCCATATTTGGAAGCAGCCTGTCATAAAAACCTTTTCCCCGCCCCATCCTGTTGCAACGGGAATCAAATGCAACCCCAGGAATAATGGCAAGGTCAACCTCTCCGGGAGATACAGGTTCCCCTTCAGGTTCAAGAATATTCATATAGCCATCCTGCATCAGGTTGGGAACAAACTCTTTCAGCACAAGATTTTCCCCATCTACCACAGGGAGTAGAACCCTTTTGCTTCCCGACAGCCGGTTGCTGAGGGAATGCAGTAGAGTTGATGTATCAACTTCATCGGGAAGAGCGTGGTACAGAAGGATAGTGCCGGCATTGGAAATTTCTTCCAATTGGAGCACCTTTTGCTGTACAATTGAAGAGAGGGCACACCTCTCCTGTTCCGCAAC
The DNA here is from genome assembly GCA_015060445.1 of Bacteroidales bacterium. Classification (GTDB taxonomy): domain Bacteria; phylum Bacteroidota; class Bacteroidia; order Bacteroidales; family UBA932; genus Egerieousia. Next base: position 3,990 of record SUYL01000011.1, read on the forward strand.
AGAGTTCTTGAGGAGCCTGATCTTTTTCCTCAAATCCCTTTTTTTCTCCTTCAAAAGCATATCAACCAAGGAATGAGTTTATGAAAGGCCTTATACCGGCAAGGAAAAATTCAACTGCAATAACCATAATTATAAGTCCCATAATCCTGAGCATTACATTTATACCGGTTTCGCCAAGATATTTTACAATTTTGGTTGAAAAGGCAAATATTATGTAACTGAGTACAAGTACCACAACAACTGAAACCACAAATGCAATCTTCAGGGGTATAGTTGAAGCATCCTCCATAAGTACTATTGCATTGGTTATGGCACCGGGACCGCAAAGCATAGGGATTGCCAAAGGGGTAATTGCAATATCTTTGGCCGCCTTATGTATCTCATCCTTTCCCCCTTTAATGGGTGAAAGGCGGGCATTAAGCATGTCAAAACCTACAATAAAGAAAATTGCACCACCTACAATCCTGAAACTGTCAACCGAGATTCCAAAGAATTTGAACAGGAACTGCCCTGAAAATGCAAAACCCAGAAGAATAAGAAGTGCGGCAAAAACAGCCCTGCTTGCTATGAGCAGTTTTTCCTTGGTGCCAATTTGAGAAGTAAGGCTTAGAAAAACAGGAAGGATGCTTATTGGATTAATTAGTGTAAAGAAAGATGTAAATACCAATAAGGCGTACGAAATTACTGAATTCTGCTCCATTGGAGATTTATTTTTTATGACATTTATAGATAAATTCCCTATACAACGCAAAAACTTTGCGCTATAAAGATAGTAATTATTATATTTGTATAGGAAAAAAATTTAATGTTATGAGCAATTTTTCCAATGCCGTACTAAGACACAAGACTATAGATGCATGCCTGAGGGACACCAGCCGCAAATATACCTTGCTCGACCTCATAAATGCATGTACTGCTGCAATTAAGGAGAAATACGGTTCCAAAGTGGGAGCCAAGTATAAAGTTTCCGTACGTTCTCTCCAGTTGGACATTCAGATTATGAGAGACAAACACAAAGGGTACGGAGCCCCCATTATAGTATATGAACACAAATACTACAAGTACAAGGATCCCAATTATTCAATAGAAAAATCCAGACTTGGTAAGGAGGCCCTTAACCAGGTGGCTGAACTCATTGCCAATCTCAACCAGTACTCCTCTTTCAGGGAACTTGCAAAACTGAAGAACATATCCCAGATACTTGAAGAGGAGATTACATCAAAACTCCACAGACGTGACAGTGTTATAGAGAATGAAGAGAGGAAAGACCCTCTGGGGCTGGAATATTTTGACACAATTTACGATGCAATCACAAACAGGAAGGCTCTCTGCATAGGTTATTTTTCCTCAAGGTCAAACAATATCATGAGCATCATTTTCTACCCTTTCTATCTTAAGGAGTACAAAGGGAGATGGTATGCACTCGGTTACAAGGACGGGTTAAACGGAGTATACAAACTTCCACTTGACAGAATAAGGGACTACTCTTATTCTATTCTTCCGTTTCCTTCAGAATATTCCTTTAATCCCGACGAATATTTCCGGGACATTATAGGTGTCACAAAATTGTCGGGAGAACCGAGGGAAATAAGATACCTTGTAAAGAACAGGCTCGCCCCGTTCATTAAGAAGAATCCTCTGCACCATTCGCAGAAAATAGCATATCTGCATGAAAACGGTGATATGGAGTTTACAATAAAGATTATTCCAAACAGGGAGTTCTATAACCTAATCTTTGACTATCAGCCGCATATACAGGTTATTTCACCAAGGGAAATAGGCCTCCAGGCCAATGAAAGGGTACTGGAAGTTGTATCCCAATTGCCGGATTACACCCTTGTAAAACAAAAGGATGAGACACCGCAGGCTGACTTGTGGGACAACGGAGACAATTTATTTTCAAACTTATAGCATTATGAATTCAAATACCAGAACAATTATCAATCTTAATACCTGGGAGAGAGCAAAAAGTTATGAGTTTTACAAAAACTTCATCAATCCGCAGGTATGCATAACAGCAGAGGTAGAGTGTACTGCCGCTTACGAGGATTGCAAGGAGAACAAAAGGTCATTTTTCCGCAAATATGTATATGCAATTCTCCGCTCTGTCAATGACATAAAGGAGTTGAAATACCGTATTGAGGTTAAGGACGGCGAGGAACAGATTGTATTATATGACAAAATTTCATTGTTGACACCTGTTAAAATCAACAGCAGCGGTGAATTTACAACAATAAAGGTCCCTTATCATCTCACATTTGAGAAGTTCAATGCAGTAATGGATGAAATTATGGATGGTGTTGACAAAGAGGTTTCCGAGCCTTATTATCAGGAAGAGGAGAGTGACAAAAGGGGATTTTGTGATGTAGTGCTGGTAAGCGCACTGCCCGACCTCCATTTCACCAGCATCTCCCCTACCCAATCTTACAGTCACGGATCAAGAAAACCAATAATAAATGTAGGAAAGGCAGTTATGAAGGAGGGGAAGATGATGATGCCAATAGCAATTGCATTCCATCACGGTTTGTGTGACGGTTTCCATATAAGCAGTTTCTACAGCAAAGTTGAAGAATATCTCAAGAACCTGTAGATTATGGACCAGCCAAAGATAGAGAGGGTGCTGCGTCTAATGATGATGCTTACATCCAACAACAGATATACCATAGAAGAGTTGGGGGAGAAACTGGAAACCTCTCCCCGCACAATATACCGTTATCTTGACACATTTAAGGAGGCTGGTTTTGTAGTGTCAAAAAAGGGGGACTATTTCAGGCTCGACAGGAAGTCGAGATATTTCAAGGATATCTCACAACTTGTCCACTTTACTGAAGAGGAGGCATATATTCTCAACTCTGCAATTGAAAGTCTGGACCCTACAAATGCCATAAAGCAGAACCTCAAGGCCAAACTCGCCTCCATTTATGATTTCAAGATGCTGGCAGAATGTGTTGTTAAAGGTGATAACGCAAGGAATGTAAATGCCATTATAGAGGCAATAGAAAACAGGAAGCAGATTATCCTGCACAATTACACCTCTGCCCACAGCAGGCAAGTGTCTGACCGCATTGTGGAACCAATGTCATTTACAACAAATTACATTCAGGTGTGGGCTTACGAGGTATCATCGGGAAGAAACAAACTGTTCAAACTCTCCAGAATTGGGAAGGTGGAAATTCTTGATAAAGAGTGGGAATTTGAGCAGGAGCATAAGGAGGGGCTGATGGACCTCTTCAGGATAAACAGTTTTGAACAGATACCTATAAAATTGAAACTTGGTTTGAGGGCAGCATCTCTCCTTGTAGAGGAGTACCCTCTGGGAGAAAAGTACATCTCCCCTCTTCCCGACGACCCATCCCATTTTATCCTTGATACCTGGGTTTGCGGATATGAAGGTGTGGGAAGATTTGTCCTTGGGTTGCTGGATGACATAGAGATTATTGAGGGGGACGGGCTCAAGGCATTCCTAAAAGAGAGGATGTCTCTGGCTAAATATTAAGAAAAAGGGCTTCAGATTACCTGTAGCCCTTCTTTTTGAATTCCATTTTAAGTTTCTTAAGATCATCATCTGCCTTTATCTTGCAGATAATCCCTTTTACCAGAGTGTCCAAATTCTTTCCTGGAGAATAGTCTGCAGGGCAAACATAATCGCACCTGTCCTGGTTGAGAATCTTCTTGGCAACCTCCCTCTTCCTCTCATTCTTTGGTTCATATACTGCAATGGTGTTGCCACCCATCTGTTTTATGAGTTTCATACAAGGGACATCAGTCTCTCCGTCTCCAAAATAAACCATATTGGTAAACGGAACCCTTTTCTTTGAGTCAGGCATCGATTCATTGATCTTTACAGAATCCCTTATTGTAAAGATTCCTTTGTTTATCTTGTACAGGAACTGGGTCTTATTGGTATAGTTTACTGCAGCAGCAGGCCACTGGGCATCTCCGTTTGCATCATAGTAATATGAACTTGCAAAAATTGTCTTGAACTCATCTGCAATAGGGGTACCCTCTATCATCTCCTTCATTCCCGACGAATTTATATAGTGCTCCACAATTACACCGTGATCCATTCCAAAATCACTTATCCTGCGGAACCACTCCTTTACCCCATTGAACAGTTTCACATCTTCACCATATTTTTTCAGGCTCTCCCTCTTGATTGGAATTCCCCTCTCCTTTGCCTTTTCAAGCATCAGCAGCATATATACAAGGACATTGTCTGAATCCTGTGCTTCAGCCATAACCGAGGTCTGTCCCCAGAAATCCTCTTTCTTCTCTCCCACACTCTCAATAAAGGAGTACTCCTGCATGTTGCCCGCGGCAAGAGTGCCGTCAAAATCATAAATAAGTGCCACAATTGGCAATTTGCTCCTGGTCCTCATCAATTCAACAGTTTGTATTGTATGCAAATTTAACAAAAGCATTGTACATTTGCCAATAATTAGAATAATAAATCATGTGGGTTTTACTGGCATTTACATCAGCCTTCTTCCTGGGGTTCTATGATATTGCAAAGAAGAAATCTCTCAACGGCAATGCAGTACTGTCTGTACTGTTCTGCAACACATTGTTCTGTGCAATCATATTTTTGCCCTTTATATTGATTTCTGCAGTCTCACCCCAGTCTGTTGAAGGGAGCATTTTCAATGCCTCCTTACCGTCCTTATCCGGCAACGGAGTTCTTATTTCACCGCTTAAGGCTCATCTTTTCATTATACTCAAATCATTCATAGTACTCAGTTCCTGGATAATGGGATATTATGCCCTAAAACATCTGCCAATCACCATAGCCGGACCTGTTAATGCCACCAGGCCAGTTCTGGTGCTTGTTGGTGCAGTATTTCTTTTTGGAGAAAAGTTAAATCTGCTGCAATGGTGCGGTGTTGCAGTATCTTTGTTCTCACTGTTCCTGCTGAGTTTGTCGGGAAGAAAAGAGGGGATAGATTTTACAAAGAACAAATGGGTATATATACTCTTTGGAGCAGTAGTCATGGGGGCAGTCAGTGGATTGTACGACAAATACATTATGAAGCAGTTGCCGCCTCTGTTTGTACAAAGTTGGTTCAATATGTATCAGGTAGGGATAATGGGTACTGTACTTTTGATAATGAAAAGGTACACAAATACCCGTCTTCAGTGGAGATGGTGGATTCCAATGATCTCCATTTTTATCTCCATTGCAGATTTTGCATATTTTTACTCACTTTCATACCAGGATTCGCTGATTGCAGTAATTTCAATGATAAGGAGAGGCAGCGTAATTGTATCATTTACTGCAGGAGCGTTGCTTTTCAGGGAAAAGAACCTCAAGTCAAAGGCAATTGACCTTGTACTTATTCTGATTGGACTGGCTCTCCTGTGCTGGGGAAGTATCCGCTGAGGCACTTTATTTCATCTTCCTGAAATGATAGAACATCATTGATGAAGAGATAAGGCATGCTATGGCATCTGCAGCCGGCATACTGGCCCAAATGCCGTTAAGGGAGAAGAATTGCGGAAGAATATACATTAACGGGAGAAGTATCAGAAGTTGCCTTGTAAGGGAGAGGAAAATGGCTGTTCCAGCATAACCTATACTCCTGAAGAAATTTGATGTAACCATTTGGAATCCTACTATAGGATAAAACATGAAGGATATTCTCACACCTTGTACGGCTGTCTGCACAAGTTCCCGGTCAGATGTAAACATCATTACAAGCGCCTTGGGAAACAGTTGTCCAATGAGAAAGCCTGTGGTGGTTACAACTGTGGCACACAATATTGTTGCCATAACTACCTTTTTGAGTCTGTCGTAGAGTCTTGCTCCAAAATTGTAACTGGCAATGGGCTGCATTCCCTGGTTCAGCCCCATTACAACCATCATAAAAAGGAAAGTGAGTTTATGTACAATGCCATATGCAGCAATTGCCATATCCCCACCATATTGTTTCAGTCCCTGATTGAATATTATTACTACAAGGCAAGCGGTGGAATTCATGAAGAATGGGGACATTCCAACAGAAAGAATCCTCCCGACAATTAATTTGCATAGCCTGTATCCCCCTTTCTGAAAATGGACAACATGATTTCTGTCGCTCAATACAAAAATGACCCAGGCCAAAGAGATGCTCTGTGCAATAATGGTTGCAATGGCTGCCCCCCTTATTCCCCACAGATATATTAAAAGGGGATCAAGTAAGGCATTTATCAACACTGTATATATTGAAGCGTTCATTGCCTTTTTGGGAAGACCTGTAGCCCTCAGAACTGCATTAAGGGCAAAATATGTATGGGAGATTATATTTCCTCCAAGTATAACCTGCATATACTCCCTTGCAGGTGCAATTGTATTCTCACTGGCTCCAAAGAAATAAAGAATAGGATCCAGAAATGTGAGGACACCAGCCATATACAATATGCCAATGATGAAATTGAGTGTAACAACATTCCCCAAAACTTTCTGGGCCATATTGTAGTCTTTCTTTCCTAGAAAAATTCCGATATTGGCAGATGCACCTACAGCAATGAGGGAACTGAAGGCGGTCCCCAGGTTCATAAGGGGAAAAGTAAGGGCAAGACCGGCAAGGGCATATCCCCCGGCAAACTGACCAATGAATATGCTGTCCACCAGATTGTACAACGAGTTGCAACTCATTGCTATAATTGACGGAACAGCATACTGCACAAGCAGTCTGCTTATCTTCTCTGTTCCAAGTTCTGTAGGTACGCCGGCTTGCATTTCAATTACTTAATCCATCCTTTGCTGTAAAGAACATCCTTTATAATTTTCACACACCCCTCAATTCCAAACAAAGAAGAATTCAGACACAAATCGTATGATGCAGACGCACCCCATTGTTTGTATGTGAAATAATTATAATATGTCTCCCTTTTTGAGTCACTTTTCTCAAGAAGATCCAACATCTCTTCCATTGAATATCTCTCTGCATCTGGAATCTTGTTGCACTCAAGAAGCCTTTCGACCCTATCTTCTCCCGTTGCAGTTATAAATACATTGAGACAGGCATTCCTCTCCCTGAGTATATAATCAGCACATCTTCCTACAAATATTGCAGATTCCCTGTTTGCAATATGCTGGATACACTCACTCTGTATCCTGAAAAGTTCCTCCCTGCTTATTCCCGACGAAGTGCCGTATTCTGTATACAGGGACCCCATAATTCCAGAAAAGAATCCGGAAATGAACTTTGAACCGCGTCTTTCATCTATATTGGCAAAAATCTCCTTGCTCAAACCGCTCTCCTTTGCAGCAATATCCAGCAACTGTTTGTCATAGAATGGAATACCGAACTCCTCCGACAACCTTTTTGCTATTTCAAGTCCGCCTGCACCTTTCTGGCGGCCAATTGTAATGTAGAATTTAGTTTCCATTGTCTATACCTTTTTTAAATTTCTTCAATTGGGAATAAAGCATTGTAAATGACACCATACTTGAAAGGGCATCTGCTACAGGCATACTCATCCATATTCCGTTTGCCTGGAAAAAGTGAGGAAGCACCAGCAGACATGGCAGCAAAAATATCAGTTGCCTGGTCAATGAAAGGAACACTGCCTTGCCGGCCATGCCTACACTCTGGAAGAAATTGCCCGTTACCATCTGGAACCCTACTATCGGGAAGAATGCAAAGACAATCCTCATTCCTGATATTGAATGCTGTATGAGGTCCTCATCAGTTGTAAAAATCATTACAAGTTGCCTTGGAAATATCTCCGCTACAAGAAAGCCGAAGGTCATGATAACAGTAGCACAGAGGATAGTAAGTTTCAGTACTCTGTCAACCCTGTCATATTGTTTTGCGCCAAAGTTGAATCCCGCAATAGGCTGCATTCCCTGATTGAGTCCCATAACAATCATTACAAAAACAAATGAAATGCGGTTTACAATTCCGTATGCTCCTATAGCAAGGTCTCCTCCATGCCTCTGCAATCCCTGGTTTATGAGAATCACTATAAGACATGCTGCAGTATTCATGAAGAACGGTGCCATTCCTATAGAAATAACATCCTTTACAATTCTTGTTTTGAGTTTGTAGATTCCTCGCTTAAAATGAATTACAAGTTTTTTGTCGGAGAATATCTTTGCAATCCACACCAATGCAATGGATTGTGCAATGATTGTTGCAATTGCCGCCCCCTTTATTCCCCAGTCCAGAACATATATGAAAATTGGATCAAGCACTGTATTAATTACGACAGTATATATGGTAGCCATCATTGCCTTTTTGGGAAGCCCGGCAGAACGCATTACGGCGTTCAGACCCAGATACATATGAGTAATTATATTTCCAATGAGGATAATTGTCATATAATCCCTTGCATATCCTATTGTATTTTCACTGGCCCCGAAGAAATATAGAATGGGGTCCAGAAATGCAAGAAAGACAACCGTATATACCAGTCCAATTATTGTATTGAGAGTTACAACATTACCCAATACCTTCTGGGCCATTTCATAGTTCTTCTGCCCCAGAAGCATAGAGATTGTTGCAGACGCACCTACACCCACCAACGCTCCAAATGCTGCTCCAAGATTCATAAGCGGGAATGTAAGAGCAAGTCCAGCAATTGCAAACTTGCCTACTCCATGCCCAATAAAGATGCTGTCCACCATATTGTAAAGCGAGGATGCTGTCATAGCAATAATTGCCGGAACAGCATATTGCCTCAATAACCTGGACACTTTTTCAGTCCCCAATTCTGTAGGAACTCCTGCTACTGCCATATACTTTTGATTTAAGAAACCTAATCTACAAAGTTAACTAAAATAAAAGATATATAGGAATTAATTTTTAAAACCCGGTCCCCGACTTAAGTCGGTCCCCGAGTTTTAAAAAATTAAGGGCTACTGATGTAACCCTTAACAGATATATATTATTGTACCTCAATTTGTTTCTCAACAGGCTCCACTTTGTCGGGCGTTTTCTTAGGGATACAGATATCCAAAACGCCGTTGTTCACTTTAGCGCAAATTTTGTCCTTATCTACATTTTCCGGCAAAATGAGATTCTGTTGGAATTGAGTGTAAGAAAATTCCTTTCTCAGGTATCTCCCTTTTTTGTCTTTCTCTTCTTTATGCTGCTCCTGTTTCACAGAGACGGTAAGAAGATTATCATTGGTAACTTTAATGTTGAAATCATCTTTAGTAAGGCCCGGTGCAGCAATCTCAACTTTAAAGTCTGCATCTGTCTCAATAATGTTTATTGGAGAAGAGGAATGAAGTCTCTCTACCCAATCGCTCCCTATGAAATCGTTGAAGATTGAAGGAAACCAGTTCTGATTCTTTTTGGTTGGTAACATATCCTTTATTTGTTAATTGTTTCCTAAACAACAACAAAGTGGAGCATATGTTCAAAGATGAATGTATCAGTATTGGAATTGGAGAATTCCCACTCCATATTTATCAAATACAATCTCTACCTGTTCGTATGGATTGAACTTCCCGAAAGGTATCTCCCAATGTCGGAAAAATTCTTGTGGCAGATTGATTTTTACTGAAGAGATGCTTTGGGAGAAATCAACTGCAATTATTACAACTTCACTTGGCGCAGAAGCGGCATTTGCAATTGTATTGCCTCCCCTATGGAATGAGTCATCAAACTCTCCCGGAGTGAATTTCCTGGCAAACACAAAGCATTTGCCGGTGTCAAAAGAAGGATTGTTGAAGTTTGCATATTGGAGGTCAAAAGTCTCTCCACAAGTAATAGCCTTGCTTGATGTGGCAAAAGAGAAAATCCCCCTATATATTTTAAGAAGTTCAGACTCCTCCCTGGTGAGGGCCGAAGTTGAATTTGAAGGGTTGTGGCCAATTGACTTCAACAATCTTACTACAGAAGGGGCCGAGCACCAGTCAAAAATGGAGGTTCTTCCATCCCTGCCGCTGAAACCCTCTTCCAGCATACCTGATTCACCCACTTCCTGCCCGAAATAGAGCATGAACGGAGCCTTGTTGAGCATAAGTGAAACTGCAAGTGACGGGATAGCCCTGAAAGGATTGCCAAGATTGAAATCAGACGCTATACGCTGTTCATCGTGGTTCTCAAGAAAATTGAGCATCCTGTTCTGCATATCATTTATGCTTTGCCAGCATCCGGTAACTGCAGAAGCGGAAGGTCCCCATCCTCTTCCCGACAAATTTTGAGAAATCCCTTTCAAAGTGTCATACAGGCCAACCTTGTCATACAGATAGTCAAACCCGCCCCTATACATATACGAAGCATACTCGGAAGGATTGTAAACCTCTGCAATGAACTGCAGTAGAGGATATTTCTGTTTAACCTCCTTTATGCACCATTCCCAGAACTCAACCGGTACCAGTTCAGCCATATCACAACGGAATGCATCCACACCTTTGGAAGCCCAGAAACAGAGGATGTCATGCATCATTCTCCAGGTTTTTGGTATCGGATTGAAATGTCTGCTTCTGCCATTGAGATAATCTACCCCATAATTGAGTTTTACTGTCTCATACCAGTCATTGTCGGATGGGGTTGAAGAAAAGCAGTCATTTCCGGTGGCTTTTGCCGGACGTTCATTGTATGTCCCCCTGGAAAACATCTCCCCGGGGATATAATAGAAATTGTTGTCGGGAGAAAAATTGTTCTGGTTGTCCCCTATTCCAAAATCATTTGCCCAATAAGGGATGGAATCTGAGTTATACTCCCTTGCAAGGTGGTTGGGTACAAAGTCCAGCACCACTTTAAACCCCGCATTATGAGTGCGCAGTACAAGATCCTCAAACTCACCCATGCGGTTATAAACATTGTCGGCAAGGTAAGGATTTACATCATAGTAATCCTTAATTGCATACGGAGAGCCGGCAATCCCTTTTACTACAGAAGGGTTATCCCTCCTGATACCCCACTCCTCGAAAGACTCGCAAGTGGCGTGTTCAATTACACCTGTGTACCATATATGGGATACTCCAAGGGTACGCAGATGGTCAAATACAGCATCATTTACAGAAGAGAACTTGCCTGTGCCATTTAAAGACAAAGAGCCGTTGGGAACACAATTTTCATTTGTATTCCCAAAGACTCTGAGCAACATCTGGTAAATGATGAACTTCTGCTCCATAACGGAGAAAATCTGTATTACCAGTTCAGGATTTTCTTGAAATCGTACTCCTCAGGATTCTTAACATATTTCTTTGCAGCCTCATACTCATCTGGAGTGATGTAGTTGAGAATATGGTCAAGAATCTGCTGTACCTTATCTGTGTGGATATTAACTCCACGAGGCGGGATCTTGCCGGTTGCAGGATCCTGCATATCTTTAAGGTACAATGATTTGATATTACCGTTAAGGTCGAGATATACCATACATCCTGTTACACCCTCAGTAAAGAGTTTGTATACACCCATACCCAACTGTGAACAGTACATAAGGTCGTAACCTACTGGGGTAACGCAACGCACCTCGTAACCTATCTCTACCGGACGTGATTTAACTGAAATGCCCAATGATTTAAGTTTGTTCTCAACCATATCGTTGAACATCTGAGCTTTGGAAATCTTGCCCAACTCAGGGTGGCCGTGGTCATCGTAAGTGAACTTTACACCACATGACAAAAGCTCTTCATGAGAAAGCTCATGGAATACACCCTCAGAAATCATGATTGCTCCGTAAGGAACACCCATAATCTTTCTCTTTAGAATTGATGAAATGGCGAGGTTGATGATCTTCTCTGCAGTGATTGTAGTCTTGTTGAACATCTCAGGAATTACAATCATAGGATAGTGGCAAGATGCACCAATACCCAATGCAAGGTGTCCTGCTGAACGTCCCATTGCAGAAACTATGAACCAGTTTGCACTTGTTCTTGCATCCTCATAAACAGTAGCGGCAATCTTGGTACCCTCTGCTTTAGCAGTGTGGTATCCGAAGGTTGGGATATTCTGTGGAAGAGGAAGGTCGTTGTCAATAGTCTTTGGCACGTGGATGTTTGCAATAGGATAATTCTTCTCTGCAAGGAATTTTGCAATTCTGTTTGCAGTTGAAGCGGTATCGTCACCACCTACAGTAACCAAAAGTTTGATATTGTTTTTTACAAAGAAATCAAGATTGAAATTCTCTTTGAAATCTGTGTCAGAAGGTTTGAAACGGCTCATTACCAAATATGAACCACCTCTGTTGAAAATCCAGTCTGCACAAGTGAAATCCAACTCTGTATAATTTGGATCCGGTGAGAACAGTCCTTTATAACCGCCATGTAGACCAAGTACCCTATACTCATTCTGAAGGAAAGTCTTGGCAATGCTGCCCACAACTGTGTTCATTCCTGGAGCAGGACCGCCACCTGTTAAAATTACAATTGATTGTTTCATTTCTTAAAATTTATTTCCTGTTGTTATTTCTTTTGCCTTTATCGGGCCGCAAATTTACATTTTTATTAAAAATTTACCTATTTTTTAGTTATTTTTGTTTGTTTAAAATGGTAAAAAGTGAAGAAATCTGAGGCTAAAACAAGAATTGCAGAGTTGTCCGCTGAACTGGAGAGGCACAATTACAATTATTATGTGCTTAATTCTCCAGAAATTACGGATTTCCAATATGACCTGCTCATGATGGAACTGGGGGAACTTGAAAGGAGATTCCCCGAGTATGCTTCGTCTGCATCCCCTACTGCAAAGGTTGGAAGCGACATTGCCCCCAATGCCCAATTTGCCCAATATCCTCACAAATACCCTATGCTTTCACTCTCCAACACATACAACATTGGGGAGATAGAGGATTTTGCAGAAAGGGTGTCAAAAGGGACATCACTCCCCTTCACCTTTTCATGTGAACTGAAATTTGACGGAACCGCAATTTGCCTTACATACAGGAACGGCACCCTATTCCGTGCACTTACAAGGGGAGACGGAACCGTTGGTGATGATGTTACCCGGAATGTGCTGCAGATACCGTCAATACCAAAAAAACTGAAGGAAGGTACCGGCTATCCATACGAATTTGAGATCAGGGGTGAGATTTATATGCCATACAAGGCTTTTGACAAATTGAACCGGCAAAGGGAACTGGATGAGGAACCTCCTTTTGCAAACCCCAGAAATGCGGCATCGGGTTCACTGAAACTGCTCGATCCTCAGGCTGTGAAGGGAAGAGGGCTTGAATGCACACTGTATCATCTCCTTACAGATGAGCCGGTTGCACCGGAACATACCCAATCCCTGAAGATTGCAGCCTCATGGGGTCTTCCGGTGTCTGAGCATATACGTGAGTGCAGTACAATTGAAGAAATAGAGCAGTATATTGCCTATTGGGATACAGAAAGGAAGAACCTCCCTTTTGCAACTGACGGAATAGTTATAAAGGTAAACCAGATACCGGTGCAGACATCCCTTGGATATACAGCCAAATCTCCAAGATGGGCAACAGCCTACAAATTCAAGCCGGAAGAGGCACTCACCAAACTTGTCTCAATTGATTACCAGGTGGGAAGGACAGGTGCCATAACCCCAGTTGCCAACCTTGAGCCTGTACAATTGAGCGGAACAAAGGTAAAAAGGGCATCACTCCACAACTGGGAACAGATGAAACTGCTTGACATACACATTGGTGATTATGTATATGTAGAGAAAGGGGGAGAAATTATACCAAAAATTACCAGAACTGCTCCTGAAAAAAGGGGATTTGACATTATTCCCGTGGAGTTTCCCCAGAATTGCCCTGTATGCGGTACCCCATTGGTCAAGGATGAAGAGGAGGCAAAGCATTTCTGCCCCAATTCAGATTTTTGTCCTCCGCAGATAAAGGGGAAATTCATACATTTTGTCGGGAGGAAGGCAATGGATATAAATGCAGGTGAGGCTACCATTGAACAATTGTACAACAAGTGTTATATTAAGGTACTCAGCGACCTCTATACCCTTACCCGGGAACAGTTGCTGACCCTGGACAAATGGAAGGAGAAATCTGCAGACAACTTCCTCAAATCGTTGGAAGAGAGCAGGAAAGTGCCGTTTGAAAGGGTTCTTTTTGCATTGGGTATACGATATATAGGAGAAACTACTGCAAAAAATCTTGCCCGGACATTCGGCTCTGTTGAAGCAATAGCATCAGCAACAAAAGAGGAACTTCTTGCAACGGATGAAGTTGGAGAGAAACTGGCTGAATCCATAATAGGATACTTCTCCGACCCACAGCATATCAGGCTCATTGAAGATCTCAAAAGTGCAGGGCTTAGAATGGAGAGCGACAAAACCGCAAAAATTGCCGAGTCTGAAATCCTCAAGGGGATGACAATTGTTATATCCGGGAATTTCTCAATATCAAGGGACGATATGAAAGCCCTTATAGAAAGGCATAGCGGAAAGGTTGGTAGCGGCATAAGCGCAAACACCACCTATATGGTTGCAGGCGAAAAGAGCGGACCGGCCAAACTTGCAAAAGCAGAAAAACTTGGCATAAAAGTAATTACAGAAGAAGAATTTCTTGAAATGATTAAATAAAGAATAACAGATATGAAAGAAGTACTATTGTCACCTGGCATATATTACACAGGTGTAAACGACAGAAAAAAACATCTATTTGAAAACAACTGGCCCCTCCCCTATGGAGTATCATACAACTCATACCTTATAAAGGATGAGAAGAGTGCCCTTATTGATACAATTGAATACGGAAGCAATGACAACTATCTGAACCGCATTGAAAAGATACTTGGCGGTGCATCATTGGATTATCTCATTGTAAACCACATGGAACCAGACCACTCAAGCATGATTGAGTGCGTACTCCGCCGTTTCCCTGAGGTAAAGATTGTTGGAAATGCACAGACACAGAAAATTCTCAAACTTTATTTCAATATTCCCGACAGTTCACTTTTGACAATAAAGGACGGTGAGGAACTTGTTCTGGGTGAACATACACTTTCATTCCACCTGATTCCTTGGGTACACTGGCCGGAAACTATGGTTACCTATGAAAAGACAACTGCCACCCTATTCTCTTGCGACGCATTTGGAGGATTCAGGACACTTGACGGAAGCATTTTTGATGACGAAAATGACTTTGAGGCAGACTATAAAGGTGAAATGCTGAGATACTATTCCAATATAGTAGGCAAATACAGCAATATGGTGCAGAAGGCATTTGCAAAACTCCAGGGGGTGGAAATTAAAATGATTGCCCCTTCACACGGACTTATTTGGAGAGGCAACCCTTCAAGGGTACTTGAACTCTACAGCAAATGGTGCAACTGGGAATCTGAGGATGGTGTTGTAATTGTATATGCCAGCATGTATGGTAACACCGCGCAGATGGCAGACCACATTGGACATCTGCTCGGCAGCAGAGGTATAAGGGTAAAGACATATGATGTGTCAAAGACACACGTTTCATACATTCTCTCAGATATATGGAGATACAAAGGGGTTATACTTGGAACATGCGCATACAATACACAGATGCACCCGATGATGGAGCACCTTTGCAATGAGATAAAACTGATTGCCCCTAAAAATAAAATTCTCTCTATCTTTGGAAGTTCAACCTGGAACTGTGCAGGTGTAAAATCCCTTGTGAATTATGCACAGGAATTGGGTATGGAACCTGTATGTGAGCCGTTTGAAATTATGGGTTCTGCCGGTATAGAAAAGATTGAAGCAAAAGCGGAAGATTTTGTAGAAAAATTCATTTGCAATTATCAGAAATAACTATGGCTAAATTGGATGATATTTATAAAGTTGAAATAACTGTAACTGAATCGGACACAGCAATAGCACACAAGTCCGGAGGATTGCCTGTATATGCCACTCCTGCAATGATTGCACTTATGGAGAATGCAGCATTCAGCCTTCTTAAGGCAGAAGGGAGTGACAGTGTGGGCACTCAGATGAATGTGAAACACACCCGTGCCTGTACTGTAGGGACACAGGTGCATGCAATTGCAAAAGTTACAGGATGCAACGGAAACTGGGTAAATTTTGAGGTGTCTGCCTTTGACAGCAAAGGGGAGATAGGCTCAGGGGAGCATACAAGATATATTATTGACCCCCAAAAATTTATGGACAAACTTAACAGATAGGATAAAGTGAGGGATCTTTGGGAAGAAATAATGGAACTGTACCGCTGGCTCATCAAATTCATCACAGATGATATCTGGCACCTTGAACTTGATGATTTTGGAAGAGCCAAGAAAAAGTTCCTCAAATATCTGAGGGTTGCAATAATAACAGTAAGGGAGGCAGGCATCAACCATCTTGGGCTGTATGCCTTCTCCTTGAGTTTCTTTACAACCATGGCTATGGTTCCGTTTGCCGCTGTGGCATTTGCGGTAACTGACGGCTTTGGCCTTAAAGGGACTCTCCAGAATATGCTTCTCGAATATTTTTCTTCAAACAAGGAGATTGTACAACTGGTAATACAATTTGCAGAGAACATTGTACAGATAAGCCAGCAGGATGCATTTGGAATTATAAGCCTTGCGTTCTTCATTGGAACAATACTGTGGCTCATACTTAAAGTTGAACAGTGTTTCAATATTGTATGGAAAGCGGAAAGGGGAAGGTCCATTGCCAAACGGTTTCTATATTATTTTGGAATACTTATTGTTGCTCCGCTTGTGATAACCATGTTCCTGTCAGTAACACTGCTGGCTACAAACATGCTCAACAGTTTCGGTTTGGAGTTAAGGCTCTTCAACCTCGCAGGAGTATTTATACAATGGCTTGCATTCTATGGTATCATTACGTTGTTCTTTACAATACTGTACAAATATGTACCCAATGTAAAGGTGAAGTTTTCAGCAGCCTTTTTTGCAGCACTTTTTTCTGCCGCTGCTTTTGTGATATGGGAATACCTTTATATGGAGACACAGTTGTTTGTTTCAAGGCTCAACTCGGTATATGGAGCATTTGCGGCAATACCTTTGTTCCTTATATGGATGAATGTAAGTTGGACAATAATCCTCATTGGTGCTGAGATATCACACGCCTACCAATACGAAAACAGTTATACATCTGATGATGATTTCCAAAAACTGGAAAAAGAGGTAATTGAAAAAATTAATTTATGATGAATGGTGTAAAAATAAATATGGAACTCTCTGCGAACGCTGTCAATTTTATTGATGATGCAAAATTGCAGAGTCTGCTAAAGGAGACAAAAGAGGATCTTCCCCGCGCGAGGGAAATCTTCAGAAAGGCTCTGGACAAGAATCCCCTCACAGTGGAGGAGACAGCCATATTGCTGGCAATAGAATCTCCGGAAGGGCTACAGGAACTCTTTGAGGCTGCAAGGGAACTTAAAAGGAATGTTTACGGAAACAGGATTGTCCTTTTTGCCCCCTTATATGTTGGAAACCATTGCGTAAACAACTGCAAATACTGCGGATTCAGGAGAGATGCCAAGGGTATAGTCCGCAAAACCCTAAAGCATGACGAACTGGTTGCAGAAATAGAGAATCTTGAAAAATATGGACACAAGAGACTTATCCTTGTATTTGGTGAATCACCGGTATATACCCCAGAATTTATTGCAGAGAGCGTACGTACCTGTTACAAAATAAAGGTAGGGAACGGTGAGATAAGGAGAGTAAACATTAACGCCGCACCCCTTGATGTGGAGGGTTTCAGGATAGTGAAGGAGGCTGGAATCGGGACATTCCAGGTATTCCAGGAGACATACCACAAGGAGACTTATTCACAATATCACCCGTCGGGAGACATAAAAGGTGACTATATGTGGAGATTGAATGCTATGGACAGGGCCTTTGAGGCTGGAATTGATGATATGGGAATAGGTGCCCTCTTTGGACTCTACAACTGGAAGTACGAGGTGCTGGGACTTGTTTCCCATGCACTTCACTTGCAGAAGACTCACGGAGTGGGCCCCCATACAATTAGTTTTCCCAGAATCAAGCCTGCGGCCGACATGAATCTTGAATTGCCATATGAGGTAAATGACAATGAATTCAAGAGGATTGTGGCTATTTTAAGGCTTGCTGTACCATACACAGGACTGATAATGACTGCAAGGGAGAGTGAGGCAATAAGGGATGAGGTAATTCAGTTTGGAGTTTCACAGATTGATGCGGGAACCAAACTTGAAATTGGAGGATACCAGAACCAGAAAGGTAACCAGCAGGATATAAACAAGGAGCAGTTTGTAATTGGAGATACAAGGGAACTTGATGATGTAATGCACTGGCTCCTTACAAAAGGTTATATACCAAGTTTCTGTACAGCATGCTACAGAATGGGGAGGACCGGTGAGCATTTTATGGAATTTGCTATACCGGGATTCATAAAAAGGTACTGTACCCCAAATGCTATCATTACTATGGCTGAATACCTGGAAGACTATGCATCAGAAAAAACCAGGGAAGCAGGTTATTCGCTTATAGAAAAAGAACTTGAAAAAATGCCTGAGAGTGCGCAGAAACAAAAGATTATAACTAATTTAGAGGCGGTAAAACAAGGTAAAAGAGATTTGAGGTTTTAGTATGTTTACAGAGCAGGACAACGAACTGATTCAAAAAGAATTTGAATCACTGAGAATTGCAAGTCTTAAAAGATGTGCAAACAAAGAGGAATATGAAGATGTAATAAGGGCTTTTGAGTTTGCCAACGAAGCACACAAAGGTGTCCGCAGGCGTTCAGGTGAGCCATATATAATACATCCCATTGCTGTGGCAAAAATTGTTGTTCAGGAGATTGGCCTGGGCTACAAATCTATTGTCACAGCCCTGCTTCATGACATTGTAGAAGATACAGAATATACAGTAGAGGACATTGAAAGGCTTTTTGGACCCAAGGTTGCCTCACTTGTTGACGGACTTACAAAAATAAAGTCGGCAATGGACAACAAGCACAATTCTCCAAACAACGATGAGAAGTCGATGCAGGCTGAGAATTTCAAGAGGATTCTCCTCACACTCAATGACGATGTTAGAGTTGTCCTTATAAAACTCGCCGACAGGCTGCATAACCTGAGGACCATAGGATCAATGCCTGAGAGGAAAAAAGACAAGATTCTGAGCGAAAGCATGTATATTTTTATCCCTCTGGCACACAAACTGGGTCTGTACAGCATGAAGTCTGAGATGGAAAACATATGGTTGAAATATAGGGAACCTGATTATTTCAACAATATAACCAGAAAAATTGATGCCCTTATAGAGGAGAGGGGTGATTCAATAAACCAGTTCATTGCTCCAATCAACCAGTCGCTTCATCACGAAGGGTACAAATTCACAATTACCAAAAGGACCAAGACCCCCTACTCCATCTGGAAGAAAATGGAGACAAAAGGGATTCCTTTTGAACAGATATATGACCTGTTTGCAGTAAGGATTATCTTTGAACCTAAAGAGAATATATCTGAAAGAAAACAGTGCTGGGACATATATTCAATCATTTCTGAACACTACAGGTCCAAGATGGACAGGATAAGGGATTGGGTAAGTGTTCCCAAATCCAACGGTTATGAAGCGCTCCATTGTACATTGATGAGCCAGAACGGCAACTGGGTTGAAGTACAGATACGGTCGGAGAGGATGAACCAGATTGCAGAAAAAGGTGTTGCTGCACACTGGAGTTACAAGGGTGTGAACAAGAGTGAGACCGAACTGGACAACTGGCTTGCAATGGTAAGGGGTGTACTTGAGAATCCTGATGTAAGTGCATTGGAATTCCTGGATAAGTTCCATGAGGGACTCCTTGCATCTGAGATATATGTATTTACCCCTAAAGGTGATTCAAAATCCCTCCCTAAAGGGGCCACTGCATTGGACTTTGCATACTATATACACAGTAAAATAGGAAATAGGGCCATTGCTGCAAAAGTGAACCACAGGCTTGTACCGCTTTCCCATGAATTGAAGAATGGAGACCAGATTGAGATTATTACAGCGGAAGCCCAGAAACCGCAGAGGGAGTGGCTCGATTATGCCCATACTCCAAAAGCAAAGGAGATTATTTATGATGCCCTGAAAGCAGATATAGATGATGCCATCTCCAAAGGACAGCATATTCTGGAAACGGAACTTGGCAAATTGGGCGTTAAAGTACAGAACAGGGTTATAAGAAAACTCCTCATTGAATACAATCTGAACAATAAGGACGAACTTTACAACAAGATTGCCACAGGAGTTGTAAAACTTAACGACCTTGACAAGATTCTAAGGAAAAACAATGAGAACAAATTTGTAAAATACTGGAAACTGCAGTTCTTCTCTTCAAAGGAAGAGGATGATGACAGTGACGAATCCATTGAGAATGAAATTCGTAACGAGAAGAAGCCTGCAATTGACAAGAAAAAGGATTATCTGCTTAAGGAAAATTATGACAACACCCTTACATATAAGGTAGCAGAGTGTTGCAATCCTATCCCTGGAGATGCCATAGTAGGTTTTGTAGATGAACACAACAATGTAATAGTCCATAAAAAAGTGTGTCCTAAAGCCATATCTCTCGCTACAATACAGGGTGAGAAGATAGTGAATGCCAAATGGACCAAACATACCTTCCTCTCATTCCTTGCCAGAATAACCTTAAGAGGTATAGACAGAATGGGAATTGTAACGGAAATTACCCAATTCATCACGCTCGACCTTAGTGTGAACATCAGGAAAATTCATTTTGAAACACATGACGGCATTTTTGACGGATATATAGACCTTTATGTACACGATGCGCAGGACCTTGAAATGATTATGAAGAGAATCATGCAGGTAAAAGGTGTGGAGAGCGTAACCAGGACAGACATAAAAAAAACAGAAGAGTAAGATGAAGATTGGCAAGAATACGATATACAATTTGTTGGCAGTGGCGCTTACAGTGGCATATTCACTCCATACAAGTTCATGTGCCAGTACAAAGGCTGCACCTACAGGTGGCCCCAAAGATACAATTCCCCCGGTAGTTACCAATATTCTGCCGGCGGAGAACACAACCTCATTCCCTGTTGAAAAGGGGGAGATTGTATTTACTTTTGATGAATATGTGCAGGTTAAGGATGCCAACAAGAACATCATCCTCTCCCCTCCCCAAAAGAAATCTGTAAAGACCAGGGTAAAAGGGAAAAGTGTGATTGTATCATTCCAGGAACCTCTGGATTCTTCACAGACATATTCACTCAGTTTTGGTGAAGGGATAGTGGACAATAATGAAAACAATCCCCTCTATGGCTTGTCATACAGTTTCTCAACGGGAAGCACTATAGATTCAATGATGTTGAGCGGAACAGTGGTAGATGCAATGTCTCTGTTTCCTATAGGGAATGCTACGGTAGCCCTATATCTGCAGGCAAAGGATTCAACTGTAATGACCACCAGACCGGATGCAATTGCCAGGAGTGATAAATGGGGTTATTTTACAGTAAAGAATCTGAAACCGCAGCCGTATCATATTTTTGCATACACAGACGGCAATACCAACAACAGATATGACCAGGGGGGAGAGATGATAGCCTTCTGCGACACTTTGGTAACACCAGTAAAGGTAATGAAGCAAGATTCTCCTGAACTTAAATATTATGATCCTAAAGATACTTTGGCATGTTTGGGTAGGCCATCTGAGATAGAATTGGCATTGTTTACAGAAAAATCTGCGATACAGTTCATAAGGGAGAACAAAAGGTTCTCAAGAAGAGGTATGGGAATTAGGTTCAATGCGGAAAATGCGGTAATTGATTCTCTTGCAATTGCAGGTATTGCAAATGAGAGACTCATTACACAATATAATATAACCGGAGACAGCCTTACAATATGGATACAAGGGGGCAACAGACTGGAGGACACACTCAATCTTGCAGTCAAATACCACAAGACAGATACATTGGGGAAACTTGTCCCTACAGTTGACAGGCTGAAGATGATATCTCATGAAAAGAAAGAGGGCAGGCGCAGGGACAAGTCGGCCAAGGAGGATGACAAAAGGAAGGATCTGCTTGAATTTTACATAAATGCAGACAGCAAGATGGTTGAGCAGGAAGGAATTGTATTGGAGTTCAAGGAGCCATTGATACAGATGAACCTTGATACAGTGAAATTCAGGATGAGAAATCCCAAAATGATAGAGAGCAATGTTGAATATGACATTGTACGGGATTCTCTGGAAATTACAAAATATGTAATTAGGCCAAAAGAACAGTTCATAAAGGGAAATGATTATGAACTTACAATCCCTATGGCTGCATTCAAGGATATTAACGGTTTCACAAATGATTCATCTGTTACCAAAATATCCCTCCCTACAGACGAGAACCTCAGTTCAGTTACATTTGAAATGAAGAATGTTGATACCAGGTATATTGTAGAACTGGTAAATCCTGCGAGATCTCAGGTTTTCAGAAAATATATTATTGACAGAGATTGTGAACTCACATTCCCATATCTCGCCCCTGGCGACTACTCTGTAAGGATAACAGAAGACAAGAACAGCAACGGAATCATTGACACAGGAGACCTGCTTTCAAGAAAGCAGCCTGAAAAGGTTATCCTCTACAGGCTTAGTGACGGAAAGGATATTATAAAGATTGCAGAAAGGACAGATTTGACTCAAACTGTTGACATTGCAACCATGTTTGGAAAATGAAATTGAAAATGAAAATTATTAAATTTACAATATTCCTCCTGGGAATCATCTTATTTGTCCCTTATGCATCGGGGCAGAATGTTGTATCTGAAGAGGAGGCTGCCCTAAAGGAGTTTGACATGAATTCCTTTGCCCAGGCACAGACCAAAATAAAGGACAGCACTATCCTGTACCAGCACCTTGTAGGTGTAAAATGGGGATATGCAATGTCCAACGTTGCATTCAGCCAGTCCGGAAAGCACAAGGGGTTTACCTCTACAAAAAATTTCGGCCTCTACTATACATATCTTCATTCAATGTTGGGAAATATGCCCTACTTTGGAATCCAGTTTGGTCTGGAATCTACAGAAATGGGTTACACCCATGTTACAGAGATAGAAGAGAATGTGTTTGAAGAGGCAGAACAGAGATATTCTGCAATTGTTTTCCCCCTTATTGCACTTTTCAGGGTTGACATTTCAAAAATCCGTCTCATGCTTGGAGTTGGAGGTTACGGGTCATACATTTATGACACACAACTTCCCGGAGGCATTCCAGA
The DNA here is from genome assembly GCA_015060445.1 of Bacteroidales bacterium. Lineage (GTDB taxonomy): Bacteria > Bacteroidota > Bacteroidia > Bacteroidales > UBA932 > Egerieousia. The sequence goes on from SUYL01000011.1 coordinate 27,063, forward strand.
AACTACAAACAAAATGGGATTTGGAATTATGGGACAAGGAGGATTTGCCATTAAGTTACATCCGGTAGAACTCCATCTGGAAGCAAGTTACAGATATGGTTTCACCCATTTTGTAGACCCTACAATATACTCAGACCTATATTGGCTATATACCCACCAGAACCAGTTGGAGATTTCTGTTGGGGTACATTATAATCTTGGCGGCAAATACTATAAGAAGAAGAAATGACCATGAACAGTATACAGGTAAAGGCAGGTAATGTCATTATTGGCGGCAATACCCCAATCAAAATACAGACAATGTGCAACACTTTTACACAAGATGTTGAGAAGTCTGTAAAGCAATGTGAAGAGATGGTAAATGCAGGTGCCCAACTCATTAGACTCACAACCCAGGGACTCAAGGAGGTAGAGGCTCTTAAGGAGATTAAGGCCGTCCTTCGCTCAAAAGGGATTGATGTTCCCCTTGTTGCAGATGTTCATTTCAGTTCGGAGGTTGCTATTGAGGCAGCCAAAGTTGCAGACAAGGTAAGAATAAATCCGGGCAACTTTGCCAAAGAACACTCTGTAGCATGCAGCCAGTTTGCCAAATTCATAGAGGTGTGCAAGGAATATGGTACAGCGGTAAGGATTGGGATAAACCACGGTTCTTTAGGAGAAAGGATAATAAATTTATATGGAGATACCCCTCTTGGAATGAAGGAGGCTGCAAAGGAGTGGCTTCAGATGTGCCATGACAACACTTTCTCAAATGTTGTTATCTCTCTTAAGGCAAGCAATACCATTGTAATGGCCCAGGCATACAGGCTGCTGTGGGAGGATATGGTAAAGGATGGGAGAGTTTATCCACTGCATTTGGGAGTTACAGAAGCGGGCAACGGAGATGCAGGAAGAATAAAGTCTGCTGTAGGAATTGCCGCTCTCCTTAAAGACGGAATAGGCTCTACAATTAGGGTATCACTTACAGAAAACCCCGTAAACGAAATTCCAGTGGCCGGAATTATTGCAGAATATTTCAACTCAGGTGAATACAAAGAGAGCATGAAAGGGATTGGCCATACATCTGAGGGGAGTGTTCCGTACAAAAAATATGAGTGTGCCACATGGGAGGAGTTCATTATTAAGGCATCATGTGACTTTGGACCGCTTCTTCTGGATAAAGTAATTGATGACTTCAATGTAACAGCAATCTGTGACGGAAAAGAGGTTGGTTCTGAAATGGTTGATGATTTCAAGGATAATCTCATGCAGGCTGCAAGGAGAAAATTTACCAAACCTGAGTACATTGCATGTCCAGGATGCGGAAGGACATTGTACAATCTGGAAGAGACATTCAATGAAGTAAAAAGAAGGACTTCTCACCTTAAAGGGGTGAGGATAGCCATAATGGGCTGCATTGTAAACGGCCCAGGAGAGATGGCAGACGCAGATTTTGGCTATGTAGGTGAAGGAAAAGGGAAAGTTGCAATATATAAAGGCAAAGAGCCTGTATTGAGGAGCGTACCACAGGAAGAGGCAATAGATGCACTCCTTAAAATTATAGAGGAGAATATTTGATTCACTTAATTAATCTCCATTGGGCACACCCCTCTGTCTCTTCAAGAGACACAGATGAACAGAAGAACCTGTAAAGGAGTTCCCTTACATCTGTATATTTGCCAGTACAGATTCCCCCAAGTTGGGAAGATTCCAGGCCTGTTGCCTTGGAAAGGAGACCGCCTCCGCCGTTGGCCCTGTATGAGACCATAGCGGCAGAGTAGGTTGAATCCATATCAAACTTCTGTCCGTTGGTAAAAGAAAATATATGTACCCTCTCCCCCACTGGTCTGGAGAGGGTAACTTCATATATGACACCTCCAGCACAATCAAATTTGTACGGTTTGCCAACTGTTTTGCCTTTATCATCAAAGATACTGTAAGACTCTTCAAGATACTTCTTTATCTCAGATCCTTTCAATCTCACCTTATAAAGTATATTCTCAAATGGGTACAATTGGAGAATATCATTCCAGGAAACAACCCCTTCCTTGAGTATATTGCCAGATTTTGTAGGTGAAACAAACGATATGTCTGCTCCAGTACACTGCAACTGCACAAAGTGGAGCAAATTGGAATATGCACACGGAGAATTGAAGATTTTTCCCGGATCAATATCCCTATCTGTTTTGCCTATAGGAGAATTGGAAAAGCGGTCCACTTCACCAATTTCTTCAGTGAACATATTGAGGAAATCCTGAGAAGGATCAGCATCTGCAGTATGTATCGCCACTGGAACCACATTTTTCCCGACAATTTTTCCATCATTTACATACACTCTGATTTGGGCATTGTTGAGTATTGCTCCGTAAGGACCGGAATTTAGGATATACACTCCATTTTCATATGAAATGGATGACAAATGGTCATGTGCAGCAAGTATAAGATCTACTCCTGAAATATTGGAAGCAAGATAGGATGCCACATTCTCATAGTCTGAAACTGTACCGTCACCTGCTCCCGAGTGCAGGGCAAGAATTGTAAAATGTGGTTTCTCCACCTCATTTACTTGTTTCACAAGGGAATCTGCCATATTCTGAATCCGCTCAAAATGCAGGCCACCCCTCTTTTCAGGTCCGAGCCATAATTCTACAGAAGGTGTGGTAAAACCTATTACTGCTATCTTCAAACCATTTTTATCAAGTATTGCATATGGGTGCAGATAAGGGGTACGGGTTGCAGAATCAATCACATTTGCAGCAAGATAAGGCATCTGCAATTCATCTTTAATCTTATTGAAATTTTCAAAACCGGCCTCTATGTCATGATTGCCGGCCACAATGGCATCGTACTTCAGGGAATTTGCAATTCTTGAATAAAGATGCCCCTCACCTTGCAGATACCTGTAGATATGATTGAAATAATATGCAGAATTGGAACCATGGTTATGGTCACCCAAATCTATGAATAGAACATTTTCTTCGCCTACTGAGTCCCTTGCCTGCTGAACAATTGAGGCTATCTTTGGGAGTGTAGTGAAAAAGTTCCCATGAAGGTCTCCATGGGAATATAGTTCAAGCGTATAGGTGCCGTCGGGAAGACAGGATGCACGGGAACATGAGGAGAATGCAACTGCAAGGAGCAGAAGGATGTGGCAAATGCGCATCATACTATTACATTGAATGTATCTGCATCCATCCATGCAGGGAACTTGTACCTGAAGTCATACAGAGAGTCAAGGTCTATGCAGCATTGCAGAATCTGTGTCTTCTTACCTTCACAATCCTCTATGTACATCTCCTGAGAGACTGGTTCTCCCTTGAAATTATATATTTGGGAACTTGGAGAGTATGTGCATTTGGGATCATTGCCATCTCTATTTGCAAATATTGCATATGCAATATTTTCTATTGCCCTTGCCCTTACAAGCGGTTCAATGGCATTGATCCTCACTTGTGGGAAATTTGCAATGTTGATGAGCACATCATATTTGTTTCCTATATTTCTGCTCCATACAGGAAATCTGATGTCATAGCAAACATTTATTGCAATTTTAACACCCTTGTACTCAACAATGCATTTTTCATCTCCCCTGGTGTAATGGCTGTTTTCATCTCCCATCCTGAAAAGATGGCGTTTGTCATATACGCTCCATGTACCGTCGGGCTTTACGAAATATGCCCTATTGAAAAAATTTCTCCCATTCTGGGAATAAGGTATAGAGCCCAACAATGCAATATTGTGCTTTTGGGCAAATGACAACATCCATTTGAGTGTTTCACCTGCAGCGTCTTCTGCAAGAGAAGTGTTCATGGTAAAGCCTGTAGAAAACATCTCGGGCAGCACAAACAGGTCTCCCGGATCTTCAATTGATGACATTAAAGACTCTATCTTTCTGAAATTCAAATCTTTGTTTTCCCATGCTATATTAAGGGAGCATACTGTAATTTTCATCTCTTCCTGTATATTTTATCTACAACCAAAGCAATTGCACCATCTCCGGTAACATTACATGCAGTACCGAATGTATCCATTGCTATATATAGGGCTATCATAAGCCCCTGAAGATCTTCATTGAATCCCAACATGGATGAAAGGAGCCCCAATGCAGCCATAATTGCTCCTCCAGGTACTCCAGGTGCAGCAACCATTGTAATCCCAAGCATGCAGATAAAACCTGCAAAAATGTCAAGTCCGTGAGGCATCCCCTGCATCCACAGAATTGCAAAGGCACAGGCAACAATTTTTAGAGTACTGCCAGCAAGGTGTATGGTAGCACACAACGGAACTACGAATCCAGCCAGTTTTTCATCTACCCCATTCTTTATTGCCTGCTTTAAGGTAACAGGTATAGTTGCAGCAGAAGACTGTGTTCCAAGCGCAGTAACATAGGCCGGAAGCATAGTTACAAGCAATTTGAACGGATTTCTCTTTACAATTGCTCCAGCCAGAACAAACTGTATAAGAAGCAATGAAACGTGCAGTACAAAAATTACTGCAATAACCTTTATGAACAGTTTCATAATGGCACCCGCCTGCCCTTCTGCACCTATCTGAAGGAAAATGCCAAAAATATAGAGTGGCAACAAAGGTATGATTACTCCCGATATCACTTTATTTACAAGTTCCCTGAATTCGAGCAATCCGTTCTTGAGTTTGTCTCCCTGTATTGCACACAGCCCGAGTCCCAGGACAAATGCAAAAACAAGTGCGGTAGTTACACTGAAAAGTGGCGGCATATCCACACTGAAATATGGAAGAATCTTCTCAGCATGTGCAACTGACTGCGCCAAAGAAGATTGCGAATTGAGTACAAGGGGATATGACAAGTCACATGCAAAATATGAAAAGAATCCTGCAAACAATGTTGAGCCATAGGCTATTGCTGCTGTAATGGCCAACAATTTGCCTGCTCCGTTACCCAGTTCCGCTATACCGGGTGCTACAAGACCAACAATAATGAGGGGAATGGTAAAACCCAGGAAATTGCCGAAAATCCCATTCAATGTAACAAAAACCCGGTTCAAAAAATCCGGAAAGAAAAAAGAGCATAATATGCCCAAAGCAATTGCAATCAGAACTTTACCCAATAAAGGGAGTTTATTTAATCTTGCAAACATACAATAAGCGGTTGGTTAATTAATAGTAACGATAAAATTAGTAATTTTGTAGCCAAAAAACAAAGGCAATGAACAAAATACCCAGAATTTTAAGAATAATTGCAGCTACAATTGTGTTCGTATGCATAACCTGTGGCTTTCTTAACATAAGCGGAGGCAATCCGCTTTCACAAGCAATGTTGAGGACACAATTTACACCGGCTCTTGTCTCCATTTTCTCAGGAAGTGCCGCAGCATTCATTATTCTTATTGTTGTAACTATTCTGTTTGGAAGGGTATACTGCTCTTTCCTGTGTCCGCTGGGGATATTCCAGGACATTATAATTAGAGTTTCAGACATTGCCAGGAAAAGGGCTAATGGTGGAAGGGTGCCAAAGAAGAAATACAGGAAACCCCATAATACACTCAGGTATTCAATACTTGCTGTTACTGGATTCATAACTTTGGCATTGGGCTCTGCATATCCGCTGGCTTTGCTCGACCCATATTCAAATTACGGCAAAATCTGCACCCAAATTTTCAGTTCAGTTGAGATTGCAATTACCAATGGATTGTCGGGAATATTCCCAAGTATGTTCTATACACAGGAATATGCACGCCTGAGCCTGCAGTCATTCATATTTGCACTGGTATTCCTATTTATTATTGTACTGTTCAGCGCATTCAGGGGAAGATTGTACTGCAATTCAATCTGTCCTGTGGGTTCTTTTCTTGGTGTGCTGAGCGGAATATCATTATTCAAGCCTCAAATAGAGAAAGACAAATGCGTAAAATGCAACTTATGTGCAGGCAACTGCAAAAGCAACTGTATTGATCTGGAAACTAAGGAGATTGACATTACAAGATGTGTAGCATGCTATAACTGCCTTGTTTCCTGTAAAAGGGGTGGAGTAAAACTTGTTCCAACGTGGTTTACAGGTAAAAAGAAAAAGAATGATGACAAGGAACATGATTCAATAGAGAACAAAGGTAGAAGGAATGCCCTGATTGCAATGGGAGGTTTTGCCGCTGCAGCGGTAGCAGGCAAATACTTGTCGGGAAGAGGTAAATCCGGGAGTGCATTGCTTGATGAAGACTCACAGGGATGTATAATGCCTGCCGGTGCTGGAAATCTGAATTCATTCAAAAATTCATGTACAGCATGTTATGCCTGTATTGCTGCGTGTCCCGAACAGATTATCAAACCTGCGGCTTTTGAATATGGAATAGACGGAATAATGCTCCCTGTATTGAAATATGACAATGGGTATTGCAGGTACGATTGCAATAAATGTTCACAGACATGCCCTAATGGTGCATTAACCCATATTGCACTGGAAGTTAAACAGAAAACTTCAATAGCAGTTGCACAATATGACGCATCTTCTTGCGTTATAGTTACTGACGGTGTCAGATGCGGCGCATGCAGCAGAAACTGCCCTGCAGGGGCAATTCAAATGAAGGAGAATCCGGCAGTACCAGGCCAGTTCCTCCCTGCAATTGATGCTGCAAAATGTATTGGCTGCGGTGCATGTAAAGATGTATGCCCCGGAATGCCAAAGGCCATTGAGATTAAGGGTAAGAGAGTACAGACAATGGCCATTTGAAAGTATTGATTATAAAGATATACCCCCGCCAGACTAATGACATGAACCCCAAAAGTTAGACAAAAACTTTTGGGGTTTTGTTATGTTAAAAAAGAGAAAGAAGCACGGCTATGCAGAACGATTGAAGTATATGCATATGCTTGAG
>SUYL01000012.1 GCA_015060445.1 Bacteroidales bacterium
AAAAATCATCTTGACGGCTAACTCCTCATTTTTAGCCATCCTCCGGATGTCTAACATTCGTCAGACACACGCCGTCACGAGACGATGATTTTTTCATCCTCCCTTACCGCCTCTTCCGGGAAATCACTCAGGTACTTGTTCTCTCCACGGATATGCGAAAAAAATGAGTAATACACGGTAAATGATGCGTTTGCAGAATTTGTAACGGAAGGGGAATAAAGGTCAGGTGACTCCTGGAACGGCGTAAGCAACCATTGCAAATGTGCCGTATGATTCCCGTCTGTTTGAACAGATGCCTCTTCGTGGATAAACTGGGGCATCTGTGAGTCAGGGAATCAGGCACAGATGCAACAGGTTGCCAGCCAGGTGGAAGGCGGAACCTGATATTTATTCTCCTGCAGTGGAAAATTCTGCAAATGGGTAATTTAATTGAAGGTATCCTATTGTAGGGGAATATAAAAATGAAGAGGTTGGTCCAGCATACCGGTCCAACCTCTTTTGGTATAAAAGTGTCTGTTTTTAAATTGTCAGTTTCTCACCTTCAGATTTGGCAATTACAACTGCACCGCACATATCTCCGTAAGAGTTGGTTGCTGTACGAGGCATGTCACACAACTGCTCTACTGCAAGTACAAGGCCTATACCCTCCAATGGAAGTCCTGCCACAGTAACTGCTACAGATAGCATTACAAGCCCTGCCATAGGGATACTTGCTGTACCAATTGCAGAAAAGAGTACTGTTACAAGGATGATTATCTGTTCCAAGATGCTTAGGTCTATTCCATACACCTGAGCAATGAAAATTACTGCCACACCCTCATACAATGCTGTTCCATTCATGTTTACTGTTGCACCCAAAGGCAATGTAAAACTTGCAATCTTGTTTGAGATACCGCATTTCTCCTGAGAGTCCTTCAATGATATAGGAAGTGCTGCTCCCGACGAACATGTTGAGAACGCAGTAAGGATTGCTGTTGACATCTTTTTCATGTGCTTCCAAGGGTTCTCTTTACCTATGAAATATACAGTTGAAGGAAGGACCACAAAGAACTGGATAAGACATCCTACCCATACAATAAGCAGGAACATTCCAAGGCTCTGAGCCACCTCCATAAGTTTGTCCATATCTCCTGCCTGCTGTGAGATCATCTTGGCAACAATTGAGAATACGCCGTAAGGTGCCAGTTTGATAACAGCAAGGGTAATCTTCATGATTACATCAAACACTGCCTGGAATACATCTACTATAGTGGTTCTGGCCTTCTCGCCTACCTGGGTAACAAAGTATCCGAACAATATTGCAAAGAAAATTACCGAAAGAAGGTCACCTTTTGCCAATGTTTCAAATATATTGCTTGGAATGATGTTTATTATCTGTTGCCCAAGCGATACCTTCTCCGCTGTTGCTACCTGTGATGCAGCAGAAACCTGCGACACCAAAGATGATCCTACTCCAGGCTGAAGAATGTTTACAAGTACAAGGCCTATCATAGTTGCCACAACAGTTGTAGAAACATAGAACGCAAACGTTTTTCCGGCAATTCTTCCCAAACCGCCCTGGTTGCCAAGGCTTGCTACTCCAACTACCATAGACGAGAATACTATTGGAATCACAATCATCTTTAGGAAGCGGAGGAACATCTCTCCTGCCCAACTCACATATTTCACATATTCGTGTGCAAAGATTCCAAACAATACACCCAACACGAGCGCTATGAGAATCTGCACCGGTAGTGCTATCTTTATTTTCATATGCCTGTCTGTTATTTATAATACAATTCTCTTATACATCCGTCTGCAAGGGCCTCAAGGCAAGATATACCCATCTGAGGATCCAGTCCAGTATTTGCATATGCAATGGGGATCTCGGTACATGCACCTACTACAGGCAGTTTCTCAATCTCCCACAGGCGCTCAACTATGCCACGGAACTTCTCCCCTGCCTCCTTGTGCTGTCCTGCCTTTACCATATCGGTAACGTCGTGAATTTCTACCTGCATCTGCTCGTCGGGAATACGGAAGGTATATCCGCTATCCTTTGCATGTTTCTGGTACAAGCCTGTTCTCATTGTACCCAATGTTGCTGTAAGCCATGCCCCTTGAGGACAGACCTGTGATGATTTGAGAATAGTCTCGTCAATAATGTGGACAATGGGTTTCTCTATTTCTCCCCTGAATCCGTCTATAAAGTAGTGTGCGGTATTGCAGGTTACGCACAACATGTCCGCACCCCATCCTATAAGGGTTTTCAGGCCATCCTTTATATACTCTGTGGGGTCAGGACCCTTGCCCAAAAGGAATGTGGTTCTGTCGGGAGTAACTGTGTGTGAATATACTATCATTCTCGGATGCTCCTGATCTGTTCCTGCCGGGGTCCTTTCTGCAAGAACTCTCAAGAAATCCGCTGTGGCTGCAGGGCCCATTCCGCCCAATACGCCTAACGTTTTTTCAGGTCTCATATTGTCTTTAAGTTTTTAAGTACGCAAATCTACTAAAAAAACCTCATTTTCACGCCCAATTTAACCTTTAACTGGTCATCTGCCTTCAAATGCACGTCCATTCTGCGGCCAGCCTTGAAATTAAACAACATATAATATTTGATTCCCTTCCCGTACATAAACGAAGAGGCAAAAGATGAGGGGAGATCATACTCGTACATATATATCCTGTTGTTCCATTCCGCACTGTTGTAATACGCACACCGCAGGACAAGCCTCATTTTACCCCGGGCACCGGACAATATGGCCTCCGGGCCAACAGCCACACCAAAAGTGTTGAAACAGGTTGACACAGCCTCCCACCTTACCTTAAATTTCATCCACGGAAGAGGCTCTCCTCCCCAGGCACCTTTCACTCCAAGTTTGTACTGCTGCCTGTATGATGTCCAGTTCCCATATATCTTTATATTCCAGGGATGCGCCCCCTGTGTCCGCTCCAATCTGAACCACAACTTTGCCGTATGTGATTCCTCCCCTACATTGTACCTTTTCCAGGGATGGTACGTATAATCTCCCCCTGCAGTCATCTGATTCCCATGTCTGAGAGACTTGCCCGCTACAAAAGAGAATCCGGTCTGGTTGGAACAGGAACTTATAGTGCTGTAAGCCCCGGCATATGGTGCAATATAACTTCTGGAATAAGTCCGGAACGTACCTGAAAGATCCCAATCCCCCTTTCTGCATACAACTCCTGTTATGAAAGCCATGCTTGCACTGTAATCTGCAGCCAATTCTGCAAAAACGCGCATCCGACCCAACAGGAGTGCTGCATCTACTGAAAAGTTGCCATACTGTCCCTGATAAATCTGGTGCCTGTTGTAATCCTGCACCCTCCTCCCGTTCAGAGCATCATAACCATATCCCACCCAGTTGAGTCCCATCCTCATTTTAATGCCGCTATAGCGGATACTGGCCCCATATATTATTTCACCAAGTGTCTTGCGGGTCTCCAATGTACTTGCAGTATTGTGGAGCCCATCCGTAGGGAGTGAGGTAAACTTGTCTCCCTTTATTCTGGCATCCACATCCTTGAGGGAAAAGAATACCGCAACATCTGCATACCTTCCCCGGGCGAGTCTCTTCCTTGCTGCTGAAGCAAATCCCCTATGGAAACTGTTCTCATCAGAAGATGTATATGGCACAATATTGCTCCCCCTTTTATAGGCCCCCTGCACCGTGGAAGTACCGCTCAAATTGAATCCTCTCCACATTACAAGTCCCTGGCCCAGCCTTACCAGATAATCTCCAAGCACTGCCTTCTGTACCGTAATACCTCTTCCAACACCAATATCCTGTACACACACATGGATTGAGGAGAAGTCTCCCAATGGTATCCCTCCACACATGAACCTCTCACCGGCATCTTTCTCAAGCGTAAACCCCACCTGCAACTTTTCATCATAAACGTACCTGTATTTTACCTGGGTATAGAAATCATCCCCCACATAATCCTCTTCACCCTTTTTCCACCACCCTTTCAGCACCATTTCCCCCCTGGACTTACCCCATAACCCCAATGTATCCTTTCCACGTCTGCCGGCAAAATATTCATTATCCCCTTCTTTCCCAAAAATTATGAAAGGTCTGAGCAATTCCGCAATTCCATTGTAGAACCCATTTACCAATGCCAGTTCCGCTGTAGAGAGAATATATCCGCTGCTGTTCCTGTACTCAAGCAGACTCGCTATCTGAAAATCTGTAAGCAGCATCAGATTCTCCAGTTCCTCCGCCGACGCCCTGTTTATATCCAACGGCCTCCTCAAAAGTTCCCCGAAATGCTCCTGCACACCCTCCATCTCCCCTTCATACCCCATCTCAACCAACTCTTCGGCAATCCTCTCCAGAATCACCTCTTTCTCCTGCGCCATAGCACCCACTCCCAGTACCATACCCGCCACCAGACATAAAACTCCCTTCATAACTCAATCAATTTTACGCAAACGTATGAAAGATTTTTTTAGGGAAAGTCGGTCCCCGACTTCCAATTTTACCCCTCATTACCAATACTTTAGCCATTTTCAACCAATAAAAAAAATCCGCCGCCAAAAATAGCAACGGATTGAGTTACAATAATATACGTTGTAAGTCGGTCACCGACTTACACCTTATACTTAAAATCTTTTATTTGGGCAAGTTCTTCATTTGCCTTGGCAATTTTACTTGCAAGATCCTCCTTGAACTTCTCAAATTTGGCAAACAGGCCGGCATCTGCACAAGATAGAATCTGAACAGCAAGGATTGCTGCATTTTTTGCACCGTCCAATGCCATAGTTGCAACAGGAATTCCGGAAGGCATTTGAAGGATAGAAAGAATTGAATCCCAACCATCTATTGAATTTGAAGATTTGATTGGAACTCCAATTACAGGGAGAGGGGTTGATGCGGCTATTACACCTGGGAGGTGGGCTGCACCGCCTGCTCCGGCAATTATCACCTTCACACCGCGTTTGTGGGCATTATGGGCAAAATCAGCAACCATATCAGGGACACGGTGTGCAGAGAGTGCGTTAATCTCAAACGGAATTTCCATCTCTTCCAAAAACTTGGCAGCCTGCTCCATTACCTTCATATCTGAAGTGCTGCCCATTATAATACTTACTTTAGGCTCCATAAAAACAGTTTTTTTAGCAAAACCAAAAATAATAATTATTTTTGTAGTTCAGTTTAATTTGTGGAAAATTATTGCACAATGGAGAGCATTACACTTCACGACAAAAGATTTAAAGTATGCATGACAGCCCAGCAGATTGATGAGGCTGTAACTGAAGTTGCCAAAAAGATAAATACAGACCTCAAAGATGTGGATGTACCAATTTTCCTGAGCGTTCTGAACGGCTCTTTCATGTTTACTGCAGATCTTATGAGGAAGATTGAAATAAAGAGCGATATAGTTTTTGTAAAACTTGCCTCTTACGACGGCACAAGTTCTACCGGCGAGGTCAAGCAGATTATGGGGCTTACCAAGAGTATAAAAGGACGTACAGTTGTTGTAATTGAAGACATTGTTGAGACTGGCAATACCATTGAGGAAATGTACAGAATCCTGAAGGAAGCAGGTGCAGAAGATATCAGAATTTGTACTCTTCTGTTCAAGCCCAATGCCTACAGGAAGGATATAAAGATAAACTACGCTGCTCTTCATATACCAAATGACTTCATAGTCGGTTACGGTCTGGACTATGACCAGCTTGGCAGACAATACAAAGACATATACGTATTGGATGAATAACAGAAAATAACAAAACCTATATAAATTATCATGAAATACTATCTTCTGTTTGGCCCCCCAGGTGCAGGTAAGGGGACACAGGCCAAATTGATGGTTGAGAAGTATAACTATCACCATGTCTCAACAGGAGACCTCCTCAGGCAGGAAATTGCCAAAGGGACTGAATTGGGCAAAATTGCCAAACAACTCATAGACAACGGGAACTTTGTGGATGATTCCATTGTTGTAAAGATGATTGAAAACGAGATTGCACAGAATCCACACGTTGCAGGATTCCTCTTTGACGGCTTTCCCCGTACCACAGCTCAGGCTGAGATACTTGACAAAATGCTTGAAAAGGGCGGTGATTCAGTGGAGAAGGTAATCTCAATCATCATAAGCGACAAACTTGTATTTGAAAGGATACAGCACAGGGCACACATTGAGGGGAGAAAAGATGACGCAGCCCCTGAAATTATCCAGACCAGGATAAACACATACCACAAAAAGACTGAACCGCTTATTGAGTACTACAAGAAACAGGGCAAGTACAATGAGATAAACGGAGAAGGGACAATAGAGGAGATTTTTGCAAAAATTGAAGAACTTCTGTAAAAACTTAATATGGCAAACTCAAATTTTGTAGATTATGTAAAGATGTTCCTTGCATCCGGCAACGGCGGCAACGGGTCCATGCACCTTCACAGGGAAAAATATGTTCCTAAAGGTGGTCCCGACGGCGGTGACGGAGGAAGGGGAGGCCACATCATACTTAGGGGAAACCCTCAGTTCTGGACACTTATCCACCTCAAATACAAGAAGCATATAAGGGCTGAAGAGGGGGAATCCGGAAGTGGAAGTCTCAGACATGGAAGGAACGGAAAAGACATATATCTTGATGTTCCCCTGGGAACAGTTGCCAAAGATGCGGAAACCGGAGAGATTCTCTTTGAAATTACCGAACCCGGTGAGGAAAAGATTATTGTAAAGGGTGGACGTGGCGGTTTGGGCAATGCCAACTTCAAGAGCGCAACCAACCAGACACCAAGATATGCCCAGCCGGGCGAACTTGGTGTGGAGGGATGGTTCATACTGGAACTCAAGATCCTCGCCGACGTGGGGCTTGTAGGATTCCCCAATGCCGGAAAATCAACCCTGCTTTCAACTGTATCTGCAGCACGCCCCAAAATTGCAGACTACGCATTTACAACCCTGGAGCCAAGCGTTGGAATTGTAAACTATTACGATGACAAATCATTTGTAATGGCAGACATCCCCGGAATCATTGAGGGTGCCAGCGAAGGCAGAGGGTTGGGACACAGATTCCTAAGACACATAGAGAGAAACTCGGTACTGCTGTTCCTTGTTCCAGCAGACAGCAAGGACATAAAAGAGGAATATAAAATCCTGCTCAACGAACTCAAGAAGTTCAACCCGGAACTGCTTGACAAGCAGAGGATACTTGCCATATCCAAATCAGATATGCTTGATGATGAACTCAAAAGGGAGATAAAGCCTCATCTTCCACGCAAGATTCCTACAATATTCATCTCATCCGTAGCAAACGAGGGGATAAAGGAACTGAAGGATATTATCTGGAAGTCTCTCAATAGTGATATCTAACGTACAGGAACATGCTGGATTGGCTTATAAACCTAGACAAGGATCTTCTGCTGGAAATAAATGGGACACATGCCCCATTGCTCGACCATATCATGGTCTTTGTATCTGCAAAATGGAGCGGAATACCCATTTATGCAGCAATCCTCTACATGATTTTCCACAAAAGGAGCCCAAAGACCGCCATTGTCATGGTTTGTGCCATCCTCCTTACATTCGCCCTTACAGACTACCTCTCGGTACACCTTATAAAGAACAACATCTGCAGGTTCCGCCCCGGATGGGACCCCACCCTCGAATCAATTGTACGTCTGCTGGAAAACAAGGGGGGAAGATATGGCTTTGTATCAACCCATGCGGCAAACTTCTTTGGCCTGGCCTATATATCATCCAAACTGCTGAAAAAGAACTGGTACACCATATTCATATTCATATGGTCAATAATAGTAGGTTACAGCAGGGTATATGTAGCCAAACACTTTCCGGGAGATGTAATATGCGGCGCAGCATTCGGCCTGCTCATGGGATACCTTGTATATCTTCTGTACAAATTCATAGTTAAAAAATACAACCTTCCACAAGATGTTGTACATAAATGACACCTGCAGGGAACCTTACTGGAATCTTGCAGCGGAAGAATACCTCCTCAAGAACTTCAACGAACCTGTCTTCAGGCTCTGGAGAAACAGCAACTCCATAATAATAGGCCATTACCAGAATGCCCTGGCAGAAATAAACACCCAATATGTAAAGGAAAATGGGATAAAGGTGGTCCGCAGACTTACCGGCGGTGGTGCCGTATTCCATGACCTGGGAAACATCAACTTTACCTTTATAGAGGAGAGACGCCCGGGAGAAGACACCGGAGCAATGTTCCACCGCTTCACTGCCCCAATACTTGATGCCCTGAACGCCATTGGAATAAAAGCATATATAGAAGGGAGGAACGACCTCCTCATTAATGGAAAGAAATTCT
Organism: Bacteroidales bacterium; assembly: GCA_015060445.1. Lineage (GTDB taxonomy): Bacteria > Bacteroidota > Bacteroidia > Bacteroidales > UBA932 > Egerieousia. Next base: position 8,303 of record SUYL01000012.1, read on the forward strand.
CCGGAAACGCCATCTGCATACACAGAAACCGTATTCTCCAACACGGGACACTCCTGTTTGACTCTTCAATGAACAACCTTTCCGCAGCACTCAAAAGCAGACCCGAAAAATTCATAGGGAAGGCAGTGCAATCCAACCGAAGCAGGGTTACAAACATTAAGGAGCATCTTCTTCCCGACAAATATCCGTCTGTAACGGATATAGACTCCCTTGAAAAATACCTTGAAGAATTCATCTGCAGCAGATACCCGCAAATTACCCCATACACTTTTTCTGAAGGGGAGAAAAGGGAAATGGCAGCCCTGCGGGACTCCAAATACTCCCAGGACAACTGGAACTTCGGCACATCCCCATCTTATAACTTCTCAAAGACCAGGAAACTCAGCGGTGGAATAGTTGAACTGTTCATGAATGTTGAGAAAGGGAAAATCTCCGGACTGGAAATTATGGGAGACTATTTCTTTACCCTCCCTACAGAAGAATTCTGCCGTACGATGATTGGAACACCCCATACCATTGAGGCCATTTCCGCTGCCCTGCAAAAAATCCACGTAACATCATACTTCAACAATATCTCCTCCAACGAGTTGATGGAGATGTTTTTTGAGTAATATCTCAGACTCCTTAAGGAATTTCCATTCGTCACATGACTGGGCATTTCTATGACAAAAAAAGAGGCTGACTTTTTGAGTCAGCCTCCCCGCTATAGGTTATTTGCCCATTTTCTTTTCCTTGATTTTAACAATCTGTTCCTTGAGAACATCTACGCAGTCTACAACTGCATCTTCAAATGTTGAGGCATTCTTTTCTATGAACAGATCCTTGCCAGGCATGTTTACCCTAATCTTCACACATTTGTTTGCAGTGTCAGGCAAAAGGGTAAGAGTTACTTCAGCACTGATGATCTCTTCGTAGAACTTGTCCAACTTCCCTACTTTCTTGTCAATGAATTCCAACAATTTAACATCTGCGTCAAATTTCACCGATTGAACTCTGATATCCATACTAACCTCCTTTTTTTGCTCGTGGATGAGCGGTTAAATATATTGTTTTCAACTGTTCAAAAGAATTGTGGGTATAAACCTGGGTTGCCGCCAGAGAAGAGTGTCCGAGCACCTCCTTTATGCTGTTCAAATCTGCCCCATCATTCAAAAGATGGGTGGCAAACGAATGTCTGAGCACATGCGGCGAGATTTTTCCCTCCAATCCCTTCAAACCTGCCAATTCTTTTTTTACAACATTATTGACAAACCCAAGATACAGCGGGGCACCTTTGTCTGTCAGAAAAAAAGCATCTGTTGCACCGGTTCCAAACGTTTCAGTTCGTTTGTGTAAATATAACAAAATTTTTTCATATAACGTTCCAATCATGGGAATTTCCCTCTCTTTATCCCCTTTTCCCACTATTTTGAACACTTTTCTATACAAATCAACCATTCCAAGCCTCAAATCTGCAACCTCCATACGCCTCATTCCTGTTGCATAAATGAGCATTACAATAAGGCGGTCCCTCATTTGGGAATAATCGGAGGGGAACTCCATGGAAAGATACTCCCTTATGGATTCTTCCTTATAGAAATGGGGCAGCATCTTCTTCTCTTTGAGCCGGGGTACTCCCCTTACAGGATTCTCCTGCAGCAGCCCCTTGTACAAAAGCCACTTGCAGTACCCCTGAAGGGCACTCAAATGGAGGTTGGCAGTTCTTGCAACACACTTGGTCTCCATCATGTGGGCCACATACCCCCTTATCATCTGTACAACAAGTGCCGCAATACACTGTTCATTGTCTAAAGTAAACAGGTTTCCCTTCCCTATATTTTCATCCCTGTATGCATACATATAAAAACTGGCCAGTGCCTCCCCGTACAGCACCTGCGTACGCGAAGAATACCGTTTCTGGACACTCAGGAACTCCAGATATGACTCTATGAGGGATGGAAGCCGCATAAGCAATAAATATATGTGTAAATTTAAACAAAATAATTTAGGGAAGGGAAGTTTTTATGTGTTTATTATAAATTAATCCATTAAAGCACACAATATGAAATTCTTCTCATTCTCAGCATTGGCGCTGCTTATTGCATTGTGCAGTTGCAGCAGCGAAAAGGGATACAACATTAATGTAACCGTAAACAATATCAACGGAGGAAAAGCGGTACTCTCCAAATATGCCGGCAGGGAGCGTGTAAAGATGGACAGCGTTGAGTTCACCGGAAACACATTCCGTTTTGAAGGGACAACAGACCAGCCATACAACGCAACCATAACAGTAACGGCGGATGGAGCGGAAAAGGACGGCGTGCTCAACTTTGTAATTGAAAACGACAATATATCAATTGTGGCAGACCAGAACAGTACAAAGCCGCAACGCAGATACAATCTATACCAGGATATAACCGTTACAGGAGGTAAAAACAACACCTTCTCAAATGAACTTAACAAAAAATACAAGGAACTTACCAGCCGTCCGGCAATAGCGGAGTACCTTAAAGGTTATCATGAAGTGAGCCTGTTGTTTGACAAGGATGTTGACCTATACTACAAATCCATGAAGGAACTCACTACAAAATATGCAAAAGAGATAGATGAACTCTCAAATGGTAGGCTGGAGTATACTCAGGAACTCATTAGGGAGAATCCGGATGTAGAGTATGCGGCATACGCCCTCAATATGGATGCAAGCAGATACACACATGAAGAACTGGACAAGATGTTCAGCGCTTTTACCCCACAGGTGCAACAGTCCGACCTTGCATCTGAAATTGCAAGAAAAGTTAAGGCACAGAGGGCTGTACAGCCTGGGAATCCAGCTCCCGACTTCACTCTCAAGACTCTTGAGGGTACAGACTTCACCCTTTCATCCCTCAAAGGCAAGGTTGTAATCATAGACTTTTGGGCAAGTTGGTGCGGGCCATGCCGCAAGAGCATCCCTGCCCTTAAAGAGATATATGCCGAGTACAAGGATAAGGGGCTGGAGATTGTAGGTGTAGCAAATGACACAAACGAGGAGAACTGGAGGAAGGCCGTTGAAGAGGACAAATCCGAGTGGATTCATGTGATTGATGTATTTCCAAAGAATTCTCCGGGAGAGGTAATCAGCCAGTATGCAGTACAGTATATCCCTTCATATTTCCTTGTAGACAAGGAGGGAAAAATTGTCGGGAAACTTGAAAAAGAAGAAATTAGGGGCAAACTTGATGAACTTCTCAAATAAATTTTGCCAATTTGAAAAGTTTGCATACTTTTGCAGTCCTAATAAAAAGGAGGTGGTTTAAGATGATTATAGTTCCAATTAAAGAGGGTGAGAACATTGAGAGGGCTTTGAAAAAATTCAAAAGGAAATTTGAGAAGACTGGCATTGTTCGTGAGCTTAGAAACAGAAAAACTTTCGTTAAGAAATCTGTTGCAAGAAGAGAAGAGATTAAAAAGGCTATCTACGTACAGCATCTGAGACTTGATGAGGAATAATTCCCCATCATCACTGGATATATAGGATGGCAGCCCATACGGGTTGCCATCTTTTTTATCTTCTCCTCCCGTTTTTTTATACCTTTGCACACTCAAATAATGACAATATCCACCATGGAAAACAAAATTTATGTATTTGACACCACCTTGAGGGATGGAGAACAGGTTCCGGGATGCCAATTGAACACAATTGAGAAGATAGAACTGGCCCGTTCCCTGGAGATGTTGAATGTAGACATTATTGAATGCGGATTCCCCGCTTCCAGCCCGGGAGATTTCAATTCTGTAGTTGAAATTTCCAAAAATGTCACCGAACCTGTAATATGTGCCCTCACCAGAGCGGTTGAGTCAGATATAGATGCAGCAAAAGAGGCGCTACATTACGCAAGGAGGAAAAGGATACATACCGGTATTGGGACAAGTGATTACCATATAAAATATAAATTCAACTCAACCCGCGAGGAGATTCTGGAAAGGGCTGCCAAAGCGGTGGGGTATGCCAGAAGGTTCACCGACGATGTGGAGTTCTATGCAGAGGATGCTGGGCGCACAGACAATGATTTCCTTGCAAAGGTAATTGAGACTGCCATTGCCGCAGGTGCCACAACTGTAAATATCCCGGACACTACAGGATATTGCACCCCTTGGGAATATGGGGAGAAAATCAGTTACCTTGTAAACAACGTGCCAAACATACATAAAGCCATCATCTCCACCCATTGCCATAATGATTTGGGTATGGCTACAGCCAATACCGTCTCAGGAATAATGAACGGTGCAAGACAGGTGGAGGTAACTGTAAACGGCATTGGGGAGAGGGCCGGAAATACCTCTCTGGAAGAGGTTGCAATGACCTTGAAATGCCGCAAGGACCTCCCTTATTTTACAGAGATAAGACATAAGAACATATACAAGACATCAAGGCTCGTGTCAACACTCATGAGGATGCCTGTACAACCCAACAAGGCAATTGTGGGGAGAAATGCCTTTGCCCACTCGTCGGGAATACACCAGGATGGAGTGTTGAAGAACAAGGAGAGTTATGAAATCATTGACCCTATGGATGTGGGTATAAACGATTCCCTCATTGCCCTGAGTGCCAGAAGCGGACGTGCTGCACTCAAGCATCATTATGAGCGTTTGGGCATAAATCTCACTCCCGACGAACTGAATGAGGCCTACAGGAAATTCCTGATGCTGGCCGACCGTAAAAAGGATATCAATGACGCCGACCTGAGGGTTATAGTTGGGGTAAACCGCAACGAGGCTACCCGCAGGATAAGACTCAAATTCCTGCAGGTAATGTGCGGCAAAAACTCAGTTCCAATGGCTACCGTAAAACTGAATATAGATGGGGAGATATGCCAGGCTACTTCCAGCGGAAACGGTCCGGTTGATGCCGCATTCTCTGCTGTTAAGAAACTCATAAACAGGAAAATAGTGGTTGAAGAGTTCCTTGTGCAGGCCATTACACGCGGTTGCGATGATGTTGGAAAAGTACACATACAGGTTGAAAACAGGGGAAACACATATTATGGCTTTTCCGCAAATACCGATATAGTAACTGCATCTGTGGAGGCATTTATTGACGCAATCAGCAAATTTATCTGAGCCCAACATGCAGATTTTGTTATGGATAAGTTAAGATTCAGCAAATATTGCTATATTTGCAGCCTATTTTAGCATATTTTTGAAACAAAATACCTACAATAACCTGATATGGCATTTACAAATAATGTTATGATTGTTCGCCACGGTCTGTTGGCAAAACTTGTAAGACTGTGGAGAGATGACAAATTAGTTGAAGAAATTGACAGGCTTCCAATTGAACTTAGCCCAAGAAAATCAAAGGTAAAGGGGCGTTGTTGCGTGCACAAGGAGCGTGCTGTATGGAAATACAAATCACTTCCGCTACTTGGTTTTGACATGACAGATGAGAAGGACGAACTTACACCGCTTTCTTACTATGCACAGGCTGCTATTACAAGGGAAAAGAACCTTAAGGAGGAGATCCTTACAGTAATTGACGAGGCTTGTTCTTCATGTGTGCAGGTAAACTATGAGATTACAAACCTTTGTCGCGGTTGTGTTGCAAGGAGTTGCTACATGAACTGCCCTAAGGATGCAATCCATTTCAAGAACAACGGTCAGGCTGAAATAGACCATGACAAATGTATCAGTTGCGGTATCTGTCACCAGAGTTGTCCATACCATGCAATTGTATATATTCCTGTACCTTGCGAGGATGTTTGTCCGGTTAAGGCTATCAGCAAGGATGAGTACGGAGTTGAGCATATAGATGAGAGCAAATGCATCTACTGCGGAAAATGTATAAATGCATGCCCTTTTGGTGCCATCTTTGAGATTTCACAGGTATTTGACATCCTTCAGAGCATCAAACGTGGAGAGAAAGTTGTTGCAATGGTTGCTCCGGCAATCCTTGGCCAGTTCAGCGAGCCTATAGACCAGATTTACGGTGCCATTAAGGCAATAGGTTTCTCAGATGTAATTGAGGTTGCCCAAGGTGCTATGGTAACTACAGAGAAAGAGGCCCACGAACTTGAGGAGAAACTTGAGGAGGGACAGCCTTTCATGACAACCAGTTGCTGCCCTTCATACATACAGTTGGCAAAGAAACATATTCCTGAAATTGAGAAATATATATCAACCACAAAATCTCCTATGTACTACACTGCAGAGATTGTGAAGGCTAAGGATCCTCAGGCAAAGACAGTGTTCATAGGACCTTGTATTGCCAAGAGGAAAGAGGCAACATATCATGACAATGTTGATTATGTGATGACATTTGAGGAGTTGGGGTCAATACTCGACGGATTTGACATTGACGTAAACAAGATTGAGCCATACCCAATGGCATTCACCTCTGTTAAGGAGGCCCATGGTTTTGCGCAGGATGGTGGTGTTACCCAGGCTGTTAAAGTATTCCTGGACAAAGCCAATCTGCAGGCCCTCAAGGTTGCAAATCTCAACAAGAAGAATATTGCAATGCTCAAGGTTTATGCCAAGACAGGCAAATGTCCGGCACCATTCATAGAGGTAATGGCCTGTGAAGGAGGTTGTGCTTCCGGCCCTTGTATAAGGACAGACAAAAACACCTCACAAAGGAGAATGACAGCAGAATTGAACAAACGATAATGAAGAATCCCGGGAAAAGGCAAAAAAAAACGCCACTCCCGGGATTTTTTAATTATAAAATTGTATATTTGCATCAAATGCAAAACAACCTTCATATCGTTCTGATTTCTTCTTACGTGATGCGAATGCATCGCTAAGATGCTGCATTTTTCCATTTTAGAATAATCTTGGGCCGGGAGCGCAGGCTTATTCATCCGACAAAAAGACAATACACCTTACATTAACCGCATAATACACCATTATTATGTCCAACTATAAATTTGACACGTTACAAGTGCGTGCCGGGCAGGAGCCCGACCCTACTACAGGAGCATGCATCACTCCTATATACCAGACATCCGCTTATGCATTCAGGGATGTAGAACATGGCAAAAGCCTTTTTGAACTGAAAGAGGCCGGAAACATATACTCACGATTGGGCAATCCAACCGCTGAGGTGCTTGAAAACAGGGTAGCCGCCCTTGAAGGGGGTACCGCTGCGGTATCTGCATCAAGCGGAATGAGCGCCCAGTTCCTTGCCATTTCATCAATATGCAATGCCGGAGACAACATAATAAGTTCAATGGCCCTTTATGGGGGAACTTTCAACCAGTTCAAGGTTACACTGCCAAAACTGGGTATAAACATAAAGATGAGCAAATGTACCGATGCGCAGGAGGTTGAGAGCCTTATAGATGAAAACACAAAGGCTATATATGTGGAGACAATTGCAAACTCTGACTTCTCTGTTCCAGACTTTGAAATGCTCTCCAATATCTGCAAAAAGCACAAGATCCTTTTCATTGTTGACAACACATTCGGCTGCGCCGGTTATGTATGCTCCCCTGCAGAACTTGGAGCAAACATAATCTGCCATTCTGCAACAAAATATATTGGAGGCCACGGCAATTCCCTTGCAGGAATGGTGGTGGACTGCGGAAATTTCGACTGGTTTGCAAGCGGCAAATATCCTCAATTGACAGAACCTTGCGCTTCATACCACAATATAAAATTTGCAGAACATTTCGGGAATACAGCCTTTGCCGCATATGTGCGTTGTGTAGGGCTGAGGGATTTCGGATGTTGCCTCTCCCCTTTCAATGCATTCCTCATCCTTACCGGATGTGAAACCCTGTCATTGAGGTGCCAGAGAGTATGCGACAACACCCTTGCCCTTGCAAAATGGCTGGAGAAACATCCTAAAGTATCAAGGGTAAATTATCCGGGACTTGAAAGCCATCCTTCACATGCCAATGCATTGAAGTATCTTAAAAACGGATTTGGAGGGGTACTTACAGTAGATTTGGATGCCAGCAGGGAAGATACGGGAAGATTTGTGAACAACCTCAAACTATATACATTGCTTACCAACCTGGGAGACAACCGTTCCCTCATCTCCCACCCCGCCACAACAACTCACGGACAGTTGAGCGACGAGGAACTGCTGAGCATAGGGATTACCCCTGGAACACTTAGGATAAGCCTTGGAATTGAGGATATTGAAGACCTCATTGCAGATTTCCAGCAGGCATTGGATTCAATTGGATAAAAGAGAGGAAAGTGGAAAGAAGATTTTTCAAATACAACTCACCTTTTCCCCTTGAGTGCGGAGATACCATTGAAGGGCTTGAAATATGCTACCATATCTCAAAGGAGTTCGGACGCACACCGCAGAACGGGAAGAAGGTTATTTGGATTACACATGCCCTTACGGCAAATTCAGACCCTTGTGACTGGTGGGATACCCTTGTAGGGGAAGGGAAGTTCCTTGACCCAAGAAAATACACCATAATCTGCGCCAACATCCTGGGCTCCTGTTACGGCAGCACATCGCCATGCTCCATAAACCCGGCAACAGGGAAACCCTACATGCTCAATTTCCCCAAAACAACCGTAAGGGATGTGGCACAATGCCACAATCTCCTGCTGGAGCATCTGGGTATAGAGAAAATAGACCTCCTTACCGGAGGTTCAGTAGGGGGCTTCCAGGCACTGGAGTTAAGCATCCTTTTTCCCGACAAAGTGAAGAACCTTGTGCTGCTGGCCTGCAACAGCCGTTTCACCCCTTGGGGAAGTGCATTTAATGAATCAATGAGGATGGCACTGAATGCAGACCCTACCTTTGGGCAGCAGCAATATACCATTGCCACAGAGTGGGAAGACTTCTCCACCAGAAGGACAAACGGGAAGAGCAATATAATGAAGGGGGAAAAGGTGGTACCCGTTGGGGGCAAGGCAGGACTGGCTGCAGCCAGATCTCTGGCCCTTATCTCATACAGGAGTTTTGAGGGGTACAACACCACACAGTATGAAAGCGATGATGACTGCATTTTTCCCCAAAGGGCCGGTTCGTACCAACGGTACCAGGGGAAGAAACTGGTTGACAGATTTGATGCATATTCATATCTGAACATGCTCAATCTTACAGACAGCCATAATGTGGGACGCCACAGGGGCGGTGTTGAAAATGCCCTCAAACTGGTAAAGGCAAATACTGTATGCGTGGGAATAGACAGCGACAACCTTTTCCCTACCATAGAACAGAGATTTATGGCTGAGCATATCCCAGGTGCAAGATACAGGGAGATAACCTCTGCATTCGGGCATGACGGTTTTCTCCTTGAATGGGAACAGATAAAGGAAGTTATAGAGAGTGAGAATTTAATTTAACAGGAAAATTATGCAAGTATTGAAATTCGGAGGCAGTTCGGTTGCCAATGCTACAAATATGAACAAGGTTATTGCAATTGTAAGGAAGGCTATTGCCAGCGACCGTACAGTTGTGGTTTCTTCTGCAATCAGCGGTGCTACAGATGCATTGCTCCTTATAGGCAAAACTGCAAAAGCAGGGGATGAAAACTATCTCAATCTTATTGAGACCCTGCAGGAAAAGCACAATGCAATTATTGAGGAACTGATCCCTGCAGAGGAGAGCGGGACCATAAGGGAGAAGTGCAACAGCCTGTTCAACCAGTTGAGGGAGATTTGCAAGGGTGTATATCTTCTGAAAGAACTTACAGAACTCAGCCAGGACCACCTTGTAAGTTTTGGCGAGATGCTCTCCACCAACATTATAAGTGCAAAACTCAAATCCCTAAACATAAGCCACCAGTGGAAAGATTCAAGGGATCTTATAAAGACCGAGGCCCAGGCCGGCAAGAATGTGGTGATAGACAACCTTACCACCAACAATATATGGGAATACTTCAACAATGACCAGCATAAACTGTATATAATGCCAGGGTTCATTGCCTCTGATATGGCAGGACGGACAACCACACTCGGGCGCGGCGGCTCAGATTACACTGCTTCAATAATTGCTGTTGGTACCCAGGCCCGCAGACTTGAGATATGGACAGACGTATGTGGAATGATGACCGCAGACCCCCGCATTGTACCGGATGCACATCCTATCAGGAATATCTCCTACAAGGAGGCACTTGAACTCTCGCACTTTGGGGCAAAAGTGGTATATCCACCTACAATCCAGCCTGTTGTAAAGCAAGGGATTCCTATATATGTAAAGAACACTTTCGCTCCCGACGACTTTGGAACTCTCATTGAACGCAACCCGCCTCAGGGGCAGGAGAAGATAAGGGGAATCTCAAGTTCCAACAAGATAGCCCTTCTCTCAATGGAGGGAAGTGGAATGGTTGGCATACCAGGCTATTCCAGCAAACTGTTTGATGTATTAAGCAAGAACAATGTAAACATCATACTCATTACCCAGGCATCATCTGTACATACAATGTGCATTGCCATTGCCGAGGATGACGCAGACAAGGCAAAAAAAGCGGCAGACGAACTTTTTGCATACGAGATTTCTCTTGGCAAAGTGGATCCTCTAAGAGTTGAGAAAGGGTTCTCCATCATCTCCCTTGTAGGGGATGACATGAAGAACCAGAGCGGTGCCAGCGGAAAAATGTTTGAAGCACTTGGCAGGGAGGGGATAAACATCCGGGCCATTGCCCAGGGTTCTTCAGAGAAGAATGTCTCTGCCGTTCTGCATACAGAGGATGTAAACGATGCTATCAGGGCCATACATACCGAGTTCTTTTCAGACTCTGCCAACAGGGTTAACCTCTTCATTGCAGGATACGGCACAGTTTCAAAGGCGCTTGTTTCAATAATCTTTGCACAGCGCAAATCCATTGAGGCAAGATTGGGCAAGGAAATTGTCATCTGCGGCCTGTGCAACAGCCGCAACTACCTGCTCAACCGCAACGGCATTGGGGAGAACTTCAACCTGCAGGAGGGTGAGAAAAACACAGACAACAAATACATCCTTGAAATCTGCAAACTGAAATTGAGCAACTCAATTTTTGTAGATTGCACCGCAAACAGGAACATTGCATCATTGTATGTAGATCTGTTCAGGAACAAATTCTCGGTTGTAACCTGCAACAAGATTGCAAATTCCCTCTCTTATGAATCATACAGGGAACTGTTTGCCACCGCAAGGCTTGAGAAGGTACAATACAAATATGAAACTACAGTATGCGCCGCTCTCCCTGTCCTTGAGACAATCCTCCAACTTGTAAACTGTGGAGACACCATATACAGGATTGAGGGAATTTTGTCGGGAACATTAAACTTCCTGTTCAGCAATTATAATGGGGAGATACCTTTTGCAACCCTTGTGAAGGAGGCAGCCCAGAAGGGGTATGCAGAACCGGATCCAAGGTTGGACCTTGCCGGAACAGATGTTTTCCGCAAATTCCTCATCTCTTCCCGACAAGGGGGATTCCCGATTGAGAGCAGCGATGTGGATTTCCAGGGATTCATTCCGGATGAGATCATGTGCAAGGAGCAGACAGATTTCCCCGCGTACGCCGAGGAGTTCTATGCAAAACTGCTTGCATATGAGCCGCATCTCAAAGAGCAATATACACAGGCTGCAGCCAAAGGGGAGAAATTAAGATTCATTGCCTCGCTCAATGCAAAGGAGAGCAATGGGAACGGCAAGCCAAAATGCACCATCTCATTGAAGAGCATTGGGGCAGAGCATCCGTTCTACACCCTGGAGGGGACAGACAATGCAGTTATCATAGAGTCTGATTACTACCCTAATGCCATAGTTATAAAAGGTGCCGGGGCAGGTGCAAGACAGACCGCCGGAGGAGTTTTGAATGACATTTTAAGTTTATAATACAGAATAAAGATGAAGATAGCAGTAGTTGGAGCAACCGGACTGGTTGGAAGAAATATGTTGAGAGTGCTGCAGGAGAGGAATTTTCCTGTTACAGAACTCATTCCAGTAGCATCCGAGAAATCGTCGGGAAGCAAAATTGAATTCAATGGAAAAGAGTATACCGTTTGTACCCCTGCACAGGCTATAGAGAAAAAGCCCGCCATAGCATTGTTTTCTGCAGGAAGCGGGGTTTCAAAGGAGTGGGCGCCGGAGTTTGCCAAGGCTGGCTGCAGGGTTATTGACAACTCTGCCTGCTGGAGGATGGACCCTACAAAAAAACTTGTAATTCCCGAGATAAACGGAGATGTGCTTGAGAAGGATGATTATATAATTGCAAACCCCAACTGTTCTACAATACAGATGCTGGTTGCCATTGCAGACCTGCACAAAAGGTTCCGGATAAAGAGAATTGTAGTTTCAACATACCAGTGCATTACCGGTACCGGCAAGAAGGCCGTTGACCAGATGAGTGCAGAGAGGGAGGGTAAAGCATCTCCAGTACAGGCATACCCGTACAGGATAGATTTGAACCTGTTGCCGCACATTGATGTTTTTCTGGAGAACGGGTACACCAAAGAGGAGATGAAGATGGTAAACGAAACCCGCAAGATTATGAGGGATGAGAGCATAAGGGTATCCCCTACCGCCATAAGGGTTCCGGTACTCGGAGGGCACGCAGAGTCCATAAACCTTGAGTTTGCCAAGAGTTTTGAGATGGAGGAGATATTTGAGACCCTGAGGGGCACAGCCGGCGTGGTGGTACAGGATGCCGTGGCTGTGGAAAACGGGGAGCAGCCGCAGGCAATAGGCTCCGTGGAGAATCTCCCTTACCCTATGCCTCTTTTTACAAAAGACCGGGATGAAGTATTTGTGGGAAGGATCAGAAGGGACCCGTCACTTGAAAACGGCATAAATCTCTGGTGCGTTGCAGACAATTTGAGAAAAGGGGCTGCAACAAATGCGGTACAGATAGCAGAGTTATTAATAAAGAAGGGGTTGGTTTAACCCCTTTTTTTATGTACTTTTGCACATTTAGTGTTAATGTGCCGTAAAAGATGAGTGACCAGACTGAAAACCATATAAAGTTCTCCGACTATACAGAGGCAGATTTTGAGACCCTGAGTTGGAATGAACATATCCGCAGAAGATCAGGAATGTACATTGGCAAACTGGGAGACGGTTCTTCTCCCGACGATGGCCTGTATGTACTTTTCAAGGAGATAGTGGACAATGCTATTGACGAGTTCATTATGGGACACGGCAAAAGCATAAAGATGACCATTGGAGAGGACAATATGGTTACAGTAAGGGATATGGGGCGCGGTATCCCTTTAGGCAAACTTGTTGACGCAGTGAGCAAGATGAACACAGGTGCCAAATACGGCAGCAGCGCATTCTCAAAATCGGTAGGATTGAACGGTGTGGGTACCAAGGCGGTAAATGCAACCTCATCCTATTTCTACATACAGTCTTTCAGGGATGGAGAGAGTGCCTGGGCGGAATTCTCCCAGGGAAATCTTGTAGGTTCAGGCAACTGCACAACCACCGAGAAGAACGGCACCCTTGTAAAATACATTGCAGACACAGAACTTTACGGCAACTACAAATACAACTTTGAGTTCATTGAGACAATGCTCAAGAACTACTCTTACCTTAACATGGGGCTTTCGCTCAACTTCAACGGTACAGAGTACAAATCAAAGAACGGTCTTCTTGACCTTATCAACGACTCCCTCTCCGAGACCCCACTCTACGAGCCTATACACCTTAAAGGGAAAGACATAGAGGTTACAATCACCCACGGTACAGAGAACGGTGAGAATATAAGTTCATTTGTAAACGGCCAGAATACAATCCACGGAGGAACACACCTTGCAGCATTCAGGGAAGGTGTGGCAAAGACCATAAAGGATTTCTTCAAGAAGGATTTTGACCCTAAAGATGTAAGGCAGTCAATTGTTGGGGCAATAAGCATAAAGGTAGTGGAGCCAAACTTCTCAAACCAGACAAAGACCTACCTGAGTTCAAAGGAGGTTGAACCTGGCGGCCAGAGCATAAGGAACTTCATTGTTGAATTCCTGTCATCGGAACTGGACAACTACCTCCACAAAAACCCGGCTCAGGCAGATGCCATCCTCAAGAAAGTGCTCGCAAATGAGAAGGAGAGGAAGGCCATATCGGGAATACAGAAACTTGCAAGGGAGAGGGCAAAGAAGGCGAGCCTGAACAACAAGAAACTCAGGGATTGCCGCATCCATTACGGAGACAAGGACCCTAAGAACCAGGATACAATGCTCTTCATTACAGAGGGAGATTCTGCCAGCGGTTCAATAACAAAAAGCCGTGACGTAAATACCCAGGCAGTATTCTCACTGAGGGGAAAACCTTTCAACTGCTACGACTGCACCAAAGAGATTGTTTACAAGAACGAGGAGTTCAATCTTCTTCAGGCTGCCCTCAACATTGAAGATGATCTTGAGAACCTGAGATACAACAAGATTGTAGTTGCAACCGATGCCGACGTTGACGGTATGCACATCCGTCTGCTGTTACTCACATTCTTCCTCCAGTTCTTCCCTGATCTTATAAGGAAAGGGCACCTTTACATCCTTCAGACACCTCTTTTCCGGGTAAGGAAAAAGAACGAGACATATTACTGCTACACCTCCGAGGAGAAGGAGAAGGCTATAAAGAAACTTGGCAAGAACCCTGAAATCACCCGATTCAAAGGTTTGGGAGAGATTTCTCCCGACGAGTTCAGAGGATTCATTGGAGAGAGCATAAGGCTAGACAAAGTAAGGCTGAGCAAAGACGACAACATTCACGAACTGCTTGAATTCTATATGGGCAAGAATACCTTGGAGAGGCAGAACTTCATAAAGGGGAACCTGAGGTCTGACCTTATCCTTGAGGAACTTGCCGAAAAATCAAACATATATTAGAAAAACTTTACAGTTATGAGAAAATATATCTGCAAATTCTTCATGTGGGCACTTGGCTGGAAAGCCATAGAACCCCCTATTCCAGGTCCTAAAGGTATTATTTTGGGAGTGCCGCATACCTCTGCATGGGATTTCATCATCTCATATTTCTATTACTACTCAGTAGGTGGCAAGGCTTTCGTTATGGTAAAGAAAGAATTTTTCTGGGGACCTCTTGGTCCTATTGTGCGTTGGATGGGAGGAGTTCCTGTTGACCGCTCAAAAGGGGCCACTGTTGCAAAGCAGATGATAGATGCAATGAACAAGGCAGAGTATATGCACCTTGCAATTGCTCCTGAGGGTACCCGCAAACGTACAGACAACTGGAAGAGCGGTTTCCACACAATTGCCAGAGCCTGCAATGTCCCTGTTTATCTGGGATATTTTGACTGGAAGACAAAGACCGTTGGAAGAGGCATTGAATTCCAACTTACAGATGATGTAAAGGGAGACCTTAAAAGGATAAGACAATACTATAAAGATAAGGGTGTAGTAGGAAAACATCCTGAACTTTTCTCTACAGGAAAAGATCTGGAATAATTTTTGTATAATTACACACCCAAATACTAAACCAACAACAATACAATATGAATTTTAAAACATTAAAAGAGCTACTTCGCTGCAGCACAGAGGCTTTTGCAAACAACAAGTTCCTATGCTTCATTGGTGGCGATTTTTACACTTTTAAACAATTCAGTGAAAAGGTAAAGGCTATAGCAGCCTTGGTTCATAAAAACGGAGCAAAACAGGGAGACCGCGTTGGTATCCTCTGCCAGAGCATGCCAAACTGGGGAGTTGCCTTCATGTCGGTTTCTGCATACGACAAGATTGCAGTCCCAATGCTTCCAGATTTTTCAGTGGATGAGATAAACAACATCATTGACCATTCCGAGTGCAAAGGTATATTTGTATCAAAGAGGCTTGCCCACAAACTTACAGAAGAGATGCAGGCAAAACTCAATTTTATTATTGAAGTTGATACATTCAAAGTACTTAAGGGGGCAGAATGCTCTGAGGCGGTAAATGAGGAGGTTGAGAAGATGGCCTCAAAAGAGGAAGACCTTGCTACAATCATATATACATCGGGAACAACAGGAAACTCAAAAGGTGTAATGCTTACACACGGCAACCTCTGTTCTCACGTAAAGATTGCCAACAAGATGAGGCCTTCATACGAGTGGGACGTATGGTTGTCTGTACTTCCATTGTCACACACACTGGAGTTCAGCCTTTCATTCCTTCTCCCAATGCTGGCAGGCGCATCTGTATATTACCTTGAGAAACCGCCTGTACCAAAATTACTGCTGCAGGCTTTCAAACAGGTAAGACCAACAACCATGCTTACTGTTCCAATGATTATTGAGAAGATTTACAAGAATTCTGTACTTCCAAAGATCAACAGCAATCCTGTTATGGCCAAGATGTACAAATCTGCAATTGGAAGAAAACTTATAAATAAAGTTGTGGGGAAGACCCTGAGGGAGACATTTGGCGGAAGGATGAGATTCTACGGCATTGGCGGGGCAAAACTGGACGGTACAGTAGAGAAATTCCTCCTGGAGGCCAACTTCCCTTATGCAATTGGATATGGTCTTACAGAATGCTCTCCGCTTCTTGCCGGAGCAACCCCTGACCTTGTAAAATGGCAGACAACCGGTCCTGCAGTACCTGGTGTACAGTTGAAGATCAACAACCCTGACCCTGTAACAGGCGAAGGTGAGATTATTGCAAAAGGTCCCAACATCATGCCAGGATATTACAAGAACCCTGAGGCAACCAGAGATGCCTTTACTGAAGACGGATGGTTCAGGACAAAAGACCTCGGCTACATAGATGAAAAGGGATGGCTCTCCATCAGAGGCCGCCTCAACAGCATGATTGTAGGCCCAAGCGGTGAGAATATTTACCCGGAGGAGATTGAGACAGTTATCAACACCCACGGCTGCGTAGCAGAATCTGTGGTTACAATGAAAAAAGGTGCCCTTGTTGCCAAAGTATGCATCCACCCCGACAGGATAGAGGCAATAAGCAAAATAAAAGATGAGGCACTTGCCGCATACAACGAAAAGAAACTCCAGTTGATTGAAGCATACGAGGCCAAAAAGGCAGAGTGGCTCAAAGAATACGAAGAGAAGAAGGCGGAGTGGGCAAAAGAGTACAAAGACAAAAAGAGTGAATACGAAGCAAAACTTGCTGATTGGAAAGTTGAGTATGACCAGATGAGGAGAGAGATGTACAAGAGTTACACCGCCAAGAGAGAAGAGGCTGCCGCTGCTTACCTTTCAAAGAAAGAGGAGGCCAAGAAGTCCCTTGAGAACAAGATGAAGGAGTGGGAAAAGGATATACAGCAGTATGTGAACAACAAGGTGAACAAATTCTCAAAAATCTCCCACGTGGAACTCCGCACCGAGGCCTTTGAGAAAACAGCCACCCAGAAGATCAAACGTTACCTGTACGCATAATACCCTACAGGTATCCCTTATAAAGCGCACTTGTCGGCATCAGCCCAGGTGCGCTTTTCAGTTCTCCCCTCAGCCAGTAAACCTTCAATTAAATTATCCATTTGCAGAATTCTCCACTGCAGGAGAATAAATGTCAGGTTCCGCCCTCCACCTGGCTGGCAACCTGTTGCATCTGTGCCTGATTCCCTAACTCACAGATGCCCCAGTTTATCCACGAAGAGGCATCTGTTCAGACAGACGGGAATCTTACAGCACATCTGCAATGGTTGCTTACGCCGTTCCAGGAGTCACCGGACCTTTATTCCCCTTCCGTTACAAATTCTGCAAATCAATCATTTATTGGTCAGCACATTCGGGGAGGGAACAAGTACCTGAGTGATTTCCCGGAAGAGGCGGTAAGGGAGGATGGAAAAATCATCGTCTTGTGACGGCGTGTGTCTGACGAATGTTAGACATCCTCAGGATGGCTAAAAATGAGGAGTTAGCCGTCAAGATGATTTTTTCATCCGAGCAGCCTCTGACGGGCATGAACGAAGGTACTTTGTTCCCGCGGAGAATGTGCAGAAAAATTGAAGGTATTCCCTGTCGGGAAGAAGGGATAAAAGAGAAAAGAGGACCACCGGCAGGTGATCCTCTTTATTGTGTAATCTGAGTTTCAGATTAGAATTTCTGCATAAGCATCTCAACAATCTTGATTGCTGCATAGGCAACTGGAGTACCAGGGCCGAAGATTGCAGCAGCACCAGCTTTGTAAAGAGCATCGTAATCCTGTGCAGGGATAACACCACCGGCAACTACGATGATATCCTCTCTGCCAAGTTTCTTAAGCTCGTTTACAATCTGAGGTACAAGAGTCTTGTGACCTGCTGCAAGAGAAGAAACACCAACAATGTGAACGTCGTTCTCTACAGCCTGTTTTGCAGCCTCCTCTGGAGTCTGGAACAATGGACCCATATCTACATCAAATCCACAGTCTGCGTAACCTGTTGCAACAACTTTAGCACCACGGTCGTGACCGTCCTGACCAAGTTTTGCAATCATGATTCTTGGCTGACGACCCTCTTTCTTAGCGAACTCTGCAACAAGTTCTTTTGCTTTCTCGAAATCTGAGTCATTCTTAACCTCTGAAGAGTAAACACCTGTATTCATACGGATAACTGCTTTATAACGTCCTACAACTTTCTCGCAAGCATCAGAGATCTCTCCCAATGAAGCTCGTGCTTTAGCAGCCTCAACTGCCAACTCAAGAAGGTTGCCGGTCTTGTTTGCAACAGCCTCTGTAATTGCATCAAGACACTGCTGAACCTTAGCGTTGTCGCGGTTAGCCCTAAGCTCTTTAAGTCTTGCAATCTGCTGCTCACGTACTTTAGCGTTGTCAACATCAAGAATCTCAATTGGATCCTCTTTCTCAAGACGATATTTGTTGATACCTACGATAGTGTCAATGCCTGAGTCAATTCTTGCCTGTTTGCGGGCTGCAGCCTCCTCAATTCTGAGTTTAGGAATACCTGTCTCAATGGCTTTTGCCATACCGCCAAGTTTCTCAACCTCCTGGATGTGCTCCCAAGCTTTGTCAGCCAACTCTTTGGTAAGGCTCTCAATGTAGTATGAACCTGCCCATGGGTCGATTGATTTACATACGCTGGTCTCCTCCTGGATGTAGATCTGAGTGTTACGTGCAATACGTGCAGAGAAGTCTGTAGGAAGTGCGATAGCCTCATCCAATGCATTTGTATGCAATGACTGGGTGTGACCCAAAGCAGCGCCCATAGCCTCGATACATGTTCTTGCTACGTTGTTGAATGGATCCTGCTCGGTAAGTGACCAACCTGAAGTCTGACAGTGGGTTCTCAATGACAATGATTTAGGGTTCTGAGGGTTGAACTGGTTAACCAACTTAGCCCAAATCATACGTGCAGCACGCATTTTTGCAATCTCCATGAAGTGGTTCATACCAATTGCCCAGAAGAATGAAAGGCGTGGTGCAAATGCATCAACTGAGATACCTGCCTTGATACCTGTTCTCAAGTACTCAAGACCGTCTGCCAATGTATAAGCCATCTCAATGTCATTGGTTGCACCTGCTTCCTGCATGTGGTAACCTGAGATTGAAATTGAGTTGAACTTAGGCATATATTTAGAAGTGTAAGCGAAGATGTCGCCAATGATTCTCATTGAGAACTCAGGTGGGTAAATGTAGGTATTACGTACCATGAACTCCTTAAGGATATCGTTCTGGATAGTACCGGCCATCTCCTCAAGTTTTGCACCCTGCTCAAGACCTGCAACAATGTAGAATGCCATAACTGGAAGAACGGCACCGTTCATAGTCATTGATACAGACATCTTGTTCAAAGGAATCTGGTCGAAAAGGATTTTCATATCCTCAACTGAACAGATGGATACACCTGCTTTACCAACGTCACCTACTACACGTGGATGGTCAGCATCGTAACCACGGTGTGTAGCCAAGTCGAAAGCT
>SUYL01000013.1 GCA_015060445.1 Bacteroidales bacterium
GATAAGACCTGGCTAGACAACCAAAACAAGGGATAAAGACTACAAGTCAACAAATATCAGTTATAAGTTAAACCAGAGTCAACTTCTTTCAGAGATAGGCTCCAATCGGAGTCAACCTAAATCAGGAAATGACAAGGCGGTTGCATTTCTCTTCCGCGTCCACAAGAACACCCCCATCCGTGGACAAAAGTCACCTCCTGGCACCGCCTGTCCACGCCAGGCACCCTCTCCGTGGACATGCGGCTGCATTTCCGTATTGAGCCGGAGGATACACAAACAAAAAAGGCTCCTGTTTCCAGAAGCCTCTTTTGTGATCCGTCTGGGGCTCGAACCCAGGACCCCAACATTAAAAGTGTTGTGCTCTACCTGCTGAGCTAACGAATCATCCCGTTTTGGGACTGCAAATATAGCCATAATTTGACAAACTGCAAATTTATTTGTTTAAAAGTTAACATTTGCGTTTTATTTTCTAATTTTGGGTTATGGACAGCACATTCAAAAGCAGTTTCAGGAGTTTCCTGGACTCTTCATACATAGATTTCATAGAGTACGGCAATCTGTTTGTATTTCCGGATTACGGGTTCACAGTAGAACTTGTTCCCGCCGGCACTCCATCTCCGCAGTGGCCCGGTGCAGGGATTGCCACATCCGCCGGAAGTCCCTCTCCTCAATGGCCAGGTGCAGAAATTGCCACAGCAGCAGGAAGTCCATACGGCAATGCCACACCATATCCTTACCCGGGGGGGATTGCAACAGGCAACACCAATCCTCCGGATGCCACAGACAAGGTGTATCTTTATGAAGACCGGTGGTGGAGTGCAAGAGAGATGGTGCAGGAGAGGATCCTGGCACGGCTGGAGAGGTTCAGGAGCATATTTGCAAGGAAATGCAAAGTGATATCGGGAAGAGGAAATGCTGCTGTTGCAGAACTGGTAAGGGATTTTCTGCACAAGCACCACTCCTACTCCAGCACAAAATGCCGCTACAGATATGCATTGGAATATGAAGGGGAGATTGTGGCGGTGGCAACTTTTTCCGAGGGGCGTCCTATGGTACGCAAGATTGGTTCCATGCTGCAGAATGTTCCTAAAGAGGAGCAGGAAAATGCTGAGATACTGATATTTGACTCATACGAATGGGTGCGTTACGCATCCCTTCCGGGAGTAAGGGTTGCAGGAGGTATGGGAAGACTCCTGAAGGCCTTCATAGACGAGCGCTATACCAGAATAGAGCCGGGGACACCACTTGAGGTAATGACATATTCAGATTCTGAATGGGGGAACGGCCAGGTATATGAAAAACTTGGGTTCAAGTATGCCGGAGAGCGTGCTCCAGTAGAGTATTTTGTAAACAGAAAAACCTATATCCGCTACCCGCAGCGCCTCTACGAAAAGGAGTTGCTTGCCGGTGCCAACCCGGAAGATTTCTACACTATCCGCAACATGGGGAGCAAGAAATTCCTTTTGCAGTTATTATAACGTTGTCTTTTTGTACAAATCCCTTCACACAAGACACTCATTATCAAATAAAAAACAGCGACACTCCCACTACACTTATTATTGCACCCATAACCTCCTTAAAAGTAACTTTCTGCCCAAAGACAAGGTGTGCAGGCCATAGGATGAGAACAGGAGTAAGGGCCATGAGTGTTGAGGCTATGCCGGCCTCGGTGTAGCGTACAGCCATAAGGGAGAGGGATACCCCCAGAAACGGACCTGTGGCTGTAGCCCAGAATGCAGCATTCATCCCCTTGCGGTCTTTGGCTGCAACGGCCAGTGTCCCAAGTTTTTTCTGCAATATCATTACTGACAGAAAACCTATTCCACCGGTAACGGCCCTAATGAATGTAGAGGCAAACGGAAGCATCAAGGCCACCTCCTCCTCACAAGCGGGAATACCGGCCTGGTAGAAATTCATACCAACCTTGCTCAACACAAGACCTATTCCCTGCCCTACTCCGGCTCCAATACCCAACAGAACCCCTTTCAGAGGCAATTTCAGTGATATCTTCCCATGTGTCCCTTCGCCAGTTCCCTTATTGAATACAGAAATGCCGATACCCAAAAGGGTTACAAACATCCCTGCAACAGCGGTCAGTGTCATCTTCTCACCCAGAATCAGCCACCCTGCAATGGCAGCCGTAGGGGGAGCAAGTGTCATGAACAACTGCCCGAAACGGGAACCAATGATTATATATGAATTGAAAAGGCAATAATCACCCAACAGATACCCCACAAAACCTGACAATGAGAGCCATAGCCAAGCATTTGCATCTGCAAACTGAGGATATGGGGCACCGGTAAAGCACCACAGGCACCCTCCCAGCATTACCAGGGAAAGGAGCATCCTTATCACATTCAACTGGAGCGAGCCGAGTCTCTTGCTCCCCACCTCTGCAAATAGAGCCGTTACAGTCCAGGAAAAAGCAACTGTAATGGAAATTATTTCGCCAAAATAGTTCATAACTTAAGGTCTATTACCCATAAATCGCTGTTTGTACCAATCCTGAACGGTGGTCCCCACAATGAGAGCCCGCTGGAAACCACAACATGAGAATTGTTCCATTTGCGGTAGCCATGGCTCTGCGGATACATTTTATCTACCAGAAGGCTCATTGGCCACACCTGCCCTCTATGGGTATGTCCGCTGAACTGCACATCAAATCCCAGAGAGTCTTTTTCAAAGAGTTCATACGGCTGGTGATCCATAAGTATAACCACTGGGCCATCTTCAGAAACGGCACCCGCTACAGCATCAGTACCCGCTACAGCAACAGCCTCCTGCTTCAACATCTCCAGGCTCTTGCGCCCCCTGTTTGAGCGGTCATCCCTGCCAACAATCACCACCCTTTCGGGCAATGCGGCAACCGAATCCCGCAGCAGCACAATTGGAGTCCTGGAAATGAACTCTATAACAGAGTCTATTCCCGATATATATTCGTGGTTCCCAGGTACCATGTAAATCCCACCCGGAGCCTCCAACTGACCCAGTTCCTCCCACATCCTCTCTTCAAAAAGAGGTTTCACAGTATTGTCAATAAGGTCGCCACCAATAAGCACCACATCGGGATGCAGGGAATTTATCTTCCCGACATATTTTTGCAATGCCTTTTTCCCTGTTGCATATCCCAGATGCAAATCACTCACCGCAACAATCCTGAGGGGGGCTCCGGAATCATGGGAGCGGGCCCCATCCGCAGAGGCAGAATCCCGCAACAAAGCCACATCAGCAGAGGCAGAATCCCGCAATTGTGCTCCATCCCCAGAAGCGGTGCGTGAAGAGAAATCAAGGACAATCCTCTCCACCCTGGGATCCAGATAGTTGACATGTCCCCATAGAAGCAGTACCACAACAGCAAGAAATGCTGCCGCAAAGGAAAACACCGCATACCTCCTCAATAAAGGGAAAAATATTCCCGACAAATCCACCACAAGCAATGCAATTACCATGTAGAGGGTGAACACCATCCAGACAGATCCCAGATTGTAGGTTATCCTGAAAAAACTGTCGGGAAGAGGGAGATCCCTTGCAAAAAGTGCTATAAAAAGAGAAAGTGCTGCAAACCAGAAAAGGGGTACACACAGCCACCTGAAAAAAGGGGAAAAGAGATGCAGAGACCTCCACATGTGCACAAAAACATACACATTACCGGCCAGATAAGCCGCAAGCATCCCAAGGAACATATATTTCATTAAAGAGCCTCCTCTATAGCCTTAAGCAGTTTGGCAAACTCATCCTTGGAGTAGCCTATTGAAGAATATACAAGTTTTCCATCCTTGTTATACAAGTAGGCACGTGGAATTGTGCTCTCTGCAAATTTTGAATATGCCCCACGTTTAGGGTCGGGGTAAAGGGGGAATGTAAAACCTTTCTTCCTGTTGTAGTCTGCAAGTTGGGCATCTGTATGCTCCCTCCCAATTACAACCAGTTTGAATCCGGCATTATCCTTATACTTTGGCCAAAGTTCCTTCTCAATCTCAGCCAACTCCAGTTGGCATGGGCCGCACCATGTTGCAAACATGCTGACCAGCACAACCTTACCCTTAAGATCTGCAGAGTTGAGATCTCCATAAACAGATGAATTGAGTCTGAACTGCGGCATTGTCGAGCCAAGAGCCAGTTCCTTCCCTTTCTGCTGGGCCACAAGGGAAACAGTAAAAAACATAACTGCCAGCAAGAGTGCAAATTTCTTCATATCAATCAAATTTAAAAATTAATCATATAGAGTGTGATATCCTACAAAAATAGTAAATTTGTATCACAAAAAAAGAGTCATTATGTTCAGATACGGTTTCAGAAAACATATTTCAGATTTGGGAGTGGATTATGCAGACAAGGTGCTTGTTGCAGTGAGCGGAGGGGTTGACTCCATGTGCCTGTTGGATGCACTTGTACACTGCCAGATGGATCTGGACATTTCTGTTGCCCATGTGAACTTCAATTTGCGGGGAGAAGAGAGCGATGCAGACACCGCAATGGTGGTCCAATGGTGCAGGGAGAACAATATTCCGCTACATACCGTAAGTTTTGAAACCAAAGAATATGCATCTGAAAACGGCATTTCAGTAGAAATGGCAGCCAGGGAACTCCGCTACAGTTGGTTCTATGAACTCATGCAGCAGAACGGATACAAATTCCTGGCAATAGCCCACAACGCAAACGACAACGCTGAAACCCTCCTGCTCAACCTCACCAGAGGGTGCGGCATTGAGGGAATTGGAGGAATTCAGGAAAAAGTACTGCTGGAATTCGCTGACCAGGATGCCGCTGCAGACACCGATGCCGCTGCAGGAACTCCTCCGGCCGCTGACACCGGTTCCTCCGCAGACACCCCTCAGGCCGCTGACACAGGTGCCGCTGCAGACACCGAGTTCGCTGCAAAAGAGGATACGGCCCACAGCACCTGCGGCCCTCAATTCATTATCCGCCCGCTGCTGTGTTATTCCCGACAGCAAATAGAAAAATATGCCCTCAAATTCAAGGTCCCATTCCGCACCGACAGCACCAACCTGCTGAGCGACTACTCCAGGAACCGGATCCGCAACGAGGTATTTCCACAACTTGCAAAAATAAACCCTTCTGTAATAGCAACCTTCAACAACAATATAAAGCATTTCAGACAGGCCGGGAACATAATGCAAAGGCACATAGAGGAGAAATGCGCACAATTGTGCCACAGGTTCGGATACTTCCAGGACCTTCTGGAGAGCAGGTTCTCCCACAACTTCTGCGGCCTTAACCTAAGGCTCAACTGCGTTGAGGCAGAGGAGGAAAAATACTCAATGATAGTTTGCATAGTGGAGATTGCCCAACTTCTGGAAGAGGCAGAGTGGGAATTCTGGGTATATCAGATTGCCTACCCGTACGGATTCTCCCCTGCAATCATTGAAAACATCTGCAATGCGCTCTCCACAGAAGACGGACCAAAGAAATTCCTGTCGGGAAACGGAGAGATAATTGCTGTAAAAGAGAGGGGGTTGCTGAAATTCTGCCTGAACATTGCATCACCGCAACCGCTCAAAATTGACACCACATCCATTCCACGGGAATCGTGGAGGACCAGAAAAGACCGCAGCGAAGAGTTGTGTCCGACACTCTACATGGATGCTGCAAAGGTACAGATGCCTTTGGAATGTCGCCCTGTTGCCCCTGGAGACAGATTCTCCCCAATAGGATTGCGCGGCAGCAAAAAAGTTACCGATTACCTCTCGGACATAAAATTCGAGCACCTGCACAAAGGCAATGTAATGGTTCTGTGCGACGCCACCGGAAAAATCATCTGCATCCCCGGCCTCCAGATTGCCGGCAGCGTAAAAGTCACCACCACCACCTCCCAGATACTGCAGATACGGGTACTGTAAACTCCCCCGCAGTAGTAGCGGCGGGAACGGCGGGAGTTGCGGGAGCGACGGCGGCTGCGGGAGCGACGGGAGTTGCAGGAGCGACGGCGGCACAGGCCCCTCCCTGCTCCCCAAGGCACCTCGCTCCATCCACAAAAGATACCCATTTTGTGGACAAAAGTCACCAACGGGCACCGTGCGTCCACGCCAGGCACTCTCTCCGTGGACAGGCGATTGCATTTGTCTTCTGAGTCCACAAAAACACCCCCATCTGTGGACAAAAGTCACCTCCAGGCACCGTGCATCCACGCCAGGCACCCTCTGTGTGGACAGGCGATTGCATTTCTCCTCTGCGTCCACAAAAACACCCCCATCCGTGGACAAAAGTCACCTCCAGGCACCGTGTGTCATTTCCTGATTTAGGTTGACTCCGATTGGAGCCTATCTCTGAAAGAAGTTGACTCTGGTTTAACTTATAACTGATATTTGTTGACTTGTAGTCTTTATCCCTTGTTTTGGTTGTCTAGCCAGGTCTTATCCCGTTCA
>SUYL01000014.1 GCA_015060445.1 Bacteroidales bacterium
CCGCCTGCGCCAAAGTGGGCACGCTGGGGCAGCAAATCGTGCCCGAGGCACCGGGAGAGTTGCGGACGGGAACAAAAACCAACAGAAATGTGCCCGCCTGCGCCAAAGTGGGCACGCTGGGGCAGCAAATCGTGCCCGAGGCACCGGAAAAGTTGCGGACGGGAACAAAAACCAATAGAAATGTGCCCGCCTGGTTCCTTCCGTCCACGCCT
The DNA here is from genome assembly GCA_015060445.1 of Bacteroidales bacterium. Lineage (GTDB taxonomy): Bacteria > Bacteroidota > Bacteroidia > Bacteroidales > UBA932 > Egerieousia. The sequence continues at coordinate 213 of SUYL01000014.1, forward strand.
GGCTCCTTCCGTCCACACCTGGCACCCCCAGCGTGGACAAAAGCAACATGCTACCACCGAGCGTCCACACCAGGCACCCCCAGCGTGGACAAACTATCCCTGTAGCACAGAGTGTCAACGAAATACCACCCGCCTGCGGACAAAACTTCCCTGCGGATTACGCCTTCTGCCCCTTGGCTGCTGTGAACTCTATTACAAGCACTATGGCAAGGCCAAGCAACATGAAGCCAATACTCTGCCATAGAAGAGGGTCGGCACCTGTAACCTCTGCATATGTGCCGGGCAGTGCAGGAAAATCAAATCCCTCTTCTGCACCTGGAGTCTTCCAAGGCCATACTTTAAGCAATGAACCCAACATAAAACCTGAAAGAAGTGCAATTGTAAGCATATAGTATTTTTTGAGCAGCCAACTCAGGAAGTGGGAGAAACTTACAATACCAACTGCACATCCCAGTGCAAATACAAAGAGTACAGGGATATTCAAAGAGGATACTGCAGACATCACAAATTCATATTTGCCCAAAAGAAGCAATATGAAACTTCCCGATATTCCCGGAAGTATCATTGCGCAGATGGCAATTGATCCGCTGAGGAAGACAAACCACAACTCGTCGGGAGTCTGGCCAGGGCTTGCAAGGCAGATGAAAGCACCTGTCGCTACACCTGCAAGCAGGGAAATTATGTTCTGGATATTCCATTTGTCCAACCCTTTGAGGATATAGACTGCTGAGGCCAGAATAAGGCCAAAGAAGAAACTCCAAAGTGGAATTGGATGGAATTCAAGAAGATATTTCATCAGCCGGGCCAATGAGAATACACTTATGAGGATACCTGCAAAAAGACTTGCAAGGAATGTTCCGTTGATATGTTTCCAGAAAGCAACAAACTTTCCTGAGAAAAAGAGTCTGAATGCCTCACCGTTAATCGATTTTATAGAATCGAGCAACTCTCCGTAGATTCCCATTATGAAGGCTATTGTGCCTCCACTTACACCGGGAATTACATCTGCCGCCCCCATGCATGCCCCTTTAAAGGCAACTGTTACGCATTTGAAAAAATTTGCCATAGTTAAATATTGTCGTTTTGTTTTAATTCAAGAAGAAAATCTATAAACTGTTTGTCATTCTCCAATTGCGGCAGGAGATCATAAACAACCCCTATCCATGCTGTTCCGGTTCTGTAAATATCAATGAAGGCACTCTTGAATCCGTTCATGTCACCCTTATTGTAGCACTCAATTGCCTTTACTGTATTGAGTCCTGCATGCCCCTCAGCCACTTTGTCATCACTTGCAATAACCTTTGCAAACTGGTCAACTGCATCGCTGTTGCGTCCCAGTCTTATGTAGGATTCCCCCAATCCCAAAAGGCCAAGCACATCTGAATCAATTGCAACAAACTGCTCAAAAGTCTGGGCGGCCTCCTTGTACCTCTGCAGATTCATGAACACCACCGAGAGATTATACAGCGAGGATGAATTTGAAGGGTTAAGGGCAACTGAATACTCAAAAGCCTCAATAGCCTTGTCAAAATCCTTCATGCGGGCCTGGATTGTACCCATATTGAACCATACCGTATCGTTGAATGGATTCTTGTCCAAATAGAGATTATAATACTCCTCTGCCTTCTGCAAATCATCCAATTTGTCATAGCAGAAAGCATAATCATTGAAATACTCATAAGGGAGAGTCCCTATCCTGGATGCTTTTTCAAGGTAGAATATTGCTTCCCTGTAGTTCCCATAATCTATGCAGTCCTGTGCAATTGCACATACAGAATCAATTGTATCAGAGTCAGATACACCGCATTCCAATGCCCTGTAGAAATAATCCCTTGCATGGCGGAACCTGTTCTTCGCAATGTTCCCCCTTGCAAAAAGAAGTTGAACCACAACACTCTGCGGAAAAGAATCGGAGTACTGCGAAAGTATCTCCAATGCCTTGTCGGGATTACCGGAAAGGATCAGGGTATCACAATATCTGGAAAGGAGTGCCTCAGAATAAGGCAATTTTGAAAATGCCACTCCCGACAATTCCAGCACCTGGGGTGTATCACCCTCCTCCACCAGACGGTCGAGGATATATTCATACGCCTCCTCGTCCAATTGCAGGTCATCAAGATTTCCCTCCTGCTTTGCCAAAAGGTAATCCTCATAAGCCTGTCTCAAATTTCCATCCTTCTCCTTATCGTTGAAAAAACTATTCTCCATCCTGCATAACTTTCAAATATCCCAACAAACTTACCATAAACTCCTTACACGACATCTCCTTTTTGCCGGGGCTGAGAAGAAGGTCATATACTACCCTGCCGCTTGGATACATACCGGCAAGGAAACGGGACTTTGCTCCACAAACAATATAATCTGCAGTAAAGTTCCTGGTATCATCAATGCTCACAAGCAGATCCATATCCATGCTCCAGAACTCCTTCAGAAGTTCTTTATCCGGAACACCAAGCCAGTTTACAGAACCGCTCTCCACAAATACAAATCCCTTTTCGCTGCAATAACCGCCGAAACTACTCCTGCTCTCCTTGCTGCGGAAACATTTCCCTGCCTCCACAACTACAACCGAGAACCGGATACCTTCTCCGGAAATGAACTCCACCATTTGCTCAAATGCGGCAACATCTTCTTCCCGACGGATTGTGCAAACCACACCCATTGAATGCAGAAGGGCGGCACCAGGAAACACAGAAACGCCTGATTTTGCCACCTTTACCCCATTGAGAGCCTTCCTCCTCAATTTATTTTTAATAAACTCGAACATAAAATGCCAAATATGCCGCAAAATTAGCAAAAATCCCGCCACTCTCAAAGCATCCACAAAAATGCATCCCTGCGTTGACAAAACCAACCTCGCACCACCAAACGTCCACGCCAGGCACCCCTGCGTGGACAAAACCAACCTGCGGCCACCAAACGTCCACGCCAGACACCCCCTGCGTGGACAAAACCAACCTCGCACCACCAAACGTCCACGCCAAGCCCCCCCTGCGTGGACAAAAGCAACCTCGCACCACCAAACGTCCACGCCAGGCACCCCCTGCGTGGACAAAAGCAACCTGCGGCCACCGGGCATCCACGCCAGCCACCCCCTGCGTGGACAAAAGCAACCTCGCACCACCAAACGTCCACGCCAGGCACCCCCTGCGTGGACAAAAGCAACCTATTACCACCGGGCATCCACAAATAAGGGTGATTCTGTGGACAGAATCACCCTAAATTCATAATTGCTGCAGCACAGTCAGGAAATTTTCAGCGCACCATCCTTGCAATCTACCGAAACCTCACCCTGGGCAGAAACATTGCCTCCAATGATCTGGGTAGCCAATTCATTGACAAGTTCCTTCTGCAGCAGACGCTTGATTGGCCTTGCACCATAAGCAGGATCATAACCTTTGGATGCCAGGTAATCAAGGGCTTCTGGAGTAAAGGTAAGGCTGATACCTTTTTCCTGAAGCATCTGTTGAATCTGATGTATCTGAAGCATAAGGATATCCCTGATATTTTTGGCAGAAAGAGGTTCAAACATTATCACCTCATCTATCCTATTCAGGAATTCAGGCCTTACACTCCTCTTCAAAACCTCCATTACAGCATTCTTGCAATCTTCCAGAAGCATATCCTTCTGCTCCGACACACTGTCATTTACCCCTTTGGCCATCTCTCCCAAAGTGGAATCTGCACTGCCCGCACCCTCTACCAGGGCATTTATCCTCCCCATATAATCCTGGATAATGTCGCTTCCCACATTGCTGGTCATAATGAGGATTGTATTCTTGAAGTTTACAGTCCTCCCCTTGCCGTCGGTGAGGCGGCCGTCATCCAAAACCTGCAGCAGAATGTTGAATACGTCGGGATGAGCCTTCTCTATCTCATCAAACAACACCACAGAATATGGTTTGCGGCGTACAGCCTCAGTCAACTGGCCACCCTCATCGTAGCCAACATAACCCGGAGGCGCACCTACAAGACGGGTAACGGCAAAACTCTCCTGATACTCGCTCATATCAATCCTGGTCATAAGGTTCTCGTCATTGAAAAGGAATTCTGCCAACGCCTTTGCCAACTCGGTTTTTCCCACACCGGTAGTACCAAGGAACAGAAATGATCCCAATGGGCGCTTTTCATTCTGAAGCCCGGCACGGGAACGCCTTACAGCATCTGAAACTGCCTTTATGGCCTCATCCTGTCCAATCACCCTCTTATGGAGTTCCTCCTCAAGGTGCAACAGTTTTTCCTTTTCGCTCTGGAGCATCCTCTTCACTGGAATGCCGGTCCATTTTGAAACAACCTCTGCAATATCCTCCGGGTTAACCTCCTCATTTATAAGAGGATTTTCATTCTCCCCTTTTTTTGCCTGCAGGGCATCAATCTCGTTCTGCAACTCAACCATCTTCCCGTAACGGATCTCCGCCACTTTACCGTAATCGCCGTTACGCTCAGCCTCATCTGCCTTAATCTTAAGATTTTCCAGTTCAAGGCGTTTGCTCTGTATGGAATCCAGAAGTTTCTTCTCCTCACGCCACTGCTTGTCATAAACCTTCTGCTCAGCCTGCAAATTCTCCAACTGGGAAGCAATCTCCTGAAGTTTTGGTGATTTCCCCTCCCTTTTTATTGCAGCCTTCTCTATCTCCAACTGCTTTATCTTCCTGTTCAGTTCGTCAATCTTCTCGGGTACCGAGTTCATCTCCAGACGCAGTTTGGAAGCCGCCTCATCTATGAGGTCTATGGCTTTGTCGGGAAGAAAACGGTTTGTAATATACCTGTGGGAAAGGTCCACTGCAGCAATAATTGCATCATCCTCAATGCGCACCTTATGGTGGTTCTCATATTTCTCCTTAAGTCCACGTAGAATTGAAATGCTCTCTGCAGGGGTTGGCTCATCCACCATAACCATCTGGAAACGGCGCTCAAGAGCCTTGTCCTGCTCAAAATACTTCTGGTACTCATCAAGTGTTGTTGAGCCCACTGTACGCAACTCGCCACGTGCCAGTGCCGGCTTCAGGATATTGGCAGCATCCATGGCGCCGCTGCTCTTTCCTGCCCCCACAAGAGTATGAATCTCATCTATGTAAAGGATTATCTCCCCCTGGCTCTCCACAACCTCCTTTACAACCCCTTTAAGGCGCTCCTCAAACTCACCCTGATACTTGGCTCCCGCTATAAGTGCCCCCATATCAAGAGAATATATAAGTTTGTCCTTAAGGTTCTCAGCAACATCACCATTAACAATCCTCTGTGCAATACCCTCTGCAATTGCGGTCTTGCCCACTCCGGGTTCACCAACAAGAATAGGATTGTTCTTGGTCCTCCTGCTCAAAATCTGAAGGACCCTCCTTATCTCCTCATCCCTTCCTATAACCGGATCCAATTTACCCTGTCTGGCCAAATCCACCAGATTTGCCGCATAGCGCTTCAGTGCGCTTCCCTGCTCATTCTGCTGATTGAAACTGTTCATCTCTTTCCTCCTTTAATTGTAAATAATTAAACATCTCACAACAGAATCCGTTCAAATAATTTACCAAAGCAAATTTTATGACATTTTGGCAGGTTGGAGGATGATTTATCAAAAAAATATTATATTTGTAGATACGAAAAAATTGCATTAATAATTCAATAACTTAATAAACACTACTATGCTTAAGAAAACACTTTCTACATTGTTGCTTGTAGCAGTTGCAATGACTTCTGTGTATGCACAGAAAAAATCTAAAAAAGAGGCTGAGAAACCTCAAGGTTACCAGTTTACAGTTGTTAAGGAGAACCCTGTAACCCCTATCAAGAATCAGGCTAACTCAGGCACCTGCTGGTCATATTCAACAATTTCGTTCCTTGAGAGTGAAGCAATCAAGAATGGCGCTCCTGCAGATATTGATCTTGCGGAGATGTATCCTGTATGGAACGGTTATGCAGACAAAGCAGAGAAATTTGTACGTTTGGACGGTTTCCTCAATTATGAGCAGGGAAGTTCATTTGGCGATGTAATCTATACACTCAAACATTACGGTATGGTTCCTCAGAAAGAGATGGAGGGGCTTAACTATGGTGAGCCTATGAACAAACACGGAGAACTTTGCGCAGTTCTTAAGGCTTACGTAAATGCAGTAAACAAAAAACCTAACAGAACCCTTTCAACAGCATGGCATAAAGGCCTTACCGGCATTCTTGACGCTTATCTTGGCGAGTGCCCTGAGAAATTCACAGTTGACGGCAAGGAGTACACTCCTCAGACATATGCAAAAGAGTATCTGAAACTCAACGCAGATGACTATGTTTCAATCACTTCTTTCACACACCATCCATTCTACAGCCAGTTTGCGATTGAGGTACCTGACAACTGGCGTTGGGATCTTTCTTACAATGTTCCAATGGAGGAGATGATGCAGATCTTTGACTATGCAATTGAGAACGGCTACACAGTAGCATGGGGTTCAGATGTAAGCGAGCAGGGCTTCAGCAGAAACGGTCTTGGCATTGTTCCAGATGTAGAGGCCAATAAAAAAGAGGCAGGTTCAGACGAGGCAAGATGGATTGGCAAATCTCCAGCTGAGAAAAATGCAGCAATGAACAACCAGGACGCTCCTGGCAAAGAGTTGGTTATCACTCAGGAGATGAGACAGGCAGGTTATGACAACAAAACCACTACAGATGACCACGGAATGCATATCTACGGTATTGCAAAAGACCAGAACGGCACCAAATACTATATGGTAAAGAACTCATGGGGTCCTTCAGGCAAATACAAAGGAGTTTGGTACGTTTCAGTTCCTTTCGTTCAGTACAAGACCATGAACATTGTAGTGAACAAGAATGCAATCCCTGCAGCAATCAGAGAGAAACTTGGTCTATAATTGACATTTTAAGGGGAAGTGCTGCTCTCTGAAGCAGCCTTCCCTTTTTTCATATCCGCACTTTAAAAAAACACACTATGAGAAAATCAGTATTTGTAACATTGGCACTGCTTTGTATTGGAACAGCACTTTCTGCACAATACAAATATGAGTTTACAGTTGTTAAGGAGAATCCTGCAACACCTGTAAAGAACCAGGCCCGTACAGGTACATGCTGGTGCTTTGCAACCAACTCATTCATTGAGTCAGAACTTATAAGGATGGGCAAAGGGGAGCATGACCTTTCGGAGATGTTCATTGTAAGGAATAATTACCTGACAAGAATTGCAGACAACTATATAAGGGAGGGTAAGGGAAATGTAAACCCTGGCAGCCTTGCACACATGTACATAAATGAAATGGCCAAAAACGGCCTTCTTCCCGACGAGGTTTAAGATGGAATCAACTACGACTCCCCTACCCATAACCACAACGACTTGAGCGCATGGGTTAAAACATTGAGCAATCAGTCTGTAGAGATGAAGAAACGCATTCCTCAACCAATGTTGGATGGCCTTTTGGACGCATACCTTGGTGAGGTTCCTGAGAAATTCACCTACAAAGGAAAAGAGTACACTGCAAAATCATTCTACCAGAGCCTTGGCCTTAATGCAAGTGATTATGTAGAGATTACAAGTTTCACACACCATCCATTCTACCAATTGGTTCCTGTAGAGGTTCCAGACAACTGGGATCACGCCCTCATGTACAACGTACCTCTTGACGAGATGATGCAGATTATTGACAATGCAATCAACACAGGCTACACCGTAGCATGGGATGGTGACATCAGCGAACCAGGCTATGCTTTCCAGCACTCAATTGCCGTTCAGACCAAAGACAACCTCAGAGGAATGAAACAGATTGAGAAGAGGGCTGAGGAACTCCCTGTTACCCAGGAGAGCAGACAGGCAGATTTTGAGGCATTTGTAACAGTTGATGACCACCTTGAGCACATTACAGGAATTGCCAAGGACCAGGAGGGTGTAAAATACTACAAGACAAAGAACTCTTGGGGTACAGACCGCAATGGTGACGGATGGCACTATATGTCTGAGAACTATGTAAAGGCAAAGACCATCTCTATCCTTGTAAACAAAAACTCCATTCCTAAAGCAATCAGAGCCAAATTGGGTATCAAATAATTTATCCCCTTAAACAATATCAGGGTGCTCCACTCCATAGGGGCACCCTTATTTAGAGAGAGAAAATCATGGGCATTATCAGACATATTCCAAACACTATAACATCACTCAATCTGTTGAGCGGTTGCTTTGCAACCATCTTTGCACTTCAGGGCAATTTCACTACCGCATTCCTGTGCATCATTGCCGGTGCAGTGTGCGATTTCTGTGACGGACTTGCAGCCCGGGCACTCAAAGCCTACTCCCCTATGGGAAAAGAACTGGATTCACTTGCAGATATGGTTACCTTTGGAGTAGCCCCTGCTATGATAATGTACAGGTTCCAGGCAGAGGCTAACTTCCTGGTTTATCTCCCTCTCCTTATTGCTGTATTTGGCGGCCTCAGACTTGCGAAATTCAATATAGACACCAGGCAGAGCGAGAACTTCATTGGCCTTGCAACCCCGTCTTGCGCCCTTATCTGCGGATCACTCATATACGCAAGTGAAATGTACCCTTGGCTGCACTCAATCCTTGTAGCAAAATCTTACATTGTTCCAATGATTTCGCTTGTCCTATGTTACTTGCTCATCTGTGAGATCCCAATGTTCTCCTTCAAGTTCAAATCACTCAAATGGGCAGACAACAGTGCCCGCTTCACCTTCCTGGCTCTTGTAGCCATCCTTGGCATTGCAATTCTTGCCATTGGACTCAACTGGAGCCTTTTTGTACTTGCAGTCTTCACTGCCTACATCCTTGTAAATGTAATCTCGGCTGTATTCCACAAATGATATTACTGCAGCCGGCAATCAAAAAAACGGGCGGGACCCCATATGGAATCCCGCCCGCAACCAAATTAACTTATATTAACAACTAAACATACGCTTTCTCAAGAGCCTGGGAGATATTTATAATGAAATCACCCATCCTCTCAAGTTCGCTGACTATATCCATATAATAGACACCGGCCTGGTAATTCCTTGCTCCATTCTCTATCTCCTCAATCTGAGCTTCCCTCAAGTAATTCCTAAGATTATTGATGCACTCCTCCGCTTTATAAGCGTTTGAAATCTCAGCCAGTTTGCCTTTATGTGCGGCCACAAGGTTATCAAGCATTGCACCGTAAGCCTGGTCTACTGCAGCAACCATACTCAACAGCTTGTTTACAGTATCCTCGTCAAACACCTGCTTGTGCTGGTTCCTTCTGTTAAGGATACGGGAAATGGCCTCACCGCTGTCGCCCAATGACTCAAGCTCTCCAATAACTTTATACATGGCTTTCACACGTGAAGAGGTTGTTTTGCTTATATCTCCCAACGATACCTCATTGAGGAAAGAGGCAATCTCGTACTCTATCCTGTCGGAAATCTCCTCATACTTTACAAGTTTGCAGCGAAGCTCCTCAAATTTGTCGGGATTACTCTCAGAAACGGCCATCTTGACATAACCGAGACCTTTCCTTGAAATCTCTGCAAAATGGATGATCTCATCAAATGCCTGTTCTGCTGCCAGCTCAGGGGTATCTAGTGGACCGGCAGAGATATATTTGAGCCTGAACACCTCTGTTTCTGCATTCTTAGGGGCCTTGATTATCCACATAACGGCTTTCTCAATATACTTGATGAACCATATGAGGATAAACATATTTATTGTATTGAACAGGGTATGCAACATTGAAAGGCCGTAAAGTGCTGCTGTAGAAGTTTCAGCATCTGAAGCCACAACTGCAAAACCGGCAGCTGAAGGATTAGGCAAGCCGAAAAGCTCAATGACACCTCCTACAAGCTTAAGGAACGGACCAAAGAAAACCAATGCCCAAATGACACCGAACACGTTGAAGATGGTGTGCGACATTGCTGCCCTTTTGGCCTGGGTATTACCTACAGATGCTGCAATATTGGCAGTAATGGTAGTACCTATGTTCTCACCCAATACCATTGCACACGCCATGTTGAACGGAATCCATCCCATGCTCAACATAATGAGGGTAATGGCCATTGTTGCTGATGACGACTGCAGCACAAGAGTAAGTACAGTACCAAAAACTAGGAAAATTATAACAGAGCCAAAACCGTGGCTGCTCCATGTCTTTACAAATTCCAACACCTGAGGAGTCTGGTTCAAGTCCGGTACAGATTCTTTCATGAATGAAAGTCCGAGGAACAGAAGTGAAAAGCCCACTATAAGCTCACCTATATTCTGTCTCTGGTTACGTTTTGAATTTGAGAACAGGAATCCGAACAGCATCAATGGAACAGCAAGGATAGAGATGTCTGCCTTGAAGCCTAACCAGGAAACAAGCCATGCAGTAACTGTTGTACCTATATTGGCACCCATAATCACACCTATGGCCTGTGCAAGGGTAAGGAGTCCGGCATTTACGAAACTCACCACCATTACGGTTGTAGCGGATGATGACTGGATAAGGGATGTAATGCCCAAACCTGTCATAACCCCTTTAAAAGGGTTGGATGTCATTGCAGAAAGGAAACTGCGCAATTTGTCTCCGGAAGCCTTCTGAAGTCCGGAACTCATAAGATTCATACCGTACAGGAACATTCCCAATGCTCCAAACAGTGTAAAAATTTGTAGAAAACCCATTATTTTTTAAGTAAATTAGAAATCTTTGCCAACTCGCATCCTACCAGTTGTGAGCAAGGTGCATATTGGTAAGGCACATACTCAAACAGCTGTATATAACATTTGTCAAGTGCCTTGCTGTAATAGAGGTCGAGCCTCAATACCTGCCCTTTCCCCTGCTGACCCAAATCAATCTTGCCCGGAGCAGATGCAAGCGCAGAGAGCAACTGGTTCTTCTCCTCCTTGGGGAAGAAATACTCCTGCTTCTGATATTTTTCTCCCGACAATTCTTCCCTGTACTCAGATTTCATCATTAGGGCAAGCAAGAAACCCAGAATAATAAGCATATATCCACCTATGGCAACACCGGCGCCAAGAGGGACAATAGCAAGTATACAACCCAAAACAACTGTAGATGTGGATATTACAACATCCATCACTGAACGTGATTTAATGAAATTTCTTTCCATTTTCTTAATAAGTTACAGTAAAACAATCATTTGAAGAGGGCATACCACGTATGGGCATACCACATGTAACCGGACGTCTTCCCATAGGGAAAACATCTGGAACAAATAAATTACATATAACTAAATGAGAAGTTTACCAAGTACAATCAGCTTTACAGCCGGTATGGTAAACGTAGAAAGTGCAAAAGAAAACTTATTATTGGAACTGCCTGCGGCACAAACGCAGATATGCTTTGGAAGACATATATATCCGCCACCATTTTTGGAGAAGGAATTCACCCTTTTGGCAACACTCTGCTGGGTACGGATACCGCTGGTATAACAATTATTGGAAGGGAGGAAGAAATTATTCGCATGCTCTGCATAAACAGTACAATCATCTGCAGAGAGTACAGACAAAGCTCCGTCTGCCACATCAGAGGAGAGAGACTCTGCATTGTCTGCAAAAGCCAATATACCAAAAGCTACCAGAAAGACAGGTATGATATATTTGAACAAATTCTTCACCTTCCAATAATTTATAATGCAAAAATATAATGGTTCAATTTTATAACAAAATTCCACCCATTAAGATATGGTTAAGTTTATAGGACTACTCCCTCACCAACCTTGAATGATGCAGTGGTTACAGGCAAGACGCCTTTTGCAGGAATCACTCCAAATACCACCTTGGCAGCAGCCTCATTGTTGAAACGGGTTGCCTCATATCCAATTAGAAAAGCCTTGAAATTTTCGTGTCCCGGCATCCTCTTCAGAATATAAGGAGAACCAAGGAATACCGCAACCATCGGCTGGTCTGCAGCCCAATCTGTAATGAATTTCAGGAGCGCATCCTCAAGTCCAAAGTTCCTTTTGATGCTCTGCAATGACTTGTTGAAACCAAAAATCACAAGATCATAACCGCTCACCTTCTCCTTTGCAGCCTTCAACTCTTCCAATGCGGCATCATCGCCAAGAAGTACGGTATCAACCTGTCCGTATCTGTTTGCAACCTCACCAAACTGCTGTCCGAGCTGAGGATTCATGAAACCTACGTATGCAACCTTCTTGCCCTCACACGATACAGGAAGTCCAAGACCCTGGCTATTGTCGTTGAACACCACTGTCATTGTCTCCTCTGACACTTTCTTGATAAGGCTCAGTTTGGCCTTCATCCTTGCATCAGGAGCAGTAGTATCTGTAAAAATGTCAAGATCCCTCACAATAGGGTCATAGTTCTTGTCAAAGATTCCATAGCGGGCTTTCAGTCTAAGCATCTTCTTTACCCTCATATCAAGCCCTTCCATAGTAATCTCTCCTGCCTCAAGAGCATTCTCAATCTGGCTGATGGCATTCTCCACATCCTCCGGCATAAGAAGGATGTCAACACCTGCCTTATATGCAGCCAACGGAATATCCTTCTTCTCCAGGCCGCTGTCCCTTGCCACACCATACATATTGAGGGCATCAGTAATGATAATGCCGTCATATCCCATTTTCTCCCTCAACAAACCGGTTACAATAGGTTTGGAAATTGAAGATGGTGCTCCCGACGGATCCAGGGCAGGCACATTAAGATGTCCAACCATCACCATATCCACACCGTCTGCAATCAGTTTCCTGAACGGATAGAGTTCAAGTGAATCAAGCCTTTCTGCTCTGAATGGAAGCAAAGGGAGAGCAAGATGTGAATCCACATTTGTCTCGCCATGTCCAGGGAAGTGTTTTGCAGAACCTGCAAGGCCGCCGTCACGCATTCCGCGCATCATGGCAGATGCATATCTTGCAACCTTATCCTTGTCCTCTCCAAAAGTCCTGAAGTTTACAATGAATTTGTCGGGATTATTGTTAATGTCCACAACCGGAGAATAGTTCACCTGAAACTTGAATGCACGGCACTCGTCTGCAATGGATCTGCCAATCTCATATACCAGTGAATCGCTGGTAAGCGCACCCAGCTGAATGAAGAACTGATGTGAAGGTACCTCTTTCCAGCGCATTCCTACACCCCACTCTGCATCTATGGTCATAAGCATAGGGATCTTGGCCCATTTGTTCAGCTGGTTCATCCTCTCCACTGCAGGGCGATAAACATCTCCCAAAGGGATAAGGCCTCCAACCTTCTCCTTTTTCACCAGCCTTTTCTGAATTTTTCGCATCTCCTTGCTGTCGCGCGAGGTCATGTCAATTATCATTATCTGCGCAATCTTCTCCCTGGTAGAGAGTTTGCGGAACACCGAGTCTACCTGATGCTCAATTTTTTCTTCAGACGGAAATTTGAATCTGTCGGCCTGCGCGGCAAAAGGGGACAACATGCACAACAGCAGGCTTGCAAAAACTGTCTTGTTGAAATTTACCTTTATCATAATCCCATAATATATTTTTTAATTATCTCCGCTGCTTGGGCACTAAAAACCTGTTTACCGGCATAAGATCCGCCATTGCGTACAGTAAAATGGAATTTGGTAAGATCATATACATCCATTATTACTTCCGGAACGCTGTAACCGCTTGTCAAAACCCTTCCGCCGGCAAATTTTGCAGACTGCATGCCCATCTGCACAAACATGTACTGGGCCGCTTCCTCTATTGTTACATATCTGCGGTATTTCTCAATAATTGCCTGAATATAATATGCATTTACGTCATTCTTAAAACCTTTCAGCAGCTGGTCCACTGTCATGGATGCATTCCTGTCATCTGCCTCAAGCAATTGCCCTACTGTATCGGACAATTTGATTTTGCCGCCGGCAATCATCTCCGCAATCTGTGGAAGAACGGTAAACTGTGCACTCAATTCCTTAAAGTTCATCGGCTTAGGATTAAACAACATTTTATCCATTGATGACCCTACAAAATCAGGATACTCCTCCCTGTATCTGTCGGAAATATGGATACCCTCCCCTACCTTGAACGATGCAGCGGTTACCGGAAGGACACCCTTTATTGGAATGCCTCCAAAAACTGCCTGTGCCGCAGCAAAGTTGTTCACCTGGGTATTTATGTAACCGAGCAGCAGTGCTGTAAAGTTCTTGTGGCCCGGGATGCGGGTAAGTGCATATGGAGAACCAAGATATACGGCAATCATAGGCTGCTCCTTTGCCCATTCGGTAATGAAGTTCACATCCTCCACATTAATTGCATAGTTCTTGTGGGGGCGCTGGTCGGTCTGGTTGAAACCCATTATTACAAGGTCATGGTCCTTCAACCTGTTCTTTGCCTCCCTGAGGGCTGCAATTGAAGCGTCATTACCAAGGAGAATTGTATCAACCTGGCCGTAACGTTTTGCAATGGCACCAAACTCGTGGCCCAACTGAGGATTTTTGTAACCTACATATGCCACCTTTTTACCCTCAAATGAAACAGGAATGCCGTATCCGGCAGAGTTGTCATTGTAAAGGAGGGTCATGGACTCTTTGGCAATACGCTTGATGAGATCAAGTTTAAGCTCCATAAGGGTAGTCTCAGTGCGTATAATTTCCTGGTCTGTAAAATCAGTCAGGCGATCCATATCCACATAAGGGTCATAACTCTTGTCAAACACTCCAAGGCGGGCTTTAAGGGCCAACATTTTCTTTACCCTAATATTGAGCCCCTCCATAGAAATCTCACCACGTTTCAGGGCTTTCTCAATAACTGTAATTGAGTTCTCAACATCCTCCGGCATAAGGAGCAGGTCTGCGCCGGCCTTATAAGCCGCAAGCGGAATATCCTTCTTCTCCAGACCGCTCTCCTTGGCAACACCGTCCATATTCAGGGCATCTGTACAGATGATACCGTCATACCCCATCTTCTCCCTGAGCAAACCTGTTACTATAGGTTTTGAAATTGAAGACGGTGTTCCCGACGGATCCAGTGCAGGTATGCTCAAATGTGCAACCATCACCATCTCAACTCCATCAACAACCAGTTTCCTGAACGGGTACATCTCAAGGGAATCCAGCCTCTCTTTGGTAAAAGGAAGTACCGGAAGCCCCAAGTGCGAGTCAACATCTGTATCACCGTGTCCCGGGAAGTGTTTTGCAGAACCGGCAATACCGCCGTCACGCATACCGCGCATCATGGCAATACCGTACTGCGCAACCTTCTCCTTGTCCTCCCCGAAAGATCTTGTGTTGATTGCAGGGTTGTTGGGATTATTGTTGATGTCTATATCGGGAGAAAAGTTCACATGCATCTTCAGTGCACGGCACTCCATACCAATCTGCCTGCCCATCTCATATACGAGTGAATCGCTGCTGAGGGCACCCAACTGCATGAAGCGCGGGAAAGCCGGAATCTCTTTCCAGCGCATGCTGGCACCCCACTCGGCATCAATGGCCACAATCATAGGGATCTTTGCCCACCTGTTAAGCTGGTTCATCCTTTTCATTGCAGGAATGAGTACATCATTCATAGGAATGAGGCCGCCTATCTTCTCCTTCTGGATAAGCCTTTTCTGCACTGCAAGTTTCTTCCCCTTTTCCTGGGAAGAGAATTCAATGATCATTATTTGGGCAATCTTCTCCCTTGTGGAAAGTTTTCGGAATACAGAATCTACCTGTCTGTCAATTTTTTCCTGAGACGGATAGTTGTGTTTGTACTGCTTGTACGATTTGCCTTTATACCCACCGTATGAAAACATGGAGGCCGGCATCATTATCAACAGCAATAGAGCTGCCGCAGCAGCTCTATTTAAAAATTGTTTTCCCAACATGATTTATAGTTGAAAATTATTACTCAAACTCTTTTCTAAGTGCTGCTATCTTGGCGTCACAATCTGCACCTGTTACACCAAAATAGAACTTGATCTTAGGCTCAGTACCGCTTGGACGTACAGAAACCACTGCTCCGTCCTCCATATAGAACTGCAGAACATTTGATTTTGGAAGGCCTGTCTCCTCAGGTTTGTTGTAGTCAATAACCTTAACAACAGGAGAACCGCCCAACTCTTTTGGAGGGTTGGACCTGTAGCCTGCCATCATAGCCTGAATCTCCTCCAAGCCTGCCTTTCCTTTCTTTGTAAGTGAAAGAAGAGACTCCTTGTACATACCGTACTCGGCATAGATATCCTGAAGCAACTGGTACAATGTCTTCCCCTGCTCAGCACACCATGCAGCACACTCTGCTACCAAAGCACATGTGATTACAGCATCCTTGTCCCTTACAAACTCACCGGCATTGTAACCGTAACTCTCCTCGCCACCACCAATGAAAGTAGCCTTGCCCTCATTGTTGCGCACGATTGTAGCAATGTGTTTGAAACCGGTAAGCACATTGTAGCATTTTACACCGTATTTCTTGGCCATTGCAGCCATAAGTTCTGTAGTAACAATGGTTTTTACAATGTATGTATTCTCATTGAGTTTGCCAAGTTCGCTCCAGCGCTGAAGCAGATAATAAGTAAGAAGGGAAGCGGTCTGGTTACCGTTCAAAAGGGTAATCTTCCCCTCATTGTCCCTAATTGCAATACCTACGCGGTCTGCATCAGGGTCTGTAGCCATTACAAGGTCTGCACCAATTGCCTCAGCCTGTGCAACAGCCATCTCAAGAGCCGAATTCTCCTCAGGGTTAGGAGATTTTACTGTAGGGAAGTTACCGTTGCTCTCTACCTGAGCCTCTACAAGTGAAAGGTTGGTAAAGCCCATTTTCTTGAAGATCTTTGGTACAAGGGTAATTCCTGTTCCGTGAAGAGGGGTATATACCATCTTCATGTCTGCATGTTTGGCAACAGCCTCAGGAGAAAGGAGAAGTGTAGAAACATCATTCAGATAAGCCTCGTCTACATCTGCTCCAATCATCTGTATATTCTCCTGACCACCGGTAAATTTCACCTGTGCAGGAGAGGTAATCTTTCTTACCTCGTCAATTATGTTGGTATCGTGTGGTGAAGTAACCTGCGCACCGTCCTCCCAGTATGCCTTGTAACCGTTGTACTCTTTAGGGTTGTGCGAAGCAGTTACCATTACACCGCTCTGGCATTTGAGATGGCGGATAGTGTAACTCAACTCAGGTACCGGACGCAACGACTCAAACAGATAAACTTTAATACCGTTTGCAG
This sequence comes from Bacteroidales bacterium, assembly GCA_015060445.1. Classification (GTDB taxonomy): domain Bacteria; phylum Bacteroidota; class Bacteroidia; order Bacteroidales; family UBA932; genus Egerieousia. Next base: position 17,299 of record SUYL01000014.1, read on the forward strand.
CAAATACATTTGCAGTAATCTCCGCAAAATAGGCACTATTGTTACGGCTGTCAAACGAAACTGCAACTGAGATCTGTGGAAGATCCCTGTAGCACTGTTTGAGGTAGTTAGCAACTCCCTGGGTAGCCATACCCACTGTATATTTGTTCATCCTGTTTGTTCCTACACCCATAATTCCGCGCAAACCGCCGGTACCAAACTCAAGCATCCTGTAAAAACTCTCCTCAAGTTCTTTTGGATTGTTGTCCATAAGGTCCTTTACCTCTTTACGTGTCTGCTCGTCATAATCAGCGCCCAACCACTGCTGAGCAACTTCCAAGTAGTTATTTTCCATAAATTTATGCATTAGTATTTATGAAGGCGAATTTAGCAAAAAATACCTACCTTTGCAACCCTCCGAAAAAAGATATGGAATGAATCTGAAAAGTTACATACCGTTTTACAAACGCAACCTCTCGCTGGCCTTCCCGGTAATGATAACCCAGGCCGGACAGATGGTTGTACAGTTTGCAGACAACATAATGGTAGGACACCTGGGAACCAGCCAATTTGCAGGTGTGGGCTTTGCAAATGCACTGTTTTCCATAGGACTTGTCTTCTGTACATGCTTTACCCAAGGAGTGATACCTTTCATAGGGCAGAGTTTTGGAAGAGGGGAACACAAGAAGGTGTCGGAATACTTTACAAACGGGCTGTTGCTTGACACAATAATGTGCTTGGCTGTAATGGCCATAATGATGGGTGTTGTACCTTTGATGGACCACATGGGACAGGATCCTAAAATTCTTGGTTATGCCCGAGAATATTACACAATAATGGTCTATTCCCTTGCCCCCTTTGTAATATTTTATGTAATAAGGGCACTCACAGAGGGTGTGGGCAATACCAAATACACCATGTACATTACGGTATTCTGCAATATTCTCAACATATTCCTCAACTGGGTACTCATATTCGGCCATTTCGGCATACACCCTATGGGTGTTGCAGGTGCCGCCTGTGCAACCTTCATCAGCCGTTGCGCAATGATGGGAATCGGTATTGCAATATTGCTGTCGGGAAGACTGTACAAGAAGTACCTTGGCAACATAAGACTCAGTGCGCTGAATTTCAAACAGTTCAAGGAGGTTATGAAAACTTCCTTCCCGATATCTTTCCAGGGATTGATTGAGGTTACCACCTTCAGCATTGCCGGAATTATGGCGGGATGGTTCGGAGAGATTGCAATGGCAGCGCACCAGGCTTCACAGACAATAATCACCTTCTCGTTTATGGTAGCCCAGGGTGTAGGGGTAGCAGCAACAATCAGGGTTTCACACCAATACGGAGAGGGGCGTTTTGCAGATGCCCGCAAGGCAGGTTTTGCAGCATCACATATAAGCATAGCACTTATGGCCCTGGCCGGGATATCATTCATAATCTTCAATGATGTAATTCCATATATTTTCACTCAAGACCCTGAAGTGGCGGAGATTGCAGCCAAACTACTGTACGTTGCCGCAGCGTTCCAACTGTTTGATGCTGTGCAACTATCAGCCCTGGCATCACTGAGGGCCCTTGCCGACGTAAAATGGCCCCTTGTTACATCTATTTTCTCATACTATATAGTAGGTGTTCCATTCGCATACATTGCAGGAACTATGATAGGCCTTGGCCCAGTAGGTGTATGGCTGGGACTGCTGCTGGGACTTATGCTCGCCGCAATACTGTTCCTTTACAGATTCAACAAACTTACCAGGAACTTTACCACCAACAGCAGCAAAAAAATAATATAATTGAAAATAATGCTGAAACCGGAAGAAATACAGTACATATTGGAAAATGAGGGGGTTGAAACCTCCCGCCTGCTGCTGGGCCGCCACCCTGCCGGAATAAATGTGCCATTGTGTGTCAAATGCATTGAGGCGCGTAAAAAAATGAAGATCAAAGCCCCGCTCTGGCACTCATTCCCTTCTCTGGTATACCCGTTCTCAGTATCAGTGGAGCAAGGGAGTTCACAGGCCACCGCCCTATTCAAACAACAACTCATCCTGGAGCATCTCCATCCATCCACCAGCAGCACATCCACAAACAGGGGTGCTTTTGTGGACGAAACAGATATTTCCGGCAGCACATCCACAAACAGGGGTGCTTTTGTGGACGGAACAAAGATTTCCAGCAGCACATCCACAAACGGGGGTGCATTTGTGGATGAAACAAACATTTCCGGCAGCACGTCCACAAACGGGGGTGCTTTTGTGGATGAAACAAACATTTCCGGCAGCACATCCACAAACAGGGGCACTTTTGTGGACGAAACAAACATTTCCAGCAGCACATCCACAAACAGGGATGCTTTTGTGGACGAAACAAACATTTCCGGCAGCACATCCAC